>JAAYTL010000084.1 GCA_012518035.1 Tissierellia bacterium | reverse complement strand
TTTTCCATGGACAGGGCCATCAAGCTGGCCAAGGACTTTGGAATAGGACTTGTGGCCTTGAGGAATACCAACCACTGGATGAGGGGGGGGACCTATGGATGGCAGGCAGCTGATTCAGGCTGTGTAGGCATCTGTTGGACCAATACCCTACCTAATATGCCCCCTTGGGGAGGGCAGGATATCAGAATAGGTAATAACCCCTTCATCATAGCTATACCCAGAAGTGATGGCAGGCATTTGGTGGTAGACATGGCCATGTCACAATTTTCCTATGGGAAAATAGAGCAATACAAGCTAAAGGGTAGTCAATTACCTATTCCTGGTGGTTTTGACAAGGATGGCAATCTAACCACTGACCCTGAGGCTATTGAGGAGACCAGCCGGGTACTACCAACTGGCTATTGGAAGGGCTCCAGCCTATCCATAGCCCTGGACTTGGTTGCAGCAGTCCTCTCTGGAGGCAACTCTACCTATGATATCGGAAGGCTGGGAGAAGGAGAAGACGAGTTTAGTATATCCCAAGTCTTTATAGCAATTGACCAGGCTAGATTTAATTTGCCTGAGATCTCTGATGAGATGGTAACCAATACAATAGAGTTCATTAAGAGTTCCAAGCCCGTGGATTCAGAAACTACAATCCTCTATCCAGGAGAAAGGGTTCTTAAAACCCGCCAAGAAAACCTGGATCAGGGAATACCAGTCAATGAGACCATTTGGAAGGAAATACTCAGTCTATAAAGATAGAGCCTGTACCCTAGTGTGCAGGCTTTTTTATTTACCATATTAATATAAGAATTAAATCCTTATATTAGGGTATCAAAATATAGATTGGATTTTACTATATTCATGAAAAGAGGGAGGATTATGGAAAAATTATTAGGGATAGGCGAAGATTTGCTGGCTGGCAAAATTAATATAGATGATTTAAAAAGAGAGGCCCACCAGTATAATCTTTATCCTGAATCAATATATAAAAAGGATGGTTCGATTCTATTTATGGTCAAGTTAAAGAGGACAAGACACTTAGTGGTCCTAGGTAAGGGGGTACTCCTGGATGAATTTGAGGGGGATTATATACTATCAAATAGTGGGAAGATTTGTCCTTTAAATAATTTCAATAGTAAGGTGTTACGAAGGCACTTTCCTTTTACAGCCCCATTAGCCAATAGGACTAATAAGACATCTATTGGGCTAGGGGATAGGCTGGGTCTGGCATCTCCTGGACATATTAAACTTGTGAAGGAATATGATGTCTTTCCCATTTTAGCCCAACAGTCCATCCGGGAACTCAATCTTACTGGAAGGGATTATAAGGAGGTTTTGGATGCTGCCAGCTGGGCGGTTTTTCAGGAAAACTATCAGTCAGGATATGGGGCTGATGGCGACCATCTAAAAAGTTTTTCTGAGGTAAAGATGGCCCTGGATTGTGGTTTTACCATGATAACCCTGGATTGCTCTGATTTTCTGGATAGCTCAGCAAATCATTTGAAGGAAGAAGAACTAGCTGAAAGATATTCTATGATAGATAAGTCAGTCAGGAATGAATTAGAGGATAGATATTTAAACAAGACCTTTTTAGTCGGAGAGGATTTGGACATAACCTTTGAGGAGTTAGACTTTATGAGGATAGTCTTAATCTACCTTGATGCCATAAGCTTTGCCAGTGAGATCTATAGGGAGCTTATTTCCCAGGTGGAAAAAAGGGTAGATTTTGAAGTTTCCATTGATGAGACCTCCTTTCCTACCTCAATCCCAGCCCATTTTTTTATAGCCTCTGAGTTGCAAAGAAATGACGTCAAGCTCAAAACCCTAGCCCCTAGATTCCTTGGTGAATTCCAAAAGGGCATAGACTATATTGGAGATAGGGAGGCCTTTAGGGAGAACTTTTATCAACACTTCTTAATTGCCAAACGTTTTGGCTACAAGATAAGCGTTCATTCTGGTAGTGACAAGTTTACGATATTTCCTCTAGTTGGGGATATCACTCAGGGGGAATTCCACCTAAAGACAGCTGGTACCAACTGGCTTGAGGCCATGAGGGTTATAGCCCATAAGGATATTCATCTTTTTAGAGAAGTCTTTGCTTTTGCCCTAGATAATTTAGAAAGGGCCAAGGCCTACTATCATATAGATGGGGATCCGGATAAGTTGCCGCCATTAAGGGATATAAGAGATGAGGACCTGGTAGGATTTTTGGATAATAAGGATGCAAGGCAAATCCTTCATATAACCTACGGCCTTATATTAGAGGAAAAGGACTCCAGTGGGAAATATGTCTTCAAGGATAGGATATATAATCTATTAAAGGATTATGAAAATCTTTATGATGAGTTTCTCAATAAGCATATAGGTAGGCACTTGGAGGGCTTGATGCTGGAAAGGCTTGGTTAGGCTTGAGAAATGCTACTTTATAAAACCAGGCATGTTAATAAAAGAGTTTTGGAGAATAGGAGGCAAGGTATGGATAAGGTAAGGTTTGGTTTAATAGGTTGTGGTTCCATAGGGAAGGTCCATGCTAGGATTATCAAGAGCCTTCCCAATGCTGAATTAATCGATATAGCAGGCAGAAGTGACAAGCGCCTGGCCTATGCAGAAGGCTTGGGCTGTGGATACTTCCTAGATTATAGGGAGATGCTCAAGGATCCTGAGATTGATGCTGTAGCAATATGCCTACCGTCTGGTGATCATAGCCAGGCTGCCATCGATGCTGCCCGGGCAGGCAAGCATGTTATATGTGAAAAGCCCATCTCTACAACAGTAGAGGCGGCCCAGGCCATGGTTGATGCCTGCAGGGAAGAGGGGGTCAAGCTGGGTGTAATCTTCCAACACCGCTTTGATGAGCCCATCCTCCTTTTGAAGAAGGCCATAAGAGAAGGTAAGCTGGGAAAGCTCCTTTGGGGCTCAGCCAAGACCATCTGGTATAGGGATAAGGAGTACTATAGTAATCCCTGGAGGGGGACCTGGAAGCATGATGGAGGTGGAGCTCTAATTAACCAATCCATCCATTATATAGATTTATTGATTCATGTCTTTGGTGATGTGAAAAGTGTTAGTGGTAAATGTAGAACCCTCCTCCATAAGGAGATAGAGACTGAGGACACTGGTCTAGCCCACCTTGAGTTTACCAGTGGAGCCATAGCTACCATTGAAGGGACTACAGTGGCCTATCCAGGTCTTTATGCAGAACTAAGTGTTTTTGGGGACAAGGGATCGGTGATTATAAGGAATGATCATCTCCTTGCCTACCATTTCCAAGATGGTAAATGGGATGAGTTTGAATCCATCCTTAACCCTCAAAAAGCAAATGAACTCAATACAAGCCCAGAGGTTGATGAGACCTCCCATATTAGGCAATATGAGGACTTTGTTGAAGCGTTATTGGAAGATAGACCTCCCTTGGTTACCGGTGATGAAGCCATGAAGAGCCTTAAACTTATTAAGGGGATTTACCAATCCTCGGAAGAAAAACGTGAAGTAACCTTCTAGAACACATCTTCATGCAAGGGGAAAATAGACAGAATATTTTCAAATAAGCAAGTTTCTGAAGATGCTTGACAATTAATTACATGTTATTTGAAAAGGTTATCCTATATAATAGAGACACTAAATAAATAGGAGGTTGCAAATATGATAGTTGATACATTAAAAAATGCCCATCTATATTATGGATTGGCACCCGGTTTAGAAAAAGGTTTTGAGTTCATTAAGACAGCAGATTTAGAGAACCTACCTCCAGGCGAGTATGAACTAGATGGTAAAAAAGTCGTTGCATTAGTTCAAGAGTATACTACAATGGAAAACCCACCATGGGAAAGTCATGACTATCACTTAGATATCCAATACCTATATAAAGGCGAAGAATTAATTGGTTATTATCCTCATGTTGATGAGATGGTTAAATCTGGTCCTTATAATAGGGCAACTGATTGCGACCTATACGAAGATGTTGATGGCGATTATATAACTCTAAAGGATGACGTCATCATGATTCTCTTCCCCCAAGATGGTCATTTACCAAGAAAGGCTATAGGGGAACCAATGGCGGTTAAAAAAGTTGTAGTGAAGGTAATGCTTTAAGAATAGCTGAATAAATAGATTCATCTAACAAGGGCTCTAGAATGATTTCACGTTTTAGAGCTTTTGTTAGAGATAGGCAAAGAGGAGGAGTTAACTTGGTTAAGGGAGAAATGCCGGTTTACATTAGATTAGCGGATTCAACAATAAAAAGATTTCCTGATTTATCCGATAAATGGGACCATGAATATGGTGTTGTATTAAAGGGTATGGAGGACTTGTGGAAACTGACCAATAATAACAAGTATTTTGGGTATATAAAAAATAGTATATCTCCAAACATATCTGAAGATGGTGAAATCAAGGGATATGTCCTAGACACCTACGAAGTGGATAATATCAATACAGGCAGGGTTCTATTTAGCCTATACCATGAAACTGGAGAAGAGAGATACAAGAAGGCTGCCTATAAACTTAGAAGCCAGTTTGATACCCATCCAAGAACATCCTTTGGGAACTTCCTACACAAGAAAGCCTTTAAGGACATTATATTTATAGATAGTGTATATATGGGCCTGACTTTCTATGCTCAGTTTGGAAAGGAATTTGGAGATGAAGAAGCCCTAGATGATGCAGCCAATCAAATAATTAATGCTGCAAACTTTAACCAAAACAAGGAAACCGGACTCTTGGTTCAGGGATACAACGAGACCAAGACAGAGTTTTGGGCGGACCCAGAAACTGGGCTATCAAGTAGCTGCTGGGGAAGGGGCTTGGGCTGGTATTCAGTTGGCTTGCTTGAGGTAATAGAGTACCTACCAGAGCTTCATCCTAAGAGGGCTAGGCTGATAGAAATCTTCCAAAGTTTAATGAAGGGAGTAGTAGATGTTCAAGACGAAACCGGAGTATGGTGGCAGGTTCTTGACAAGGGCCATCTAGAAGGCAACTATCTAGAAGCATCTGCCTCATCCATGTTTACTTATAGTCTGGCCAAGGGTGTAAGGCTAGGATTCTTGGACGAGAGCTATAAGGATAAGGCTCTTAAGGCCTATGATGGGCTGGTTGAACAATTTATAGAGGAGGATCCAGATGGAGAGGTCCACCTAGTAGGCACCTGTAAGTCAGGAGGCCTTGGAGTCAAGGATTACAGGGATGGATCCTTTGAATCCTACGTATGTGAGGAAACTGGCGTAGATGACCATAAGGGAGTTGGAGCCTTCCTAATGGCAGCGGTACAAGTAGAGCTATTAAAAGGTAGTTAGTATAATCATTACCTTATAGAATATAATTAAATTACAAGGAGGAGTTATAATGTTAGAAGTTAGATACGCGTCAAGCAATAAGGATGCTAAGCACTATGATACAAAAAGGCTAAGAGAGGAGTTCCATATTAGCGGTCTATTCCAAAAGGGTGAAATAAAATTAGTATATTCCCACTATGATAGGATAATCTCAGGCTCAGCAACACCAGGAGAAGAGGAATTAAAATTAGAGGCAGGCAAGGAAATTGGAGCAGAATACTTTTTAGAGGGAAGAGAGCTAGGAATCATCAATATAGGAGCTCCTGGAGTAGTAGTACTAGATGGAGAAGAGTATGAATTAGACAATAAGGATGGTCTCTATGTTGGTAGTGGAACTAAGGATGTAGTATTTAGGTCCAAGAACCCAGAAAATCCAGCTAAATTCTATTTGAATTCAGCAGTAGCCCATACGTCCTATCCTACAGTTAAGATAAATATAAAGGATGCTCAACCTATCAAGGCTGGATCTCCTGCTGAGTTAAACCAAAGAACTATCTATCAATATGTTCATCCAAATGTTTGCCAATCCTGTCAATTACAACTTGGCTTGACAATACTAGAGGAAGGCTCTGTGTGGAATACAATGCCAACCCACCTTCATGATAGAAGGATGGAAGTTTATATGTACTTTGATATGGAGCCAGAAACAGTAGTATTCCATCTGATGGGTGAACCACATGAGACTAGGCATATTGTTATGAGAAACGAAGAAGCTGTTATCTCACCATCCTGGTCAATTCATAGTGGTGTAGCTACAGGAAAATATACTTTCATTTGGGCTATGGTAGGAGAAAACAAGACCTATACTGACCTAGATCCAGTGCCAATGGAAGACTTAATGTAAGAGTAATACTTCTAGCTAATAGATGAGGAGTGTATGCTAATGAATAATTTTTTACAGGAAACCTTCGGACTTGATGGTAAGGTTGCCATGGTTACAGGCGGGCATACAGGAATAGGCAGGGGCATTTCTAATGCCCTTGCTAAGGCTGGTGCAGATATATTTATAGTAACCCATTCAGGTAGAAATACTGAAGAAGTAAGGGCAGAGATAGAAGGTTATGGAAGAAGGGTAGAGTTCTACCAGGCAGATCTTTCTCTTGAAGAGGAAGCTGCTAAATCCATCGAGAAGTGCGTTGAGGCTTTTGGGAAAATCGACATCCTAGTGAACAATTCAGGTACCATCTATAGGGCCCCTATCCTGGAAGGTGAAAACCAGATGTGGCAGAAGGTAATAGACCTTAATCTGTCAGCAGTATATTACCTTTCAAAGGAAGCGGCCAAGCACATGGTTAAACAGGGCTCAGGCAAGATAATCAACATTGCCTCCATGCTATCCTTCCAAGGTGGAAAATTTGTACCATCCTATACCGCATCTAAACATGGGGTAGCCGGCTTGACAAGAGCCTTTGCAAATGAGTTAGCAGAACAGAATATCCAAATTAATGCCATTGCACCGGGATATATTGAAACTGCTAATACAGCCCCTATT
Source organism: Tissierellia bacterium (assembly GCA_012518035.1). Classification (GTDB taxonomy): domain Bacteria; phylum Bacillota; class Clostridia; order Tissierellales; family Tissierellaceae; genus JAAYTL01. The sequence goes on along the minus strand of JAAYTL010000084.1, from coordinate 32,921 downwards.
AGGGCAAATGAGAAAAGAAAGGCTGAGATCAGCAGCAGGATTCCTGCAGTAAGGTGGGGAGTTCCAGAGGACTTAGGAGCAGCAGCAGTCTTCTTAAGTTCAAAAGCTTCTGATTACATGAATGGGCACATCCTAGCTGTAGATGGTGGTTGGCTAGCAAGGTAAGACAGAAAGGATTAAAGAGATAAGAATTGTCTCTTTAATCCATTTTTACCAGCATATACGTTCGAAAATTCAGACTATTTTGTAACATGGCAAGGAAATCCTTATCCAACACAAATAAATCCATTTACCAAAGTCTGAATATTTTGTATCCTATTGTTAAGTAAGATGTTAAAAAGAAAAGGAGGCACTACTATGAAAAGGTTTACATCATTGCTGTTAGTACTAATTTTACTACTAGGTGTTGTTGTAGGTTGTTCACCAAAAGAAGAAGCTCCACCAGCTGATTCTCCAGGTGCAGAAGACCCAACTGATGACAAACCAGGTGATGAAAAGCCAGATGAAGTTATTGTCATGAGATTGGCTGAGGTACATCCAGAAGGCTATCCAACCTATGAAGGTGCGATGGAGTTCTCTAGGTTAGTTGAGGAAAGGACCAATGGTAAGTACAAGATAGAAGTATATGGTGGTAGCCAACTAGGGGATGAAAAATCAGTTACAGAGCAAATTCAGTTTGGTGCTATTGAATTTGGTAGACTTAGCTTGTCACCAATCACAGAATTTGAAAAATCTCTAGAAGTATTAATGCTTCCATACATCTACAGGGATAAGGACCACATGTTTAAGGTTGTAGAAGGTGAAATCGGTGATGAATTACTAGCTAAACTAGAAGAAAACAAGTTAGTAGGTCTAGCTTGGTATGATGCAGGAGCTAGAAGTTTCTACAACTCCGTCAGAGAAATCAAGACACCAGACGACATGAAGGGCCTAAAGATCAGGGTACAAGAGACAGAATTGATGATGGACTTAGTTGAAGGTCTAGGTGCCTCACCAATGGCTCTTGCATATGCAGATGTTTACTCAGCTCTTCAAACAGGAGTTATTGATGGTGCTGAAAACAATTTCCCATCCTACTATTCAACTCATCACTTTGAAGTTGCTCCTTACCTAACACTTGATGAGCATACCAGGATTCCTGAGCTAATACTCACTAGCACCATGGTAATGGATTCACTAACTGATGAAGAAAAAGAAATCTTCAGACAAGCTGCTAAAGAATCAGCAGAACTAGAAAGAAGACTTTGGGAAGAATATGAAAAAGAAAGTGAGCAAGCTGTTATAGAAGGCGGAGTTACTATAACAAGACTAGAATCCAATGAAGAATGGCAAGAAAAGATGAGCAAGATTTATGATAAGTACACTGGCTATGAAGCAGAACTTATCGAAAGAATTAGAAATACTCAATAATTTAAGAGGCTAAGTGAATAAGGGTTAAGTCCAACTTAACCCTTATTTTTAAAACTCGAAGAAGGAGGGGCAAGATGCGAAAAATCAATAAGAGGCTAACAGACATCATGGAAGGTTTTGCCATGGTATTTATAACCCTCATGCTACTTATTGTAATTTTACAGGTCTTTTCTCGATTAATCATCAGCAAGTCTCCTAGGTGGACCGAAGAAGTAGCAGCTATTCTTATGACTTGGTTTGCCTTCATTGGTATGGCCATAGGAATAGGTGAGGGAATCCATATATCCATAGCCTTTTTCTTAAATCTATTACCTAAGTCCTTAAGAAAAGGCGTTACAGTTCTTGGAGAACTTTTAATTATTTATTTCGGTGGTTCCTTATTGTATTATGGATCTAGACTGGTATATCATACAAGGACCTCCACATTACCGGCTACCCAATGGCCAGCTTTTATGCCATATATAATGGCTCCCATAGCAGGCTTCTTGGTTATAATGTATACGATAGAAAAGATTATTGAGACAATGAAGGATGATGACAAGATTGATATAGATGATATCATCCAGGAAATGGGGGATTAGGATGGCTAGTACTAGTGTTGCAACGGCTTTATTATTAGGACTTTTTATATTACTATTATTAATTAAGGTACCAGTTGCCTTTGCCTTAGCAATCTCAACCTTTATTACTGCAGGTTATTTAGATATCCCTGCCATGGTTGTCACTCAGCAAATGGTAAGGTCTGTGAGCTCCTTTTCATTGGTTGCCATACCCTTCTTTATCGTTATGGGTGAAATCCTGGGACGGGGCGGCATTTCAGACAAGCTAGTAGCCATGGCTGACGTTTTAGTAGGTAGGGTACGCGGTGGACTAGCCATGGTTAATGTTGTGGACAGTATGTTCTTTGGTGGTATCTCAGGCTCTGCAGTTGCAGACGTATCTTCTTTAGGTGCCATAGTAATACCCATGATGGAAAAGGCAGGTTATGATAAGGACTTCTCAGTGAGTATGACCATAGCCAGTTCAGTGCAAGGAATCTTGATTCCACCAAGCCACAATATGATTATCTACTCAGTTGCAGCAGGGGGCTTGTCAGTAGGTAAGCTATTTTTAGGTGGATTATTACCAGGTATATTTTTAGGTCTCATGCTAATGGTTCTAGGTTATGCCATTTCAGTGAAGAGAAATTATCCTAAGGGGAAAAAATACACCTTTAAGGAAGGAATCAAAATTTTAGCCGACAGTTTCCTAGGCTTGTTTACAATTATCATCATCATGGGTGGTGTCGGGGCTGGATGGTTTACTGCAACTGAATCAGCAGCTATTGCCACTGTATGGGCCTTCTTTATTTCCTTCTTTGTGTATAGATCATTAAAGATAAAACACCTGAAGCCAATTTTAGCAAGTTCCCTAAGAACCTTAGCACTTGTTTTAGCCTTGATTGCAACGTCAGGTGGATTTGCTTGGATGATGGCATATTTAAGGGTTCCAGCTTTAATAACTGATGCCTTAATAGGTATTACTGATAATAAGATTGTCATATTACTGATAGTAAATGGAATCCTGTTATTCTTAGGAATGATTATGGACATGGCTCCACTAATCCTGATAACTACACCTATTCTACTTCCAGTCGTTACCAGGGTGGGGATGGATCCGGTCCAATTTGGGGTAATTATGATGCTAAACCTGGGAATAGGACTCTTAACCCCGCCAGTTGGCTCAGTCCTATTTGTAGGCTCATCTATCGGTAAGATCTCTATAGAAGAGCTGTCGAGGGGCATGATACCTTTCTATATAGTCATGATTATTACATTAATAGTACTAACATTTGTACCTCAAATAACTCTCTGGTTACCAACAGTTTTAGGACTATAAGTGATAAGGTTGTTAATTTAATTAACAACCTTTTATAATTTATATTATAATAAAGCTACTAGGTATATTAAGGAGATATAAAATGACAAATGGTATAAGCAAGAAGTCTATACGATTCCGCTTTAGGATGACTACAATTATAATATTGATAATCATGACCATAATCTTTATCTACTCCAATAGGATGAAGGACAAGATCATTGACGACTATAATCGCTATATGGATATCAATGTCAAGCTTAGCAATCTTTCCTTGGAGTTTAATAAGAGGTGGTCCTACTTTAATTCCTATTATCAGGAGAAGAATAGGGAGGTAAGGGATGCCTATGTTAAATCTAATGTCCGGATTAAAGAGCTAATGGACTATGTGGAGCCCTATGTAAAGCAGGACAAGGATAGTAGTATTTTTTTTAGGAACTTAATAGGCATGAATGAATGGTTTCAGAACAACTCATACCTGGTAATTGTCAGGGATGAGAGCACCCGGTCCTATAATGATTATACCAATCTTAGGACCATGAATAACTACATTTCTAAACATGCCAATAGTTTGATGGGCTCCTATCTTAGACATACTGAATCTAAGTATTCTAATATATTGGCTGAATACAAGACTGTGGACACTAATATTTATATGCTATTGACCCTGACAATCTTTATCAGCATGATGATCTTCAAGTTAGTAAGCGATGATATAGTTACTAAGTTAAGAACCCTATCAGAATATGCAAATAAGCTATCAAACGCAGAGTGGGATACTCCTGACATTGTAGAAGAAAGCTATAAGGAGTTGGATGAATTCACCCACACCCTCAATACAATGAAGAATAGTATAAAAGAATACATCAATAAGCTTAATGAAGCAGCCAAAATTGAAAGTGATTTGCAAAAAGAGAAGATAAAGAACATTGAAAAAGATAAGATCATCAAGGAAACCCAGATGAAGGCCCTCCAGATGCAGATCAATCCCCATTTTCTATTTAACAACCTGAATACGGTGAGTAGGATGGCCATGTTTGAAGGTGCAACTAATACTGTCGAGATAGTAGATGCCGTCTCCAAGGTTCTAAGATTTAACCTATCCCAAAGGGATAATTTTATTCAGCTTAGAGATGAGCTAGATATAATAGAAGCCTTTGATTATATCCATAGAATAAAATTTGAAGATAGGTTTAGAATCAATTATAATATAGACAAGGATTTGTATAGCATAAAGATACCTCCTATGATTATTCAACTTTTGGTTGAAAATGCCATAAAGCATGGATTTACTGGCACAAATAAGGAAGGCGAAATCGACATAAAAATTTTTAGAGAAAAGGAATTTGTTGTAATTGAGGTTGAAGACAATGGTAGGGGGATTTGCAAGGAAAAACTTGCCAGTATAAAAAGAGGAGAGGATATAAAGAAGAACAAATATTCAACTGGCTTGGGGCTTATGAATGTAAGGAAAAGGCTGGAGCTATATTTTGATAGAAGCGACCTGTTGAGTATTGATAGTATGGAAGGTCTTGGAACCAAGGTTAGGATTCTTATACCGGTGGAAAGAGGGTGAAAGAATGCTGCGTATTTTGATAGCAGAAGATGAAGATTTTGAACGCAAGGCACTTAAGTATCTTATTAACAAGAATTTTCATAAAGATAAGGTGGCTATTAGTGAGGCATCCAACGGTAGGGAGGCCTTGGATCAAGCAATATTATTTAAACCAGATATAGTATTAATGGATATAAACATGCCCATAATGGATGGGCTAGATGCCAGTGAAAGGATCAAGGACATCAATAGCGAGATTGATATAATAATTCTTTCCGCTTATGATGAATTTGAGTTTGCAAGAAGGGCTATTAAGAGTGGAATTTGTGACTACCTAGTTAAGCCCTTCACAGAAAATGATTTTCTTATATCTCTTAATACGGTTATCCAGAGGAGAAGGACAAGGGAGCAGCAGAGACAAGACCAATTAAACATAAGAAAGAATTATGACAAGGCAATTCCCTTTATAGAGAAGGAATTGATGACTCAGATAATCTATGGTGACTATTCCGAATGCTGTAAGATGGAAGAAAGCAAGAGGATATTGGACATAGATTCGCCTGTAGGATGTAGCATCATAATCGGTAGTAGGGAGAACTATACCTTTAAAGAAATAACCTTGAAGAAGATTAAGGAGATCTTTGGTTATTTGTTCAATAAGGTTATTGCCGCCAGATTACTAGGTGATATAGTCATTTTTGTTTTTGATGACAATGTTGAGCATATCCTTTTAAGTAGCAAGATGGAAGAGATTATCAACCTTATTAAAAATCAGTTTCATAAAAGGGATGGAATTGGGGTAGAAATAGGTATAGGGAGTATTGCTAAAAATATCGATGAGTTTAGTAGCTCCTACAACAAGGCTAGAATTGAGCTAAAGACTAAAATAACTCATCATGGCCTAGAGAATGAAGAAACTGGTGTATCTCAAGTTATCCAGAGTGAAATTGAGAATATGATTTCAGGTAAGATAATCAATGAGGACCTGAAGGGAGCTATGGAGAAAACCAAGGAATTGGTTGATGGGCTCTTTATCTCATCTGAAACTACTGATTTAACTATTATAAAGTCCAGTATCTTTGAAAGTCTGGTCAAGATTAGAGCAGAAGTACTATCCTTTGTGGACGTCCATGAGGATAACCTATCTAATGAAACCATTAAGTCAGAGCTCAGTATCTTGAAGACAATTAGCGATATCAATAACTATCTTAGCATCTTTAATAACAGATTAATGAATTTGGTATCTGAATATAAGAACACAAATAATATTGAAATTATAAATAAGGCCAAGGAATTTATAGATAGGAATTATATGAATGATATTAGGTTAGAGGATGTGTCTCAGGAAGTATCTATTAGCAGCTACTATTTTAGTAGACTATTTAAGAGGTATGAGGGTCTGAACTATATTCAATATCTAACAAAGGTTAGGATGGAAAAGGCTAAAAAGATGATTATCGAGGGCAAATATCAAATTAAGGAGATAGCTTTTGAGGTTGGTTATCTTGATCAGAATTATTTTTCAAGGGTGTTTAAAAAATATTTTGGAGAATCTCCTTCAGAATTTGCCACAAACATCAAACAATACAAATTAGGAGGAATAAAATGAAAGAATTTTTAAATGATAATTTCTTGCTGGATAACGAGGTATCCGTTGAGTTATACCATAATCATGCAAAGAAAATGCCAATCTTTGATTACCATTGTCACTTGAGTCCCAAGGAAATAGCTGAGGACAAGAGGTATAAGAATATAACTGAACTTTGGTTGGGTGGAGACCACTATAAGTGGAGGGCCATGAGAAGTAATGGTATAGATGAAAAGTATATCACAGGAGATGCAACTGATTATGAAAAGTTTAAGGCTTGGACGAGCACAGTACCCTATTGTATAGGTAATCCCTTGTATCACTGGTCCCATCTAGAACTAAAGAGATACTTTGGAATTGACAGCATTATCAGTCCAGAGACTACTGATGAAATTTGGGAAAAAGCCAATGCAATGTTGCAGGAAGATGGATTTACAGCCAGGGAATTTCTTAAAAAATCCAATGTGAAGGTACTGGCTACAACTGATGATGCCATAGATAGTTTGGAATATCATAAGATGATTAGGGAAGATGAGAGCTTTGATATCAAGGTGCTTCCAGCCCTAAGACCAGATAAGGGTATCAATATAGAAAGGAATACCTTCCTTCCTTGGGTAGAAGCCCTAGGAGAAGTAGCAGGGGTAGAAATAAAATCATATAAAGACTTTATCAAGGCTTTAGAGCTTAGGGTTGATTTTTTCCATGAAGAAGGATGTAGGGTATCCGACCATGGGATAGATGATATCTTCTTTATGTTAGCCACTGATGAGGAAGTGGATGGCATCTTTAAAAAGGCCATGAAGGGCGAGGAGTTAAGTCCAGAAGAGGTTGAAAAATATAAGACCAAGACTCTGGTAAATTTAGGTAGGATGTATGCTGAAAGAGGTTGGGCTATGCAGCTTCATATAGGGGCCTTGAGAAATAACAATTCCCTAATGTTCAATAAATTAGGACCAGATTCAGGATTTGATTCTATCCAAGACCAGCATATTGCTAAAAAAGTATCCGCTTTACTGGATGAGCTGAACAAAGAATCCAAGCTACCAAAGACAATCTTGTATAATCTGAATGCTGCTGATAATGACATATTAGGTACCATGATTGGAAACTTCCAAGGTGATGGAATACCAGGAAAAATGCAATTTGGCTCTGGCTGGTGGTTCCATGACCAAAAAGATGGTATGATAAAGCAGATGACCTCTTTGGCAAACCTAGGCTTACTAAGAAGGTTTGTAGGTATGGTTACTGACTCTAGAAGTTTTCTATCCTATATAAGGCATGAGTATTTTAGAAGAATCCTATGTAATCTGATAGGAACCTGGGTAGCAAACGGAGAAGCCCCATATGATATGGACCTATTGGGTTCTATGGTTGAAGAGATATGTTATTATAATGCGCTAGAATATTTTGGGATAGAGGTATAAGACTAAGGTAATATTCTGAATATAAATCCTAAGAATATCTTTGTATAACCTATACAAAGATATTCTGTTTTATGCCTTTATAGTTTTTGAAAAGTGACTATATATGAATTGGAGGATTACATGAAGAAGAGATTACTGCCAATATTGGTATTACTTATAATATTATTTATATTGGCTTTTAGACCACTAGATATGGACTTAAATCAAGCTATAGTTTTATCAGCCCTTATAGTTACTGTAGTATCATGGGTGGTAGGGTATCCAAACAAGATAATTGCTTCGGTATTTTTGCTGATTATGTTTATAATATTTGGAAATACGCCGGCTAGTAGAGTCTTACACTTTCCCTTATCACCAACCTTTATATTGATTATATTTTCCTTTATTTTTTCCCAGGGTATAATCAATAGTAATTTAGCAAGTAAGTTATTCCTACCCTTTATCAATAGATATGCTAGGAATATAAACCAATTTCTTATAACAATGCTAGTAACAGTAATAATAATGGTCTTTACTATACCCCAGTCCCATTCAAGAATAATACTCCTCAGCATAGTCTATTTGGAGTATTTTAATAGTATAGATTTACAGAAAGAAACCAGGGATGTGTTAATGTTCTCTTTATTTGCCTTTAATATAATAGTTCATGTCTTCTTTAAAAGAGGAGATATTGTATTAAATAATGGGATCCTAGCTGTTGCCAATGTTCAAATGAGTGAGCTTGAATGGATGAAGAATTTGCTAGTTCCTGGTTTTGCAATGACGGTCTTAGGCATGCTCTTATTTAAGCTAGCATTTAGAAAGGAGTTAAAACTTTTTCAGGCCGGTGAATTAAGCCATGAGAAGATTGACTTAAATAGAGATGACAAGATTAACTTGGGTATCATAATCCTTATAATACTTCTATGGGCTACTGAGAGTATCCATAACCTAAGTCCAACCTTGGTATTGATAGCTGGAACAATAGCTATGTATATTAGGGGAATCATAGGTTTTGAGGATGCAAAATCTGTTAATATAGAGCTCCTATTCTTCTTGACTGCTGCATTTTCAATTGGAAATGTAATGAGTGAAAGCGGGATAGCTGATAAGATATTTGGGAATCTGACAGGGCTGTTGGGAAGTGAGTTTAACTATACCTATATCCTGGTAATAGTCCTATCATCCATGATCCTACGAGTTTTCTTGGGGAGTAGTGTGACGACTATGTCAGTTGCTATACCAACCTTTATTTCACTTTCTGAAGGCATGGTAGAACCAGAAGTAATAATGTTTTTGGTATTTACCAGCATACTCACCTTTTATCTATTACCCTTCCATAATTCCCTCTTGGCTGTAGGGGAAGGAAGTTTTTATACCAATGAAATAGTCTTTAGGTTTGGTTTGTATACTATTTTGCTTACTCTAGTGTCAATATTTTGCTTTTTCATACCATGGTGGAAGTTAATAGGCTTATTCTAGATAAGATAATCCCTGGACAAGAATCTATTCAACCTGTCCAGGGATGTTTTAGTTAAAGTTAATTTTTAGGCCAGTTTTCTTAATAAGAAATTTTCCGAATTCCTTAGTATCATCTAGATTTAGCTCAGACTTTCTAATTATGTATCCTACATTGACGCCAGTAAATATAAAGTATCTCTTCCTATCCTCTGAGATATTTTTAATCTTTGAATATTTTATTTTTTCTTCACCCTTGGGTGTATTGATAGTAAAAAAATCATCGTAAAAGGACAACTTGATCTCAGAACCCTTTTCTTCATATTGTTTCCACATATTGGTTCCTATCTTTGCACTTTCTGAACCTAAGATCAAGACAAAGCCCATAACGATAAAGAGGGCAGGCAACAAGATATCCATGGTTTCTACTACTCCGCCGCCAAGTATTATTATCTTAAGGCCTTGTAAAACCCTTAAAGTTCCAAAGAAGACGGCAATGATTCCAAAAATGGTAAAGAAAAGCTCAGTCATTTTTTGCCTTTCTTTTGTCTTTTCATCCTGATATAACATAGCCTTTGTAATGGCGATAAAATCGTATTTGTTATAGACCATAGTAGCATTATATTTCAATTAATCTACCCCCTAGTATTGAATAAATAACATATATATTTTATCATAGTTTGTGTAACATTTGTAATAAAAGGTTAAAAATAGCAGGAGTTTGGGTATTATATTTTCTTCTATAATAGATTATTTGTTGAAAGATGGGGAATAAGTAAAATAATATGGAGTAAGGATGATTATATGGAAAATATAGGAACTGATTATATAGTAGTAGTAGGCGGTACTAATGTGGATATTCAGGGGTTTCCCAAGGACAGACTAATTTTAAGGGACTCAAATATAGGCTCAGTAAAGGTATCTTTGGGCGGGGTGGCTAGAAATATAGCTGAGAATATTACACGGTTGGGTATAAACACCAAGCTAATCTCCATCATAGGAGATGATGGATATGGGCAAATAGTCTTAGAGCAATCCAGGAAGATTGGATTAGATCTAAGCAACACCATGATTTTAAAAGGTGAACCCACCTCTGTATACCTATCCATCCTGGATGAGAATGGTGATATGGAGTTGGCAATCTCCAGCATGGATATCTATGAGAGGATGGATATTGATTTCATCAAAGGATACAGGAAGCTAATAGAAAATTCCAGGCTTTGCATAATAGATACCAACCTACCCCATGATACCATAGCATATCTTGTGAGAAACTTTAAAGGAGTAGATTTTTTCCTAGACACTGTATCTACTGCCAAGACCAAAAGGGTTGTGGACTTGATTGGAAACTTTCATACTATAAAACCCAATAAGATTGAAGCGGAGATACTTACAGGTATAAAAATTCAAAACCAGGTTGATTTAGAAAAGGCTGTTAAGATCCTACATGAAAAAGGAGTTAAGAATGTCTTTATAAGCCTGGGTGAGGATGGGGTATTTTATAGTAATGGAAGAATAACTGGCCATAAAAAGCCACCCAAGATCAAGATTATAAATGCCACAGGGGCAGGTGATGCCTTTCTAGCAGCCCTGGCCTATGGTTACTACCACAATATGGGAGTTGAGGAAACTGCTGAGTTAGCCATCTATGCATCAGTAGTAGCTTTATCACACCCAGACACTATTAATCCCAAAATGTCAATAGAAGAAATTAAATTAAGGATGGAGGAGAATAAGCTATGATAGAAAGATACTTAGAAATCAATCCAGAGGTGAAGGCTGCCCTGGATGAGAATAAGCCAGTGGTAGCTTTAGAATCTACCATAATATCTCATGGGATGCCCTATCCTAGGAATGTAGAAACTGCCCTCAATGTTGAAAAGATAATTAGGGAGAATGGCGCAATACCCGCTACCATTGCTATCTTAAAGGGTAAACTCAAGGTAGGACTTACAGAGGAAGAAATTGAATATCTAGGCAAGGCCCAAGAAAAGGTAATCAAAACATCCAGGAGGGATATACCCTTCATAGTGGCCAACAAGTTGGATGGAGCTACCACAGTAGCATCAACCATGATTATAGCAGCCCTAGCAGGAATCAAGGTATTTGCAACAGGAGGCATAGGTGGTGTCCATAGGGGGGCTGAAACCAGCTTTGATATATCTGCAGATTTACAAGAACTAGCCCAAACCAATATAGCTGTGGTATGTGCAGGGGCCAAGTCAATTTTAGATATTGGCCTTACCCTGGAATACCTTGAAACCATGGGGGTTCCTGTAATTGGTTATGGAACAGAAGAAATGCCCGCCTTCTATACCAGGAGGAGTGGATTTGGTGTGGACTATAGGATAGATAGTCCTGAGGAACTGGCAGCAACCATAAAAACAAAGTGGGATCTAGGATTAAAGGGTGGAGTGGTTGTGGCAAATCCTATTCCAGAAGAGCATGAAATAGACTATGACTTAATAAATAATGCCATAGAAGATGCCCTGGCTGAGGCTGATGCAAGGGGTATCAAGGGTAAGGAGAGCACCCCCTTCCTATTGGCCAAGGTGAAAGATATTACCAAGGGAGACAGTCTAGAGGCCAATATTAAGTTGGTTTATAACAACGCTAGGCTAGGGGCAAATCTAGCAGTTGAGCTATCAAAATTAAAATAGACTAGGAGAGATAGGGTTATTTCTAAGGAGTTTTATCTTATGAAATAGCCCTTTATTATTTGTGAAGTAGATTATGAAGCAGGAAAAATTTAACTCACTTAAAAGTTAAAAAGAAAAACTAGTTTAAAATTAAACAATATTTGACAAGACGAATATTTAGTGTTAAGATATATTGCAATAAAAATCTATAAAATTTAATAAAAAATCCTCATCCTTACAGGGTGAGGTAGAGGCGCGATATCTAAGAGTAATCATGTGGAGGACGGAATCCTATGAAGTATGGTGAAAGGAGCTATCGCCGAAGTCTTAGATACCAAAATCTAGGGCTGGGACTATACCGAATAGGCATAGTACTGTCATCATAGTATTGGCTCGATGCTATGATGGTGAGCTATCTCACAATGAGCAAGAAAGGGGAGAGGATTGTCTAGCTTTGAATATGAAAGCACCTGACAAACCTGTCAGGTGCTATATTTATGACCTAAGATAGGGATATAATTCATGGGACTCAAGGGAACAAAGATAAGGATTAACTAAGACAATGATTAATTATTTTGATAAGGAGAGATTGGAATGAGGAGAAGTATATTGGTTTTAATTGCTATTATGATTTTAGCAATTGCATTAGTTGGTTGTGGAAATAATAATGATAATAATCAATCCAATGGAGGTTCAGATAAGGGAGAGGTTCTAAAGGTTGGTCTAGAAGCTGGCTATCCACCATTTAACTGGACCCAAATGGATGATTCCAATGGGGCAGTTCCCATCAATGGTACTTTAGAATATGCTGGAGGATATGATGTTGAGATAGCCAAAAGGATAGCTGAAGGTTTAGGTAGGGAGTTAGTTATTGAAAAGATTGAATGGGATGGACTCCTACCAGCTATCGAATCAGGTATCATAGATGTAATAATAGCAGGGATGTCACCCACAGCTGATAGGGCAGAGGTAATAGATTTTACCGATAGGTACTATAAGTCAGACTTGGTAATGGTAGTAAGAAAGGGTGGTGGCTATGAGGATGCCAAATCCATCCATGACTTCAGCGGGGCCAAGATAACAGCCCAGCAGTCAACCTTCCACTATACTGTAATTGACCAAATAGATGGAGTTATCAAGGAAACAGCCATGTCAGACTTCCCAGCCATGAGGGTTGCTCTAGAATCTGGCATTATAGATGGATATGTTTCAGAGCGACCAGAAGGTATAAGTGCATCAGCTGCCAATGAAAATTTTGTAATGGTAGTATTTGAGGATGGATTTGAAGCAAGTGATGAAGATACAGCAGTAGCAGTTGGGGTTGCCAAGGGTAGTGAATTAACAGAAGAGATAAATAAGGTCCTTGCTGAAATATCAGAGGATGAGCGCCAAGAGATTATGGATCAGGCTATCATCAATCAGCCTGCAGGTCAATAAGATAAGGAAGTGTAGAAATGAGTTTGGAAATAGTTAAAGATATCTTAATAAAATATTGGCCCATGTTTCTTCGGGGGGCTGGTATTACATTATTCCTGGCGGTAGTTGGAACTACCGTAGGATTTATAATAGGGTTGGCTATCGGAGTCATCCGAACCATCCCCCTGCCAGAAATAGGACCTAAGAGGGTATTCTTAAAAATTGTAAATGGAATACTGGCAGCCTATATAGAATTCTTTAGGGGAACACCTATGATGGTTCAAGCCATGTTCTTTTTCTACGGAGTAGCAGGGGTATTTGGAGTACAACTGAATAAGCTCTTTGCCGGTACCTTCATTATTTCAATAAATACCGGGGCCTATATGGCGGAGATAGTCCGGGGAGGTATTGTCTCTGTAGACCCGGGACAGTATGAGGCAGCAGAAGCCCTAGGCATGAACCATTATCAGACCATGATAAATGTAATGTTGCCCCAGGTAATAAGGAATATCCTACCTGCCACGGGAAATGAATTTGTGGTTAATATTAAGGATTCATCTGTGCTAAATGTCATAAGTGTTACAGAACTATTTTTCCAAACCAGATCAGTTTCAGGAAGCACCTTTAGGTTTGCAGAGGCTTATTTTATAACCTGTATGATATATTTTGTAATGACCTTTACAGTTACTAAAATCCTAAGGTCCATTGAAGGTAAAATGGACGGACCTAAGAATTATAATATAATTGGAAACCAGATGCAGGTTGAAAGACCAGAGGACCTAGTTCGTAAACAAGACGACCATTGGCATGGGAATTAGGATAGAGGTGGAAGAATGGAAAGAATAATCGAAATTAAACATTTAAATAAATCCTTTGGAGACAATGAGGTATTGAAGGATATTAACTTTCATGTCAACAAGGGTGAAGTGGTATCCATAATAGGCTCATCTGGCTCAGGGAAATCCACCCTGCTCCGTTGTATCAATCTATTGGAAAAGCCAAACGGGGGAGAAATCCTATATAAGGGAAAGAACATACTAGATTCCGACCATGATGTCTATGCCTATAGAGCTAAGTTGGGTATGGTATTTCAACAGTTCAATCTTTTTAACAACCACAATGCCTTGAGTAATTGTACCGTAAGCCAGATCAAGGTCCTTAAACGGTCTAAAGAAGAGGCGGAGACAATCGCTATGAAATACCTAAGGACAGTAGGTATGGAGCAATATATCAATGCCAGGCCAAGACAATTATCAGGTGGGCAGAAGCAGAGGGTGGCTATAGCAAGGGCCCTATCCATGGAACCAGATGTAATGCTCTTTGATGAACCAACATCAGCCCTGGACCCTGAAATGGTTGGGGAAGTATTAGCAGTTATGAAAGACCTGGCCAATACAGGTCTCACCATGTTAGTGGTAACCCATGAGATGGAGTTTGCCAGGGATGTTTCAGACAGGGTAGTCTTCATGGACAAGGGAGTAATTGCTGAAGAAGGCACACCTGAGCAGATCTTTAATAATCCTAAGGAAGAAAGGACCAAGGAGTTCTTAAGAAGAATCTTATCCTAGACGAACACCTTAAGTGTATTTTCAAATACATTTAAGGTGTTTTTTATGTAAATATCCATAATCTATGATACACTATATATGTAAGAATTATCAGACATCTTAAGCGGGGGGAAGGGAAATGGGATTTATCACCATAACGGTTTCGGGTCTTTTTTTTACCTTGAGTTCATATTTTGGAAAACTTGTAACCAATTCATCTGATATGTCAGGAATAATAGTCTCCTTTAGCAGGTTTCTAGTTGGGGCGACACTGATGCTGGTCTATATATTAGCTACTAGAAGGAGTTTTAAATCACCGGATTTTAAACCTGTCCTACTAAGGTCCATTTTTAATACGACTTCAATCATATGCTTATCAGCCTCATTGAAGTATACTACCATTACAAATGCCAATATGCTAAATATGCTCTATCCAGTCTTCATCATCCTACTAACACCTTATTATCTAAAGGAAAAGGTGGATAAAAGCAAGTATATATATTTGATTACAATAATGATAGGGACCTATATCTTGGTTGATCCCTACTTTGGAAGTATCAACAAGGGGGACGTCTTAAGTTTCGTATCCTCCATAGCTGCAGCCTTGAGTGTTCTTAACCTCACAAGGTCCTTGGAACACAATGAAGGCTACTTGGTTATCTTCTATGTCATGTTAATAGGAACCTTTATCAATATACCCTTTGTCTGGAAGGACCTTGCTAACTTTGAAATGGCCAGCCTTCTTAATGTATTTCTAGCAGGTTTGCTAGGATTTTTAGGGCAAATCCTCCTGACCCTGGGTTACAAGTACGTGGATTCAGCCACAGGAGCTCTTATATCCACCAGTAGAATCCTGATAGCCGCCCTAATTGGGGTAGTATTTTTAAATGAACCCTTTAATTTGGACATTGTCTTAGGCATTGTATTTATAGGTGGTTCCCTGGTAGGTTTAAGTGGATATTTTGACAAGGATAGAAAAGCGGCAGAGCACCAAGAATAGGATACTTTTAGTTATTAGAATTAGAACTAGGGTATATCAATAATAGGTACGAATTAAGTATAAGGAAAGTTAAGAAGAAGAGGAGGGATTTTATGGATTATAGGATTGAACAGGATACCATGGGTGAGGTGAGGGTACCTGCTAATAAATATTGGGGAGCTCAAACCCAAAGGAGCTCACAAAATTTTAGAATAGGCATAGAGAAGATGCCCATAGAAATAATCAGGGCCTTCAGTATATTGAAGAAGGCTGCAGCCATTACCAACTACAAACTGGGCAAGCTAGATGAAGATAAGATGAAAATCATAGCCCAGGTTTGTGACGAAATACATGAAGGAAAACTAGATGATAACTTCCCTTTGGTGGTCTGGCAAACGGGAAGTGGTACCCAAAGCAATATGAATGTTAATGAGGTAGTTGCAAATAGGGCCAACTCTATTTTAGGTGGAAAACTAGTCCATCCCAATGACCATGTAAATATGTCCCAAAGCTCCAATGATACTTTCCCAACTGCCATGAGTATATCAGCAGTCATGGAAATCGAGGGGAAACTCTTGCCAGCCCTAAGGCAGTTAAGGGAGACCTTTGAAAGATTGGAGAAGGAGAATGAAGGTATTATAAAAACAGGTAGGACCCACCTACAAGATGCTGTGCCTATTGCTTTTTCCCAGGAAATAAGCGCTTGGACCACCATGCTAATCAAGGGGGAGACGAGGATTAAGGAAGCCCTGGAAGGTCTTAGGGAATTGGCCTTGGGAGGAACAGCGGTGGGAACTGGCTTAAACGCCCATAAAGATTTTGGCAAGATGGTAGCTGAGGAGATATCCAGCTTAACTAAGACCAGGTTTGTAACTGCCGGCAACAAGTTCTACTCCTTGACCAGCAAGAGCGACTTGGATTATGCCCATGGGGCCTTGAAATCCCTGGCGGCAGATTTGATGAAGATAGCCAATGATGTAAGGTGGCTGGCCAGTGGTCCTAGATGTGGTATAGGGGAAATCACCATACCTGAAAATGAGCCAGGCAGCTCTATCATGCCAGGTAAGGTTAACCCGACCCAGTCAGAAGCCTTGACCATGGTTGCTGTCCAGGTCATGGCCAATGATGTAGCCATCAACCTGGGAGCATCCCAAGGGAACTTCCAGCTTAATGTCTTCATGCCCATGATGATCTATAACTTCTTACAATCCGTAAGATTGTTAAGGGATGCCATTATATCCTTTGATGAGCATTGTGCATCAGGAATCCTTCCAAATAAGGAAAAGATGAAGGAAAATCTGGATAAATCCCTGATGCTGGTAACGGCTTTAAATCCACATATAGGCTATGAAAAGGCAGCTGATATAGCTAAAACCGCCCACGCCAAGGGCTTGTCCTTAAAGGAGGCGGCAGTGGAGCTTGGATACCTAACGGAGGAAGAGTTCGAAGATATAGTAAGACCAGAAACCATGGTTTAATGGAAAAAAGTACTTGCAAAGCCCTTGCTTTAATGCTATACTCTACTAAAGCAAATTATTAAGGTGAGGACATGGATATTAGGCTGGTTTTAACTCTTGAATTGAATAACCATCATCATAGACCATAGGGGTTGTATTTTTGGACTTTAGGTTCATAGATACAAGCCCTAGTTTTCATGTAGTAATTAGGGCTTGGTCTATGAGGTAAATATTAAACCACATAGCTAAGCTATGTGGTTTATTTTATGACCTCACCTCATCTCATCTTAAATATCACCAAGACGTAGATAAATAATACATATGGGTAAATAATAAATGAGTTCTATAAATGGAGGGTTTATCATGCAATATAAGACCATAAGCGAGGAATTAGTTGCTTTAAAGTTTAGGAAATCCATAGAAAGGGAAATGGAGGAATACTTTGAATCCATGGGATACAAGATCATTGTACCAGACATGTTCCTTAGCTTTGATGATTTTCTACTATCCAAGGTCAGGCAAGATTCAGAGGAAACCGTAAAGGTATTAGGTGGAGATTCAAGGATATATATCCTAAGGCCTGATAGCACCACCAATATCTTGGGTAAAATATTCTCCAAATGGGAGGGTAAACCACCCCTCAAGGTCTACTATAACTCAAGAGTTTTTAAGAATACACCTAATGGAAATATCATGGAAAATCACCAGATGGGGGTTGAATCCCTGGGTGATAACCCCCAGGAGGCGGATTGGGAGATTCTGGCCATGGCTATCACCCTGATGGAAGGATTGAAGACCCCTTATGTTTTAGAATTAGGCTCCAGTAAATACCTGGATTCCTACCTAAAGGATTTAAGGATGGATAATAGGGATGAGCTTGAGATAAGGGGCCTGCTGGCTAAGAAAAGTAGGCATGAGTTAGAGGCAAAACTAGAGGGTCTAGGATTGGAGGACTCACTCCTAAGTGTAATCCTTGATATGGAGGGTAGTGTGGAGGAAGTTATCCAAAAGGCGAGAAGTAACTACCTTAATAAGGAGATGGAAGCATCATTAGATGCCCTGGAGAGTCTAACAGGCTTTTTAGACAAAAACAAGCTTCTAGCTGGAGTAGACCTAGATTTGTCCATGATACCAGACTTGGATTACTATGATGGGATAATCTTCAAGGGCTACTGCCAGGATACACCAAAAAAAGTCCTAAGTGGTGGCAGGTATGATAGATTGACACAAAAGTTTGGAGTTAGTGTTTCAGCAATAGGCTTTATGATTGATATGGATTTGGCAACCCAACTAAGGTATAGGGAGGGACGGTTATGAAGCAGGTAACCATAGCATTGGCCAAGGGAAGATTGGGAGAAAAGGGTCTGGAACTCTTTAAGAATACGGAGATGGAGATTATCAAGGACAAGAATTCAAGGAAGCTGGTGTTTGAAAACCAGGAGGAATCCATTACCTATATATTTGTAAAACCATCTGATGTAATAACCTATGTTGAAAAAGGAGTTGCTGACCTGGGCATAGTGGGTAAGGATATGATCCTTGAAGAGGACAAGGAAGTATATGAATTGATGGACCTTGACTATGGGAAATGCTACTTTGCTATAGCAGGCTTTAAGGACCAGACTACAGTAAAGAAAAATGATGTCCTTAGGATAGCCTCCAAATATCCAAACTATGTTAAAAGGATCTTTAAGGATAGGGGGCAGAGGGTAGAGGTTATAAAACTAGGTGGCTCCATAGAGCTGGCCCCGGTCATAGGCCTTAGTGACTTAATTGTGGATATTGTGGAGACGGGCAATACCCTAAGGGAAAATGGTCTAGTAGTTCTGGAAAAGCTAGACTCTATCAGTGCTAGATTGATAGCCAATAAGTCTAGTTATCGTCTGAAGAACAAGTCCATAAAGAGGATTCTAAAGATTATAGGAGGGGACCAATGATTCAAATTTACCAAGGTAAAAAGGATATAGATAAGATTGAAGGAATTCTAACCAGGACCCAAATGGACTCGCTAGAAGTCTTGGAAAGGGTGGATGAGATTTTAGAGGAAGTTAGGACCAGGGGAGATAAGGCTGTAGTGGAGTTTACTAGGATGTATGACGGACATCGCCTTGATAATCTGAGGGTTTCCAGGGAGGAGATTGAAGAGGCCAAGTCTAATATAGATATTAATCTAAAGAAGGCCCTTATCAAGGCCATAGACAATATCACTAGCTTTCATAAGAAGCAAGTTAGGGAGGATTACTTCATTAAAGAAGGAGAGGACATAGTCCTGGGCCAGCTGGTAAGTCCCATTGAGAGGGTGGGTATCTACATACCAGGAGGAACTGCATCCTACCCCTCTACTGTCATGATGAATGCCATCCCAGCAAAGCTTGCAGGAGTAGAGGAAATAATCATGGTGACTCCTGCTAACAAGGAGGGTAGGATAAGGGACTCTGTTTTAGTGGCAGCTGATTTATTAGGAGTCGACCATATCTATAAGGTGGGCGGGGCCCAGGCTATAGGAGCCCTCTGTTATGGAACTGTGACCATCCCCAAGGTGGATAAGATAGTTGGACCTGGAAATATATATGTAGCCATGGCCAAGAGGAAGGTTTCTGGCCTGGTGGGCATAGACATGATAGCAGGTCCCAGCGAGGTGGTCATCTTGGCTGAGGGTGGGGCCAATCCAGGCTATATAGCAGCAGACTTGATTGCTCAGGCGGAGCATGACACCCGGGCAGCAGCCTTAGTAATCACGGATTCCCATAAACTGGCCAAGAGAATCCAGGAGGAGGTAACCCTCCAGCTTAAGTCCCTAGAACGAAGTGAAATAGCCGAGAAGTCCCTATCAGAATATGGAGGCATAATAGTTACGGAGAATAGGGATGAGATTTTTGAAATTGCAAACAGGCTAGCACCTGAGCACCTGGAAATGCTAACCAAGGACATCTTCCAGGACTATAAGAAGATAAAGAATGCCGGTGCCATCTTTCTTGGGGAGTATACCCCTGAACCCGTAGGGGATTATTTTGCAGGACCCAACCATACCCTACCTACATCTAGAACTGCTCGGTTTTCATCTGCCCTAGGTGTGGATGATTTTTGTAAGAAGACTTCACTTCTCTACTATTCCAAGAAAGCCCTGAGGGAGGCTGCTCAGGATATAATAAATATAGCTACTGATGAGGGTTTGACTGGTCATGCCAACTCTATTAGAAAAAGAATGGAGGAATAAGATGCTGAAATATTTAAGGGAGGATATCAAGAAACTAAAGGCCTACAAGGTCAACAAGATAGATTATCAGATAAAACTAGATGCCAATGAAGGGATAGCCTGGCTAAATGGTTACAATAGGTATCCAGATGACAGCTGTAGTGAATTAAGGGAGAAACTAGCTAAGAACCTGGGGATGAAAAGGGAGGAAATCCTCATGGGAAATGGGTCTAGTGAGTTAATAGAGCTGGTGATGAAGGCCTACCTGGAGGCAGAGGAGCTGGTTATCAGCATTTCCCCAACCTTCAGCATGTACAAGATTTTTACCATAATCCATAAGGGTAATTATGAGGAGTATCCCTTGAAGGATATGACAAGCTTAGATGTAGAAGGCTTCATCGAATTTGTGCAATCTAAAAAGCCCAAGATAGTAATCCTAAGCAATCCCAACAATCCCACTGGAACCCTCATTCCTAAGGAAGATATTATAAAAATTGCCCAGGCCTGTGACTGCATGATAGTTCTTGATGAGGCCTATGTGGAATTTGCAGAGGAAGAGACCCTGGAGGAAGTTAGGCAATACAAGAACCTGATAGTTCTAAGGACCTTTTCCAAGGCTCTGGGATTGGCAGGTATCAGGCTGGGCTATATGATTGCAGACGCTGAGATAATCGACTACATAAATAGGGTGAGATCCCCCTATAATGTCAACTCCCTAACCCAAGCCACTGGATTAAGGGCCCTAGAAAATGAAGAAGAGCTTACAGGAAATGTAAGACTAATCAAGGAAGAAAGGGAAAGGGTAAGGACAAGGCTGGAGGAGATGGGCTATATTCCCCTACCTTCACAGGGAAACTTCCTCTTCTTCAAGGGGGAGGAAGGATTATATACTGCCCTTGTCGAAAAGAAGGTATTAATAAGGGCCTATGGTGGGGACCTAAAGGGATACTATAGGTTGACCATTGGCACATCTGAGGAGAATGATATAGCCTTAGCTACCATGGAGGAGGTAAGAAATGAGACAGGCAAGGATAAGTAGGAATACACTGGAAACCAAGATTGAATTGAGTCTTAATCTGGATGGTTCAAGAGAGATTGAAGTTGATACAGGAGTAGGCTTCTTTGACCACATGTTAAGGGCCATGGCCTTCTATGCAGGATTTGACCTGGATGTCAAGTGTGAAGGAGACTTATATGTGGACTCCCACCATACTCTAGAGGATATAGGCTTGAGCATGGGTGCAGCCTTTAAGGAGGCTTTGGGTGATAAGAAGGGTATAAGGAGATTTTCTTCTACCATTACCCCCATGGATGAAAGTCTAGCCCTGGTGGCTATTGACATCTCCAACAGGGCCTTCTTGGTGGAGAACCTTAGCTTTTCTAGTGACAGGATAGGGACCATGGATACCCAGGATTTTAAGGAATTCTTCAGGGCCTTTGCCTTTTCAGCGGGGATTACCCTGCATATTGATTTGATGCGGGGGGAAAATGACCACCATAAGATAGAGGCAGTCTTTAAGGGACTGGGTAGGGCCTTAAGGGAGGCCGTAACCATAGAGGATAGCGGTGTAATAAGTACCAAGGGGGTTTTATAATGATAATTTATCCGGCCATAGACATAAAGGATAAGTCCTGTGTCCGTCTAAGACAGGGCTCCTATGATGATGTAACGGTATATGAAAGGGACCCAGTCAAGGTTGCCAAGACATGGGAGTCCATGGGGGCGGAAATTCTCCATATAGTAGATTTAGATGGGGCAAGGGACGGTATAAGGATAAATGAGGATGTAATCAGGAAGATAATAGAAAGTGTAGATATCCCGGTTCAGGTGGGCGGAGGTATTAGGGATACTGCAGGAGTAGAGATCTATTTGAACATAGGGGCTTCCCATGTAATCATAGGAACGGCAGCCATCAAAAACCCCCCTTGGCTTAGGGAGATGATAGATAGCTATGGGGACAAAATTATAGTCTCCATCGATGCAAGGGATGGGTGGATAGCCACGGATGGTTGGGAGTCTATATCTAAGAAAAAGGCTTCTGACTATATCAAGGAACTTAAGGCTTATGGTCTTCAAAGAATTGTATATACCGACATAGCCAAGGATGGCATGCTTCTGGGACCTAACTTTAAAATCTATGAAGAGCTTAAGGATAGGGTAGATATAGAGGTTATTGCTTCAGGTGGGGTAACTAGCATAGATGATATAAGACGTTTAAGGGAACTTGGCCTTTACGGTGCTATTATAGGCAAGGCCCTTTATGATGGGAAGCTAGACTTGAGGGAGGTTCTAAGATGAAAAGACGAATCATAGCCTGCTTAGATGTAAGGGATGGTAGGGTTGTTAAGGGTAAGAAGTTTAAGGATATTACAGATGTAGATGACCCAGAGAGCCTGGCCAAATACTATTCTGATGCAGGAGCAGACGAATTGTGTTTCTATGATATATCTGCTTCCACAGAGTCAAGGACCATTTCCAAGGACTTTGTAGATAGGGTAGCCAGTAAGACAAGCATACCCTTTATGGTGGGCGGTGGAATCAGCACTATCGAAGATATCCAGGATATATTTAAAAGAGGTGCCAGTAAGGCTTCTATCAACTCAGCAGCTATCAAAAACCCAGAATTTATCAGGAAGGCCAGTGAAATCTTCGGGTCTGATAGGATTGTGGTAGCCATGGATGTGAAGAAGGTTGGAAAAAATAAGTGGCATGTATTTACAGCTGGAGGTAGGCAGGATACCGGCATCGATGCCCTAGAA
Source organism: Tissierellia bacterium (assembly GCA_012518035.1). GTDB lineage: Bacteria > Bacillota > Clostridia > Tissierellales > Tissierellaceae > JAAYTL01. Next base: position 9,656 of record JAAYTL010000084.1, on the reverse strand, counting down.
TGGGCCCAAGTCTGTGTAGGGCTCGGGGCTGGAGAGCTGGTTATCAATAGTATTGATTCAGATGGGATGAGGAAGGGATATGACATCCAACTACTGAAGGCAATCAAGGAAAGGGTAGAGGTACCCCTAGTGGCGTCTGGAGGAGCTGGTAGGATGGAGGACTTCTTAGAGGCTATTGTAGAGGCGGATGTAGAAGGAGTCCTGGCAGCCAGTGTCTTTCATTATAAGGAGATAGATATTGGAGAGTTAAAATCTTTTTTAAAGGATAAGGGAATAGAGGTGAGTCTATAATGGATGTAAAGTTTAATCAAGATGGCCTAGTACCTGCTATAGCCCAGGACGTGGGGACAGGAGAGGTCCTGATGCTAGCCTACATGAATGAAGAGGCCTTGAGGTTGACCAAGGAGACAGGTATAGCCCACTACTATTCCAGGTCCAGGCAGGCCTTGTGGAAGAAAGGGGAGACTTCTGGACATATCCAGGAAGTTAAGGGTATCTACTATGATTGTGATGGGGATGCTGTCCTGCTCAAGGTAAACCAAATCGGAGCAGCCTGCCATACTGGCAACTATTCCTGCTTTTTTAATGAAGAAAAGGGGTATAAGGATTTAAGCAATACCCTAAAGGATCTCTACAAGGTGATTATAGATAGGAAGAAGAATCCCCAGGAAGGATCCTATACCCAGTATCTCTTTGATAAAGGCATAGACAAGATTCTCAAAAAGATAGGAGAAGAGGCTGCTGAGGTAATAATAGGGGCAAAGAATGACAAGCAGGAGCTTATCTATGAGGCAAGCGACCTGATCTATCATCTAATGGTCCTACTAGTGAATGAGGGAGTTACACCTTCTGAGATAATGGAGGAGCTAAGGGGTAGAATGAAGTAAAGGAGAGGGTTTTATGGCATATTCAGACTACCATGTCCATACTAGGTTTTCACCGGATAGTCAAGCAGATATAGAAGAGTATATAGCCTTGGCAAAGAAACTAGGTCAAGAGCATATCATATTTACAGATCATAGGGAATTTGGAGCCCTGGACCCTAAGTTTAATATTCATATTGACTATGACGAATATATAATGCTTATGAAGGACTTAGAAGAAAAGCATCAGTTTAAAATAAAGGTTGGAGTAGAAATTGGCTACATGAAAAGCTATCTAGATGAGATACATGACTTTTTAAATAGGTATGACTTTGACTTTGTTATCGCTTCCATCCATTATGGTGATGAGGGAGACTTTTACCTAGGTAACTTCTTTGATGGTAAAACCAAGTATAAGGCCTATATGGACTACTTTGAATTAGTCCTTGATATGGTTGAGAATTTAAGGGACTACGATGTAGTGGGGCATCTAGACTATATACCTAGATATGGTCCCTATGAGGATAAGCACTATGACTATGGGGATTATAAGGATATAATCGATGAAATCTTAAAGGTAATTATTAAGAACAAGAAGGGGATAGAGGTAAACACATCAGGCTTAAGAAGCCCTTTAAATGTTACCTTCCCCAAGGATGAGGTCCTGTTGAGATATAAGGAGCTGGGGGGAAAGATCATTACAGTTGGCTCAGACTGCCATTTTGTGGATCATTATATGGCTAATGTCAAGGAAACAGCAAAAAAACTAGAAGCTATGGGCTTCCAGGTTAGAAAGTAAATTATCTCTTGAATTTTCAAGGATTATTTACAGATACTTTTCATGTTACAGAGCCTGAAATAAAGTAAAAATAAAGAATCTTTTTTCATTGAAAAAAGATTCTTTACTTATTTTACAATAATTTACTCATATATTAAAAAGTCAAATCTGCTAGGCCACCAAGGGATGTTTCCTTGTATTCATATTTTAAGTCATGCCCTGTCTTCCTCATGGTTTCCACTACCTGGTCAAAGGAGACCAGGTGCTTCCCATCAGTATATAGGGAATAGATAACAGAGTCAAGGGCCCTGACAGCTGCCTTAGCATTCCTTTCTATGCAGGGTACTTGTACATAGCCCCCTATGGGGTCACAGGTCAGTCCCAAGTGATGTTCTAGGGCCATTTCAGCAGCATATTCTATTTGTTCTATAAAACCACCTAGTAGGAAGGCTGCCATACCAGCTGCCATAGCGCAAGCTGACCCAATCTCAGCTTGACAACCACCTTCTGCTCCTGATATGGTTGCATTTTCCTTGATTATGTTTCCAATTAATCCTGCAATGGCTAATCCCTTTAGGACCTCTTCCTTGGGTAGGTCGTATTTTTCCTGCAAGGCATACAAGAGGCCAGGAATTACTCCTGCAGCCCCACAGGTTGGAGCTGTAACTACCCTACCACCACCGCCGTTTTCCTCTGATACAGCCAGGGTGTAGGCGAAAATCTTGCCCCTAAATGCATCAGGAGTGTTTTGTTTGGTTGCCTTACGGTAGATGGTTTGGGCCTTTCTAGGGTATTTTAAGTCTCCTGGGAGAATATCTGACTTGGAAAGTCCAGACCTCACTGAATCCTGCATAGCCTGCCAGATTTCATCTAAGTAGTCCCAGATTTCTTCACCCTCCATTTCAACCACATATTCCCAAAGTTCCTTATTATTGTCCTTACACCATTTCATAATATCCTCCATGGTGCTAAGGGAGTAGACATCTGAACCACCTCTTCTGGCCTGGCCTTCTTCCATGATGGTGCCACCCCCAACTGAAAAAACTAGCCATTCATCTATGAGCTTCCCATCTTCATTATAGGCAAAAAGCTTCATGGCATTAGTATGATAATCATGTATCACATCAGGCTTCCATACAATCTCTGTGGGTTGCGGTTTTAGGGTCTCGATTATAATCCAATCGGTGAGGTGTCCCTTACCAGTCAGGGCCAGTGATCCATAAAGCTCTGCCTTAAAACTGGCAGCAGCTTGATTTTTTTCCTTAAACTTCTTGGCTGCCCTTTCAGGTCCCATGGTGTGGGAGCTGGAAGGTCCATAGCCTATCTTAAATAATTCCTTTATAGAATCCATTTTTTCCTCCTCTTATCTATAAGAACACTTGTAAGTGCAGTATTTGATTCTGACAATTTTCAATTCTTCTTATTATATCATATTAATGTAAAAACCATGATAAAAATTTTATCATGGTTTTCATTGGTAATATCCTATATAGTTGGCTCTAATTTATTTCCGCTAATTTTATTTACAATTGTTGCTATGGCTGCGTCTCCTGTAACATTACAAGCAGTCCCGAAGCTATCCTGAGCTATATAAAGGGCTATCATTAAGGATAGCATAGGCTGGGAAAATCCTAACATGGATTCCAGTATGGCTAAAGCTGCCATAACAGCACCTCCTGGAACTCCCGGCGCTGCTACCATTACAACTCCCAACATCAGGATGAAGGGGAAGAGACCTAAGAAGTTCACTGCCTGACCATTTAGCATCATAATTGCCATAGAGCAAGACAGAAGGGTAATAGTACTACCAGATAGATGAATAGTAGCACATAAGGGAACTACAAAATCAGCTATGTCCTTCTTGACACCAATCTTATAAGTTTGCCTGACTGTTACCGGTATGGTTGCAGCAGAAGATTGGGTTCCTATTGCTGTAAAGTAGGCGGGCAGCATGGTTCCTAACATTTTTAGAGGGTTTTCTCCTGTAAAAGCCGCAGCTATTGAAAACTGAGTAAGAAGGGTAACCCAATGTAGTATCAGAATCATGATAAAGACCTTTGCAAATACGGATAGTATAGTAAACACTTGTCCTGTATAGGTCATATTGGCAAAAATACCTGCTATGTGGATGGGTAATAGGGGAATAATTCCCACTGTAATTAGCTTGTTAATTATCTCAGAAAACTCTCGGATTCCTTTTTTTAAGGTCTCACCCTTTATTACAGCTATACCCAGACCTAAAATAAAGGCCAGTAAGAGGGCTGTCATTACACCAAATGCAGGTGGCATTTCAACAGTGAACAAGGATCCTACCAAGGCTTCACCAGGGTCTGTTGCATTGAAGTTGATAGAACCAACATCTAAGAAACTAGGCAGGACCAGAGAGGCTACAAAATACGTTATGGTGCCGAACAAAACTGTTGAACCATAGGCCATACCTGCTGTAATTCCTAAGAGTTTACCTGCCTTTTCACCTAAATCACCAATTCCTGGTGCTACAAAGCCAATAATAATTAGGGGAATGACAAATCCTAGGAAGTTCCCAAAGATATCATTAAAAGTGGCTAAAATAGCTATAATAATTTCTGGTGCAAAGGAACCGATTAAGATACCAAATATAATTGCAATAATTAATCTAGGTAATAAACCTAATTTTTTCAAGACATCTCCTCCTATAATTTAGTTTAGTCAATTAATCATCCTGCAGTTTATTGTGATATCACAATAAACTAATAATTACATAATTATACCATTTGACTAAGAAAAAACAAGATGAAAAACCTCCCTCTTAATTAACAAGGGAGGTTTGCTTTAAGGCTCATCTATTAAAGTAGGCTATCTATATTTGTATAGTCTAGGTTGAAGGCCTTAGAAACTGCTGGATAGGTAATCTTACCCTGGACTACATTAGCCCCCTTTTTCAAGGCAGAATCTTCCTGAAGGGCCCTCTTCCATCCAAGGTTAGCAAGTTTTAAGGCATAGGGGAGGGTTACATTAGTAAGGGCCAAGGTGGATGTTTGTGGCACGGCCCCGGGGATATTCCCAACGGCATAGTGAATTACACCATGCTTAACGAAGGTTGGGTTTTCATGGGTTGTGGGTTTATCAATGGTAGCTACACAGCCCCCCTGGTCGATAGCCACGTCTACGATTACGCTACCTGGCTCCATCTCCTTAACCATATCTTCCGTAATAAGTTTAGGAGTCTTGGAACCTGGGATTAGAACCGCCCCAATTAGCAAGTCAGCTGTCTTTACAATTTGAGCCAAATTATAATTATTGGAGTAAAGGGTCTCAATCTTACCTAAAAACACCTCATTGAGGTAGGTTAACCTATCTATATTGATGTCCAAAACCGTGACCCTGGCTCCAAGACCTACAGCCCTTCTAAGTGCAGCAGTACCTACCACACCAGCCCCAACTATTACCACATGGGCAGGAGGGACGCCAGGAACTCCGTCCATTAACTTACCCTTGCCTCCATGGATCTTATCCAAGTAAATAGCCCCCTGTTGTACAGCCATCCTACCTCCTACTTCACTCATGGGGGTCAGTAGAGGTAAGGAACGATTAGGTAGCTCAACGGTTTCATAGGCAATTGCAATAGCTTTTGAATCCATCAGAGCCTTTGTAAGCTCAGGCTCATTGGCTAAGTGGAAGTAGGTGAAGATTACCAAACCCTCTTTAAAATAGGCATATTCTGATTTCAAGGGAGCCTTAACCTTGAGTATCATATCAGCTTCCTTCCAAACATCTGCTGGATCCTCCTTGATTTCAACACCCTGTTCCATATAGGATTTATCATCAAAACCAGATTCATAACCTGCATTAGTCTCCAGTAAAACCCTGTGACCAGCCCTTATTAGGGCATCTGCACCGGCAGGGGTTAAAGCAACTCTATTTTCTTGTGGTTTAAGCTCTTTTGGTACTCCAATAATCATAGATGATCCTCCTCTTTATATGCGCTTTAAAAATAATTAGTTATATATTAACACAATGCCAAATCATTTCCAATATTCTTAAGTATAATATGTCTAACATACCCCAATATGACCTAGATTATATAAAAAATTATTCAAATTCTACTTATTATGGTATAATGTATTAACAAAATAGGATTTTTCTTTCAAGAGGTGGCAATATGGAAAAGAGACTAAACAATATTGCATTAATACTAATAGATATAGTACTTATTAATCTTGCCTATCTGTTAGCCCTTTTTATTAGGTTTGAGGGCATAATAGATAGTCAATTTATGTCATACTTTCCAGTATATTTAAATAATGCAATATATATAACATTAATTAAATTGGGAACCTTCTATTATTTTAAGATGTATAAAACCATGTGGGTTTATGCCAGTGTAGCAGAGCTTTATGGCATAGCTACTGCTGTCCTAGTTTCTAATACGGGAGTCCTGAGCTTTTTGTTCATTAGACAAGCCAACCTACCCAGGTCTATCCATATCTTGACTACTTTAATAGATATGGCCTTGGTGGGAGGTCTACGATTTAGCTTTAGGGCCTTCGGGAAAAACCCAGTTCAAAACCTAATTAAGAAGGATGGAATGAAGAAGGTAATGATTATAGGAGCTGGAGATGCAGGAGCCATGGTTATTAGAGAATATAGAAACCATATCCAATTAAATTCAGAGCCTGTGGTCATTATTGATGATGATATCAAAAAGCAAGGCCAGGTTATCAATGGGGTACCTGTGGTAGGGGGGAGACAAAGCATTCTCTCCGCAGTGGAAAACTACCAGATAGATGAAATTGTAATAGCCATTCCTTCAGCCTCCAAAAGGGAGATTAGGGAAATCATAGACATTTGTAAGGAAACCAAGGCCAAACTAAAGATTTTGCCAGGATACTATGAGCTTATAGATGGCAAGATCAGCATAAAGGAAATAAGAGACGTAGATATATGCGATTTACTTGGAAGGGAAGAGATCAAGGTAGATTTAGAAGAAATCTCATCCTATGTAACCGGTAAGGTAGTAATGGTAACTGGTGGCGGAGGCTCTATAGGGTCAGAAATCTGCAGACAGATAGCAGACTTTAACCCTAAGGAGTTAATCGTATTTGATATCTACGAAAACTCGGCCTATGACATCCAAAATGAATTAAAGAGAAACCATGCTGATCTGAATCTTAAGGTCTTGATTGGTTCCATTAGGGACAAGAAGAGGATAGATGAAATCTTTAAAAAGGAAAAACCCCAGGTTGTATTCCATGCTGCAGCCCATAAGCATGTACCCTTGATGGAGGATAGCCCCAAGGAAGCCATTAAGAACAATGTGTTTGGTACCTTGAACCTGGTACAAGCAGCAGACAGATATGGGGTTGAGAAGTTTGTGTTGATTTCCACAGATAAGGCCGTCAATCCTACAAATATAATGGGGGCAAGTAAGAGAATCTGTGAAATGATCATCCAATCCATAGATAGAAACTCCAAGACTGACTTTGTAGCCGTTAGGTTTGGAAATGTACTAGGAAGTAATGGTAGTGTAATACCCCTGTTTAAGAAACAGATAGAGGATGGGGGACCAGTAACAGTAACCCATGAGGATGTTATCAGGTACTTCATGACCATACCAGAGGCTGTTCAATTAGTAATTCAGGCAGGAGCTATGGCCAAGGGTGGAGAGATATTTATCCTTGACATGGGAGAGCCGGTTAAAATAATGGACTTAGCAAAGGATTTAATTAGGCTGTCAGGATTTGAGCCAGGGGTTGATATAGAGATAGAAGTTACAGGTTTAAGGCCAGGGGAAAAACTCTATGAAGAACTCCTTTTGGATGAGGAAGGTATAACTTCCACCAAACACGACAAGATACTTATTGGTAAACCAACCTTTACTGACTATAAATTACTCCTAAAATCCTTGAATGAGCTAGATCGTATCATGAAGGAAGAGGATGAAGAAGACCTAATAAACTATGTCAAGCATATGGTACCCACCTACAAGGATAATGACGAAGTAAATAATATGGTTAAGAATGAATATGCATAAAAATAGAAACCTCACAAGAATAGACTTGGGAGGTTTCTATTTTTACATTTTTTACATAATGATAGTCGTTGGACTTGGCAAGGGCTTGAATCACTACTGGAATTATGAATGTTATCAGCATAATAACCAAGAGTATTAATGCCATGGTACGTTTCAACCTATATCTCTCCTTTCCTAATACATACTAATTATACTATAATAAAATAAAATTTCATATTGCAAATTAGGCTTATTGGTTTATAATCTAGGTATGATTTGATTTGACATAGGTTTTTTAATGATATAAAATTATGAAGTTAAGGTAATGAAGGGGAGGGAAAAAGATGGAAACCAAATATATATTTGTTACAGGTGGAGTGGTTTCATCACTAGGTAAAGGAATTTCTGCTGCAAGTCTAGGTCAACTTTTGAAGAGTAGGGGCCTTAAGGTTACTATTCAAAAATTTGACCCTTATATAAATGTGGACCCGGGGACAATGAGTCCATATCAACACGGGGAAGTCTTTGTAACTGATGATGGAGCCCTTACTGATTTAGATTTGGGCCATTACGAAAGATTTATTGATGTAAGTCTTAACAGTAACAATAGTGTAACCACTGGTAAGATCTACTGGTCGGTATTGAATAAGGAGAGAAAGAGAGAATATGGAGGTAGCACCATCCAGGTTATCCCACATATTACCAATGAAATTAAGGAGAGAATCATTAGGACCTCCAAGGAAAGAGATGTGGATGTAGTAATTACTGAAATTGGTGGAACTGTGGGTGATATTGAATCATTGCCCTTTATAGAAGCCATTAGACAGATTAAATATGATGTGGGTAAAGAAAATGTCATATATATACATATGACCCTGGTACCCTATCTTAAGAAGAGTCGTGAGTTAAAGACCAAGCCTACCCAACATAGCGTTAAGGAGCTAAGGGGTCTGGGAATTCAACCGGACATCCTAATATGTAGGACTGAGAAGCCCCTTACCCAAGACTTAAAGGATAAGATTGCCCTATTCTGTGACTTGGACCCATCAGAAGTTATAGAAAATTATGATGCAGCCTCTATTTATGATATACCTATTATGTTGGAGGAACAGGGTTTAGCTGTAAAGGTAATCGAGCATTTAAATCTTGAATGTGAGGAGCTTGATTTAAGTCACTGGAACAAGCTTTTGGAAAAGATGAAGAATATTAGCGGGAAAGTCCATATTGCCCTGGTTGGCAAATATGTGGAGCTAAAGGATGCATATCTTTCCGTAGCAGAATCCCTCTTCCATGGGGGCTTGGAAAATGGGGTAGAAGTAGATGTTAAGTGGATACAGTCTGCTGACTTGACAGATGAGAACTGTAAGGACTACCTAGAGGGTGTAGATGGTATCTTGGTGCCAGGTGGTTTTGGTGTTAGGGGTATAGAGGGTAAGATTTCTGCAATAAAATATGCCAGAGAAAACAAGATACCTTTCTTTGGTATCGCCATGGGCATGCAGTTAGCAGTTGTAGAATACGCAAGAAATGTTCTTGGCCTAGAAGGAGCCAACGGGACTGAATGGAATCCAGATACCCAATATCCTGTTATAGACCTCTTGCCTGAGCAAAAGGATGAAGAGGCATTAAACGGCAAGATGAGGCTAGGACTCTACCCATGTAAGATTGCTGAAGGAACCCTTGCCAAGGAAATTTATGGTGAAGAGATAATCTATGAAAGACATAGACACAGGTATGAGGTTAATAATGAATATGTAGATGACTTAATGGAACGTGGATTAGTAGTATCAGGCCTTTCTCCAGATGAGAGATTTGTCGAGATGATTGAGATAGGAGAACATCCATGGTTTGTTGGTGTAAACTTCCATCCAGAATATAAATCAAGACCTACTAATGCCCATCCCCTATTCAGGGAATTTATAAGGGCGGTTAAGGCAAGGACAAAGGAATAATCAATATAAGGCATTACTTTTTAGTGATGCCTTTTTCATTGGTAGATTCTGTCTGGAAAACCTCAAGTCAA
>JAAYTL010000083.1 GCA_012518035.1 Tissierellia bacterium | reverse complement strand
GACTTATAAAGCAGTTGAAGTAATAAAGAAATCTCAAGTAATAGTGGGCTATACCCCATATATAGATTATCTAGGTGATTTAGCAGATGGTAAAGAGCTTATCTCTACTGGTATGAGGGGAGAAGTTGAAAGATGCAAGGCGGCCATAGATATGGTTAGACAAGGTAAGGACACTTCCATTATCAGTACGGGAGATGCAGGCCTATACGGTATGGCAGGTCCAATACTGGAACTAGCTACGGATATAGAAGTAGAGATTATCCCAGGAGTAACAGCGGCATTTTCAGCAGCAGCAGAGCTAGGATCTCCTATCATGCATGATTATGCTTCCATCAGCCTAAGCGATTTACTGACCCCATGGGAAGTGATACTTAAAAGAATCCATATGGCAAGTGAAGGAGATTTTGTAATATCCATATACAATCCAAAATCAAAAGGCAGAAAGGATCATCTGGAAACAGCGATAGAAATTATTTCTAAATATAGAGATGGGTCCACACCAGTAGGTATAGTAAGAAACTCAGGAAGACCAGATACAAGTATAACCATAACAACCCTAGATGGTATTGATTATGAATCAGTAGATATGCTCAGTGTCCTAATCGTTGGAAATTCCAATACATTTATTAGAGATCATAAAATAATAACACCGAGAGGATACAATATAAAATGATATGGATTATAGGTGGGACTTCAGAGGCAAGGAAATTAATTGAAAGATTAGGAGATTTTAATAATTATATCTTAACAATAGCAACTGAAGATGGAAAGGAATTCTTCGACACAGACAATCTATTTATAGGAAGACTAAGCAGAGAAGAAATGGTAGCTTTTGCAAAGGATAACAAAATAGATATGATAGTAGATCTATCCCATCCCTATGCAAAAGTAGTTTCAGAAAATGCAAGATTTGTAAGCGAAGAGCTCGGTATAGAATACAAAAGATATGCCCGTAGAAGAGCAGTACATGGCGGAGATCATATATATTTGAATTCCTATGAAGAGGCATATGATTTTCTATCTAATATTGAAGGGACAGTATTTTTTACAACAGGCTCAAAGAATATAAAAGATTTTGAGAAGATAAGAGGAGATAATAGATTTATCTATAGAGTACTGCCTGCCCTTGAAAGTATAGAGCTTTGTAAGAAAAGTGATGTCCATATGAGAGATATCGTGGCAATCCTTGGACCATTTTCCAAGGAATTTAACAAAGCAATGCTGGCAACTTATAATCCAGATTATTGTGTAATGAAAGATAGCGGAGACGCAGGAGGAACAAGAGAGAAAATCCAAGCCTGTGTAGAGCTAGATATAAAACCAATAATCATTGGAAGAGAAGACGAAGAAGAGGGCATCAATGATTTAGGTGAAATAGAGGAGATAATAAGAAATAGGTGAAGACAGTATTATTAATCTATTATAATAGATTACAAACAATTAAATAAAAATTATATAAGCATATCTTTAAAAAACATTAGGGAAATCGGTGAGATGCCGATACAGCCCCCGCTACTGTAAACACGGACAACTCCTACTAGGCCACTGGACTATATCTGGGAAGGCAGGATAAGAATGAAGTGTAAGTCAGGATACCTAATTTTGCTTAGCATGGTTTTCGGTGGGAAAATTTATTGCATCAATAGTTTTAATTATTTTTTAAGACATAAATATGAATCCTTCGAAGACCATACTAAATTAGTGTGGTTTTTTTACTAAAATACATTAATGGAAAGAAAACAGGTGAAAAAGTGATAGAGATTATAGATGTACATAAAAGGTTTGGTGAATTTAAGGCAGTTGATGGAATTGATTTAAATGTAAAAAAAGGAAGCTTCATAGGTCTATTGGGTCCAAACGGTGCTGGTAAAACTACTTTGATAAATATCCTGATTGGACTAAGCAAAGCTACTCAGGGAGAGGTTTATATTGAAGGAGATAAGGTAAATAGAGATAACAATAATATAAAGAAAAAACTAGGCGTAGTACCGCAGCATACAAATCTAGACAAGGAATTAACAGTATATGAAAATCTAGTATTTGCAGCAAAATTATTTAAAATGAAGAAAAAGGATTATGTAATAAAAATAGATGAATTATTAAATTTTATGGATTTACAGGAATCTAAAGATAAGGAAGCAAGAACATTATCTGGTGGTATGCAGAGAAAGCTTATGATAGCAAAGGCGCTTATAAATGAACCTGAGATTATATTTCTAGATGAACCTACAGTAGGTGTAGATATTAACGGAAGAAGAAAGATCTGGGATATTTTAAAAACTTTAAAAACCATGGAGAAAACTGTACTTTTGACAACCCACTATATAGAAGAAGCAGATTATCTATGTGATAAAGTGTGTTTTATAGACAGAGGAAGGATATTTGAAAACGATACACCCTATGCACTAAAGAAGAATTTAGGAGAACATACTGTGGAATATTTTGATAATCAGTTAAAGACTAATTATAGATATTTTCATTCTAGGAAAGAGGCTACTGATTTCACAAAATCTATAGAAATGTATACTTATATAGTTAGAGATACTACTTTAGAAGATGTATTTTATAATTTTACCAATAGGAGGGTTATTTAAGATGGAAGTACTAACCATATTATGGAGAGAGTTTTTATTCTTTAAGAAAAGACTATTTAATATAACTAGTGCTGCAATAATAAACCCTCTTTTATATGTCATTGCTTTTGGATGGGGGCTAGGTTCTGATGTACAAGTAGAAGGAACCACATATATGCATTTTGTAATTCCTGGAATAATTGCCTTATCTACGATGAATACCAGTTTTAGTGCTGTTTCTGTCAGAGTTAATGTTTCAAGATTATATGAAAAAAGCTTTGAATATTATCTAACTTCACCTGTAAATATGAAGCTATTAGCTTTAGGACAGATTTTAGCTGGAGCCTTTAGAGGTATGTATGTTAGTATTTTAGTTTTATTTGTTGCCCTTATATTTGGGATATATATACCTGTCAATCTAGAGTTTATAATTATTTGCTTTTTAAATAGTTTTCTGTTTTCTGCATTTGGCTATGGTGCAGCACTTTCTATAAATAGCCATTATGATATGAATAGATTTAGCACATTTATAATGACACCAATGTCTTTTTTATGTGGAACTTTTTTTTCATTAAACAAGCTGCCACTAGCTATGAAGAATTTTATAAACATACTTCCCCTAAGCTTTACTACTACTGCACTTAGGGATATCACCATAAAGGGGAATTTTAATAAAAAAGCGATTTTTGCTTTGCTAATTTACTCAGTAGTATTTTACATATATGGTGTGGCCGTAAGTTATAGAGAACTAAGTTAAATATAAAAAGCGATTTGGCATCAGTGTAAATTGGTCTTAAACCAAAGGTAATCCTTTGTTAAGAAAAAAATAAATAATATAAAAGGGAGAGTAAGAAATGAAAAAAAAATTTAGTAATTCAAGTAAGTGTATTAAGTTTTTAATTATGATTTTAGTATTATCATTGGCTTTAGTAGGATGTCAAGACAATGATAACACTCCAACTGGAGAGGCAAATACAGATAATCAAATCGAAGATGTTGCGATTGAAGATACTGACGATGAAATCATCGATGAAGATACTGGACTTGTATATGAAAGTTCAATGGACCTGAAATATGCTGAATCTTTTTCTGTTGACTATTATAAGGGCGGATATAAGACCATAACGGATTGGACTGGAAGAAAAACCTTACTAGTACCAGAGGGCAAAGAAATACCGGAGGTTAAAGATGGGGTGGATATAATACAATTACCTTTAGAAACAATAGGCGCTTTTTCTACAACTATTGCAACAGAATTAAGGCCTTTAGATTTGATGGATAAATTATCTTTAGTTACTACGGATATAGATAAATGGCATATACCTGAAATAAAAGAAATGATGGAAGAGGGAAAGATAACTTATGTAGGTAAAAACAGTGCACCAGACTATGAACTTATTCAAGCTGCAAATCCAGATTTGATATTGATTAGTTCTGGGACAAGCCATGGTGGAAATGAAACTATTGAAAAATTTGATGAACTAGGAGTAAAATGGATTGGCCATGGAAACCAAAGAGAAACAGACCCTAGGGGCAGATTGGAATGGATAAAATTATCTGGAGCTTTATTTGATAAAGAAAAAGAGGCAGAAGATTTTTTTAATGCACAGCTTAAGAAGATAGAGGAAGTAGAGGGAAAACTAGCAAGTACAGAAAGTGAAGTAAAGACCTTTGCAACTACTTTCCTATCAGGAGATGTTTATTATGTTAGAAATAAAGGTGATTATGAAGTAAAAATGTTCGAACTTGCAGGCGGAGAATATATATTTAGAGATTTAAATCCAGATATGGACGGAAACACTAAGATGAACGCAGAAGAACTTTACAAAGGAATAGCAGATGTAGATATATTCTTCTATAACAATATAAATGGACCAAGTATTCAAAGCATATCAGATTTAATAGATAACGCAGATTATTTAGGAGATGTTAAAGCTGTTAAAGAAGGAAATGTATGGGGATTTAAATCTCATTATTATCAAAGTGGTGATAATGTAGCTGACATGATCAATGATTTATATACAATTCTAACAACACCACAAGGAGAGATTACTGAAACTGAATATTATTTCTTAATGGATTAATTTTATATATAAGAAATAAGAAAACTGGAAGGATTATAGACTTTATATAGTTTTGATAAGGTAGGTGATGTTATGAAAAGAAAAATGTTGTTATTAGGAACAGATTTTGCAAAGAATCCATTTTTAAGAGCGATAAAAAATATAGATTTTATAGAACTAGAATTTTTAGATTTTAACAAATTTCAAATGGATGATATAGATGAAATAATAAACTATATTATTGATAAAGGAGATGTTCTAATCCTTGAAAATAAGAGTATGGATAAGCATCTAGATTTAATCCATAAAAAGGTAAAGGAAGATGCAAGCAATATTCCAATAATACCTCTAGGAATGAATTTGTTGGAGGATAATTTGTTCCATATAGATGCTGAAAAAGCACTTCAAATCAACAAATATTATTCAAATGGTGGGAAGGAAAATATTTTAAGCATGATCTTTTATATTGCCTATAATTTTATAAATACTACCGCTGAAGAAAAGATGTTTTGGAAGGATAATATTCAAGAGCCACAGCTGATTCCTTTCAATGGAATATTTCATAGTAGATCTGATAGGGTTTTTGATTCAATTGAGTCCTATATGGATTGGTATCTAAATGGAGAAAATCCAATGGATTACAGGTGGGTAGGCATATTAACCTATAGAGGAAATTGGATTAATCAAAATATTTATGTAGAAGAGGAATTAATAAAGGAATTTGAAAATTTAGGCTTTAAGATTATACCAGTATTTAGCTATTCGACTGCTGAAAACAATCATAGGATAAAGAGTTTTACTAATATAATAAAAGATTATTTTTCGTATAATGAGAAATTAATTTTAGATGGATTAGTCTATTTCCAAATGCTTCAGCCTGTTAGTAACAGCAATGATAGCAATGTATTCCAGCAGGCCGTAAGAGAATTTGAGAATATGGGGATTCCTGTATTTAAACCCCTTATCGCTTATGGAATGGATTATGAAACCTGGGACAACACGGTAGAAGGACTTTCCTCACAGATAGGGAGTACCTTCATAAATCCAGAGATAGCAGGTATGATAGAGCCCATTATTATAGGTTGTAAAACTAAGGAAGGGAAAACGAAGCCTATAGAGGATAGAGTCCATAAGTTTACAAGAAGAGTCAAGAAATGGATAGATTTAAAATATAAGAAAAACAAAGATAAAAAGATTACCATAATGATACACAATGCTCCTTGCTCTGGAGTAGAGTCTACTATTGGAATGGGGGTAGGACTAGAAGTATTTGAAACTATAATACAAATTTTTAAGAGTCTTAAAGGCAATGGATATAATGTTAAGGATATTCCAAAGGATGGTAAAGAACTTCACAGTATAATAATGGACAAGAAGGCATATAGTGATTTTCGTTGGACTTCGGTTGAAGATATTGTAAATGCTAGGGGCTTCCTATATGAAATGCCTCTGGAAGATGAAAATGGATATATGGAATTCTACAAAAAATTAGCTAAAAATGTAAGGCATGAAATGGAGCAAACCTGGGGTTTGCCACCAGGAGAAGCCATGGTCTATAACAATAAGATGATCATAACAGGAGTTGAATTTGGAAATATAAATCTTATGGTACAACCAAAAAGAGGTTGTTATGGTGCAAAATGCACAGGTGAGGTTTGTAAAATTCTCCATGATCCAAATTGTCCACCACCACATCAATATATAGCTACTTATAGATATATTGAGGAAATAGCTGATATGGATGCTATTATACATGTTGGAACAGGAGGGAATCTAGAATTTTTACCTGGAAAAACAAATGCACTTTCTAGTAAGTGTTATCCAGATATTGTGATAGGTACTTTGCCTCATATATATATCTATAATGCAGGAATAGGAAGCGAAGGTATGCTAGCTAAACGAAGGGTCAGTGCTGTAATAATCGATCATTTACCATCTTTATTAAAAACTGATACTAAATATTTTGAAATAGTAAATTTAATAAATGAGTATATGGAATTTAGGTCATCAGATAGTAGTCAGAAAGATATATTAAGGAACAAGTTAGAGGATAGGATACATGAAATAGAAACTTTTAAAAATATCATTGAAAAGAAATCCAGTTTTGATGAAGGAATAAGGGAATTAAAGGCAAGTATTATACAGTCAATAAACAAGAATAAGGGAGAAGAATTGCATATATTTGGTAAGGTACCTGAAAAGGAAGAAATTATACCTACTATAAAAGAATATTTGGATTCCAATAGCAACAATATAATTTTAATAAGGACTTTATTTAAGGATGAGTATTCCTATAATAAAACCATTATAGAATTAATAGAAAGTGTGATATTAAGTTGCGATGAGATAGCTTCTAAATATAAGTTCATAGACAAAGGAATTCTAGAGGGTTTAAGATTGGAAGTTCTTGATATTTATGAAAAGATGCTTTTGACAGGAAAGGAAATAGCTAATTTAATGAAGGTTTTAGAATGTAAATTTATAGAACCTGGACTTTCGGGAATGCCAAGTGATAATTTTGGGGAAGTTTTACCAACTGGAAGAAACTTTTATTTATTGGATTGTAAAAAGATACCTTCAGAGGGGGCCTATGAAGCAGGTAAAATCCTTGCTGATAAATTGATTGAAAGATATAAAGAAGAAGAGGGAAAATATCCAAATAAAGTGGCTATGAATATGATATCTACAGATATATCTGCTTCTAAAGGTGAACAACTATCTCAAATATTATATCTTATGGGGATTTCTCCTGTTTGGCAAAAAAATGGGATAGTTTCAGGATTAAAACCCTTAACCTTGGAGGAGTTAGGTCGCCCTAGAATAGATGTTATGGTAAAGATATCTGGAGTACTTAGGGATTCATATCCAGAGATCGTTAAGATGATTGACAATGCAGTAATCATGGCTTCATCCTTAAATGAATCCGATGAAGATAATAATATTAAAAAAAATACCAAAGAGATAAAAGAAATTTTAAAAGAAATAGATGGTATAGAAGATGTAGAAAGAAGAGCTACTATTAGGGTGTTTGGAGACAAGCCTGGTTCCTATGGAGCAGGGGTAGATCTAGCCTTAAAGGCTAGTGCTTGGAAGGAAGATGCGGATTTAGCAAAGATATTTGTTCACTTTTCCTCCTATGGATACGGTGTCGATTTAAGTGGTATTGTTGCAAGGGATGAATTTATAGAGAATGTAAATGGTTCGGATTTATCTTATGAAAAAAGGCATTCAAATAGATATGATATGGTAACATCTGGGTATTCTGCATCTGTTCATGGTGGCATGAGAATGGTGAAAAAGATATTGGCTGGAAAGGATATGAATCAATACCATGGTTCAACTATAAATAAGGAAGAAATAAAGATATCCACATTAAAAGAGGAAATCAGAGAAAATATAGATGATACACTTCTCAATGAACTATGGATAGAAAATGTAAAAGAAAAAGGATATTTAGGCGCAGCTGAATTTATGAAGAAGATGCAAAATATATTTAATTGGCAATGCACTTCCGAAAATATAGATGATGCATATCTAGATAAATTAGTTGAGGTATATATAAATGATGAAGAGATGTTGTCATGGTTTAATAAATATAATAAATTTGCAGCTGAAGAAATATCAAGACGTTTTTTAGAACTAAATGAAAGATCAAAGTGGAGTCCAGATAAGGATGTTTTGGATAGGCTAAGAAGAAATTATGTAAAAATAGAAGGAGATATGGAGGAATTATTACAGGATTCAGTTGGGGAAATACAAAGGGGACAAATTGAAGTCCTAAATCATGATGATATAGATGTTTGGGGGAAACAAATTGAAATAGTAGATTCTTTGTTTAACAATAAATCTAAAATCAAAAAGTAAGTATATATCAAATATATGTTTTAATAAAAAGATATAAAAAATAAGGGAGGCCAAAGAAATGCAGAAAAGATTTATAAATTTAGGAAAAATTTTGATATTAATATTGGTATTGTCATTAGCGCTGGTAGGATGCAAAGGGGAAAAAGAGCCACAGGGTTCTACAGAGATAGTTGGTAATAATGATGAAGGTCAAGTTACTGAAGGGAAAGGTCTTGTAAAAACTGGTGAATTGGATTTAAAATATGCAAGTTCCTTTAGTGTTGAGTATTACGAAGGCGGATACAAGATGCTAACAGATATCTACGATATGAAAACTCTGTTAATCCCAGAAGGAAAAGAAGTTCCTGAGGTGGCAGAGGATGTAAATATTCTTCATCTGCCTGTTGATAGTTTCGGTGTATTTAGTACAGTGAATATGACTATGTTAAGAGCTTTAGATTCTATAGATAAGGCTACTATCGTGACAACTCCATTGAATGGATGGTATGTGGATGATGTTATAGAGAAGATGGAGAATGAAGAGATAAGTTTTGTTGGCGATAATAATAGCCCAGATTATGAGTTGATCCAAGCAGCGAATCCTGACTTAATACTATTAACAGGGTCCCAATCTGAAAACACGCTTAAAATGATTGATATGCTTGATACATTGGACATTGACTGGATAGGGATGACTATCCATATGGAGAATGATCCGAGAGGTCGATTGGAATGGGTTAAATTTATGGGTGCCCTTCTAGATAAAGAAGCAGAAGCAGAGGCCTTCTTTGAGAAGGAATTGGCAAGGATTACGGAAATAGAAAACAACACGGAGGAATCCACAGAGGCGAAACCTAAAGTTGCCTATGTACGTATTACAGATGATGGATATACGGTGAAAAATAAAGGAGATTATTCTGTTAAAATGTTGGAGATAGCAGGTGGGAATTATATTTTTAGTGATTTAAATCCAGATAAGGATGGCACTTTAAAGATATCTGCGGAAGAGTTCTATAAAGTGGCAGAAAATGTAGATATTCTTATCTATGAAAATATGGGTGCTTTTGTAGGAAATATGGAGCAATTGATGGAAAAAGGTGAACATCTAGACGGAATCAAAGCCATAAGAGAAGGAAGGGTTTGGGTTACAAAACAAAACTATTGGCAGTCTGCGGATAAGACCGGTGAAATGATAGAAGAGTTAAGAGATATATTTTTAACACCTCATGGTGAATTGGAGGAAACACAACATTACCTTCTGGCGAAATAGAAATCTAGGAAAATCTTAAACAGTTTTATCTAGGAGGAAATATGAAAAAAAATTTGAGAATTAAATTAGTTTTTATAGCATTGATTTTATTTCTAATATATACAATCATGTTAAATGTAGTTTCTGGTTCTATTGATTTGTCTTATAAAGATATAATCCAGGGAATTCTAGGAAAAAGAGTATTTACTGAATTGGAACATAATATATTATTTAAAATCAGAATTCCAAGAATAATAAGTGCCATACTATTTGGGATAGCATTATCTATATCAGGGTTTTTGCTTCAAACTTTTTTCAAGAACCCTATAGTAGGGCCTTTTGTATTAGGTATTTCATCAGGTGCAAGATTATTTGTTGGTCTGTTTTTATTAACAAATATTACTATTGGATTTATTAAGAGTCCATTAATTACAATTTTTTTAGCTGCTACAGTTGGCAGTTTGCTTTCAATGTTATTGGTCTTACTATTTGCAAGAAAAGTTGACAACATCTCAATTTTAGTGGTTATTGGAATAATGATTGGATATATTGCCTCCGCAGGTACAGACTTTATGATTGCATTTGCTAATGAACATAAGGTAGCTAGTTTAGTTAACTGGTCTATGGGTAGTTTCTCAGGGATTAGTTGGAGCATGATAAAATTATCCGCAGTGATTATTATACCTACTGTAATCTTAGTGTTTCTACTATCTAAACCTTTAGAAGCTTATCTTCTAGGTGAGAACTATGCTAAAAGTATGGGCATCGATATTAAAACCTTTAGGATTGTTCTAATTTTATTATCTAGTATACTCTCTGCCTGTGTTACAGCCTTTGCAGGGCCTATATCCTTTGTGGGGATTGCAGTTCCCCATTTAACTAGATTAACTGCCAAAACATCCAATCCAAAGATTCTGGTACCTGCAATCATACTGTCCGGTGCTAGTTTTTGCCTTATATCAGATTATTTTGCCAGAACATTATTCTCACCTACAGAATTGAGTATCAGTACGGTTACATCGTTTATAGGTGCGCCTATTGTAATTTGGCTTATGATAAATAGGAGGAAAAGGATATGAAGTTTTTATTGGGAAAGGATTTAAGGGTTGGCTATCAAAAAAGAATTGTAGTGGACAATGTAAATATTGATTTAAATAAAGGGGAAGTTCTTTGTCTATTGGGACCCAATGGATGCGGAAAATCAACCATATTGAAGACGATTACAGACCATGTAAAACTGATTGGTGGTTCCATCACCGTAATGGAAAAGGATTTAAATCATCTGAGCAATAGGGAGAGAGCTAAGCATATGTCCGTTGTCTTGACCGAGAGAATCTCACCTGAGATGATGACAGCGGAAGATGTTGTAGCTACGGGAAGATATCCCCATACAAATCACTTTGGGAAATTGACCAATCATGATATTAAAATTATCAACGAATCTATAAAAATAGTAAATGGTGAAGAACTTAAGAATAAGGAATTTAAATATTTAAGTGATGGTGAAAAACAGAGAATTATGATAGCAAGGGCCATATGCCAGGAAGCGGATATTATGGTATTGGATGAGCCCACATCTTTTTTAGATATAAAATATAAGGTGGATTTATTGAATATTATAAAGACCCTATCACTAGAAAAAAGTCAGACAATTATTATGTCATTACATGAAATAGAATTGGTATCTAAAATAGCTGATAAGGTTCTGTTAATTAAGGATGGTAAAATTTACAATTATGGAACTCCAGAGGATGTAATAACTGATGAAGCCATAAGAGAGGTTTATAATTTAAATAGCGGTTATTTCAATACTACTATGGGAAATGTTGAATTGCCTAAAGGATCTAGTAAAGCTAAAGTTTTTGTAATAGGTGGTGGAGGTAGGGCTACAAAGATATATAGGGCTTTACACAAAAAAGACATTGGCTTTTATAGTGGAATACTTTTTAAAAATGATATGGATTATAATATATCCAATGCCTTAGGGCATAAGACTATAGCAGAGGATGCTTTTATAGATATAAGCTCTGAAAAGTTTAATGAAGCCAAGTTTTTTATAGACACTTCTCAAGTACTTATTGATTCAGGAGTAAGTTTTAAGGGGATAGGTAAGGCTAATTATAAATTACTTCAGTATGCTTTGGAAAAAGGAATTAAGGTGATGTCCTTAAGAAAAGAGGATTTAGGGTTGAATTTTATTAAATATGATTCTATATCATCTATGATAAATGAAGTAATGTCCCTAAAAGATAGCTAGAATACTCAATTGAGGTGATTTAATGTTTAGAATCTTGGTTTTATTAGAAAACTCTAGAGGATATATAGTAAAACAGGCTGAGAAGCTTATTGATCATAATTATCCAAATGAAATATTAATTGATATCATGGAAGTAAAAGAAATAGATAAGGACAAAGAAGGAATAGGTGATTTCATCAAGAAAGTTGAATCCTATGACTTTATATTTATTGGATTACATGGAGGTATTGGATTCTATAAGAATTTTAACAAGATTATAGATGAATTTTCAGGTAAAAAGAAAATGTTTATAAACTCAGGATTAGAAGAAGAAAATCTAGAGCTTTTTAAGTTTACGGGTCTTAAACAAGAGGAATACTTAAGGATTATGGCATATTACAATAAAGAAGAAAAGTATAATTTTTCTAATATGTTATTGTATATAGCATCAAGTTTCGGGGAAAAAGAATATGATTATAGTCCACCTAAATTATCGGTTTGGGAAGGTATATATCATTATAGGGACAATTTTAATGAGGCAAAATATTTAGAAGAAGCAAAGTCCACAAATAAAGAGGTTATTGGAGTATTGTTTCATAGTAATAGTATGCATACAAATGATATTGAAGCGGTTAAATATATTGTTCAGTCTATAGAAAAATATGGTGCATTTCCTTTAGCAGTATTTACAAGCTCCGCTCCTGATGAGGATGTGGGTAAGCTTGGGATTAATTGGACGATAGATAATTTGCTTACCTCTGATGACAAACCTATTGTAGATTCTATTATAAATACTATGGGTTTTTCTCAAACGGTTCTTGGAAATCCAGGGAATGGGGAAGATATCATCACCAAAAGCATATTTGAAAAACTTGGTGTACCAGTGCTTCAAGCGATAATCTCCTATGAAGAATATGGAGGATGGAGAAACTCATTCAAAGGCCTTGATAATGCAAGTCTATATTGTGGTGTATATCAACCAGAGTTTGATGGACAACTAATAACAAGTATTTTCTCATGTGTAGAAAAGGAGAAAACAGATTTAGGAGAACGAAAAGTTTCCAAACCTGTAAAGGAAAGAATAGAAAAGATTACAAGACTAGCATTAAATTGGGCTAGATTAAGAAAAAAGCAAAATAAAGATAAAAAGGTAGCAATTATATTTCATAATATGCCTCCTAGAAATGACATGATAGGCAGTGCTTATGGATTGGATACGCCAAGAACTGTTTATAATATCGTTGAGGCATTAGAGAATATTGGAGTATATAGAGAATATAGATTCAAAGATGGAGAGGAAATAATAAACAAAATAATAGATGGTGTTAGCAATGATAGTAGATGGCTTAATTCCAAAAGAGTGATTGAGAAGAGTATTGATACTATCAATAGCAAACGATATGAGGATTGGTATGAAAATCTGCCAGAAACTATTCAGAGGAAGATGGAAAGTGATTGGGGGAAAGCGCCTGGGGAATTTATGGTATATGATGATAATATGCCTATACCAGGTATTCTAAATGGAAATATATTCATAGGGCTTCAACCTCCTAGGGGATATGAAGAAAAGGCAGATGAAGTATATCATAGTACTGAGATTGTTCCGCCTCATCAATATATCGCTTTTTATAAATGGATAAAAAATATATTTGAAGCAGATGTAATACTGCATATAGGTACTCATGGCACATTAGAGTGGTTGCCAGGAAAGCAAATTGCTCTTTCGGAGGAATGTTATCCAGATATATGTATTGATGATATACCACATATATATCCATACATTATCGATATACCTGGAGAAGGGATGCAGGCAAAGAGAAGATCTTATTGTGCCATAATTGACCATTTGATTCCTTCTTTAGTTAAAGCTAGTTCCTATGACTACATAGGCGAGTTAGATGAATTAATCAAGCAGTACTATCATTCATTACTTGCAGATACTGGAAAACTAATATATATAAAGAAAAGTATAATTGATGTGACCATGGAGAACAACTTAAATTTGGATTTAAAACTTGAAAGACAATATATGGAAGAGAACTTTGAAATATTTCTTGAAAGGTTACATAGCTGGATAGATGAACTAAAGGGTTCTTTAATTAAGGATGGATTTCATATATTTGGAGAGATACCTAAGGATGATAGATTTGACAATCTAGTAGTGGCTCTTTTGAGAATACAAAACAATGAAGTTCCCTCTTTAATGGAAAGTATTTGTCATGGGCATGGTCTTGATTATGAATATTTAAAGGACAACCCTTATGATGTAGATAGTCAAGGTAGGACAAATATTATGATATTAGATGAATTAGATGAGTTATCAAGGGATATTATTAGTGAATTTGGTAAAAGGGAATATGATGAAAATAAAATAGAAGATGTATTATATAAGAGTATTCCACAATATAGGGGAAAGAACTTTACTAAATTAAAAGAGGTTCTAGTATTTGCATCCCAAGTAATAAAAAATAAACTAGACAGTACCACTGATGAAATGAAATATCTAATAGAGGGAATCAATGGCAGATTTGTGCCACCAGGAGGCTCTGGTTGCCCAACTAGAGGAAATGTAGATATACTTCCAACGGGAAGGAACTTCTATTCAGTAGACCCTACAAAGATACCTTCAAGAGCTTCTTATGAAGTAGGGAAGAGGTTAGCTGATAATTTGCTCAATAGATACTTGGAAGATGAAGGAAGGCTTCCGGAAAGCATTGCTATAATTGTTTATTCTGGTGAGACTATGAAAACAAATGGAGATGATATATCGGAAATACTCTATTTAATGGGAGTAAAGCCTAAGTGGTTGGGAAATACAGACAAGGTCATTGGTTTTGAAATAATTCCTCTTGAAGAATTAAAAAGGCCTAGAATCGATGTTACCCTAAGGATAACCGGTTTGTTCAGGGATACATTTCCCAATCTTATAGAGATAGTAGAAGAAGCTGTAAATACAGTTGCATCTCTTGATGAGGATTTGGAAGATAATTATATAAAAAAACATGTGATAAATGATATTGAAGATTTAATGAATAAAGGAATTAATTTTGAAGAGGCAAAGGAAGAATCTCTTATGAGAATATTTGGTTGTGCGCCAGGAACTTATGGAGCGGGGGTAAGTATTCTTATTAATAGCAAGAATTGGGATAATCTAGAGGATTTAGGTGATGTCTATGCTCTATGGGGCGGACATGCCTATGGAAAGAATATCCATGGACGAAAGGTAAAAAGGGTATTTCAAAGAAGACTAGCAAGTATTGATGTAACAGTAAAGAATGAGTCTTCAACAGAGATAGATATGATGGATAGCGATGACTATTATAATTATCATGGTGGTCTTATTGCTGGAGTAAGGACTAATTCGGGAAAAAAACCAAGATCCTATAGTGGAGATACCAGTGATCCTTTAAGAACAAAGCTGAAGGATTTAGATGAAGAAACTGCTAGAATAATGCGTTCAAGAATACTAAATCCCAAATGGTTTGAAGGGCTTAAGAAACATGGATATAAAGGGGCACAGGAGATAGCAGCTGTAGTAGATATTGCCTTTGGATGGGATGCAACATCTGATGTAGTAGAAGATTGGATGTATGAAGAAATATCTGAATCCTATATTTTCAATGATGAAAGAAGGGAATGGATAAAAAGTGTAAATCCTTGGGCCGTTCATAGTATTGTAGAAAGACTTCTAGAAGCCAATCAAAGGGATATGTGGAATGCTAAGGATGAGAGTTTACAGAAGTTAAGAAAATTATATATGGATATTGAAGGAAATATAGAAGAGCATTTATAGTTGGAGGAATTCGTCGTGGCACTTGAGAATATTAAGTTTCTAGTTCTATGGGTTACAGGAGATTGTAATCTAAATTGTAAATATTGTTATGCAGATGGAAAAACGAATAAGGAATCCATGAGTTTTGAAATAGCTAAGATGGCAATAGATCGATGTGATAAAGGACCCGTAAAACTTCAATTAGCAGGTGGAGAGCCCTTATTAAATCTAGAATTAATAAAGGAAATATATGATTATATAAAATTAAATAATATTCCCGCAATACTCCAAATGCAGACGAATGCTACCCTTATTGATAGTAAAGTCGCGAGGGATATACGAGATATGAATATATCAATGGGAGTTAGCTTTGATGGAACTATTGAAATAAATCAATACTTAAGAGGAAAATCTCCAAAGGTTTTAAGTGGTATAAGGCATCTCAAAGATGAAGGGATAATGGTAAATTTAAATTGTGTTGTTACCAATAGGAATATTGAATATTTAGATCAACTGGTAGATATGGCATATTATTTGGGAAATGTGGGGGGAGTAGGACTGGATCTTTTAAGACTTACGGGAAGAGCTCTAGAGAATAAATTGGAGATTAGAGAAGCAACAGAGAAAGAAATAAAGTATGCACTGAAAAGAGCTTATTTAAGAACAAGGGAAATAGAGCGGATATCAGGGAGAAGGATAGTCCTCAGGGAGATAGAAGAAGCCAAAAGACGTATAGAACAACCATTAAGATGTGGTGAATATTGTCATGCTTCTTATGGAGGCTCAGCAGTGGTTTTACCTAATGGAGATATTTATCCTTGCGGTTCACTGATTGGAAATGAAGAATATTATATGGGTAATATTTTAAATGAAGATAGTATTAAAGATGTACAAATAGCTACTATTGCTCCACCAAGATGTAGAATTTGTAAATACAAAGATATCTGCCAAGGAGCATGCCCTGCTAGGGCAATCATTAATAATAATGGAGAAATCCCAGATCAAGATTGTGTTTTAAGAAGGACGTCTTTTGAAATTGCAGAGGATTATATGGAGTGATGAAAGGAGTATTGATGTGATAAATAAAAAGAAATTATATCCATTTACGGCTATAGTAGGACAGGAAAGTATGAAGAAAGCATTGATATTAAATATTATTAATCCATCTCTAGGAGGAGTACTGATTAGGGGAGAAAAAGGAACAGCAAAATCCACAGCAGTAAGAGCATTTGCAGAGCTTTTGCCTCAAAGAGAGGAAGTAGAAGAGTGTATGTTTTCTTGTAATCCTGATGATATAAGTTCTCTTTGCGGGGACTGCTTAGAAAGATATAAAAAAGGTGAAGATTTTTCAAAAAGAATGGGGAATATGAAGGTTATCGACTTACCTGTTAGTGCAACAGAGGACAGAGTAGTAGGTACATTAGATATAGAACACGCTATTAAAAAAGGTGAAAAAAGGTTTGAACCAGGTATCTTAGCCATGGCCAATAGAAATATATTATATGTAGATGAGGTAAATCTCTTAGATGATCATGTAGTAGACGTGCTTCTAGATTCTGCTGCAATGGGTGTGAATACAATAGAAAGAGAAGGGATTTCATATGTTCATCCAGCAAAGTTTATTTTAATTGGAACTATGAATCCGGAAGAAGGAGATTTAAGACCACAGCTTTTAGACAGATTTGGAATGGTGGTAGATGTGGTAGGAGAAAAAGAAATAGATAATAGGGTAGAAGTTATAAAAAGAAGGATTGAATATGAAGAAGATAGCCATGCTTTTGCATTGAAATGGGAAGAAAATCAAATTGAACTGAGAGAAAAGATACTCCATGCTATGGAGATATTAAAGAAAATTAGATGCCATGAAGATATGTATAAAACAGCAGCTATGATAAGTATCGAGCTGGGAGTAGATGGTCATAGAGCAGATATAAGCATGATAAAGACTGCAAAGACTGTTGCAGCCTTTGATGGAAAATTAGAAGTAGATAAGAAGCATATGATAGAGGCTGCTTCGTTGGTACTACCCCATAGAATGAGAAGAAGACCTTTTGAAGAGGGGGTAGTAGAATTCTCAAAAGTAGAAGAGTTGATTAGGGGAATAAAAGATGAGAAATAACGATGTATATCCATTTTCAGCCATAGTAGGACAGGATAAATTAAAGAAAGCATTACTTATAAATGTTGTGAATCCATCTGTAGGTGGTGTCCTCATAAGTGGTGAGAAAGGAACTGGTAAATCAACACTAGTAAGAGGGCTAGGGAATTTAATACAGGATATGGAAGTAATAGAGCTTCCCTTAAATGCGACAGAGGATATGCTTATTGGTTCTATAGATATTGAAAAGGCATTGGTAGAAGGTAAGAGGACTATAAATAATAGTATTCTTATGAAAGCAAACGGCAATATATTATATGTGGATGAAGTAAACCTATTAAGTGAAGCAATAGTAAATTCTCTACTGGAAGTATCCCAATCTGGCATAAGCCGTGTAGAAAGAGAAGGAATTACCTTTATGCATGAGAGTCTATTTATACTAGTAGGTACTATGAACCCAGAAGAAGGTGGGCTTAGGCCCCAATTTTTAGATAGATTTGGACTTTTTGTGGAGGTTTTGGGAAGTGATGATTTATATGAGAGAATTAACATAATAGAAAGAAGAATTCAATATGAAGAAAATCCTTCTTTATTTATACAGCAGTGGAAATATGAAGATAGTAAAATTTGGAATAAAATTAAGAAAGCAAGAGAACTAATATCTAAAATTGTGGTATCAGAATCCATGATGAAAGTGGCCTCGGAAATTTCTATGAAAGCAAATTGTAGTGGTCATAGAGGGGAAATAGTAATGATAGAAGCATCTAAAGCTATAGCAGCCTTATATGGAAGAAAAAATATAACCATAGATGATTTAAAAGAAGCATCTCAACTAGCTCTTCCCCATAGAATGAGGGATAATCCTCCTGATATGTCAGAGTCTGATGATATAGAAAAAGAAGATAATAATGATGCAAATAATGAAGAAAACAATATAGATAACAATGACCAAAATACTCCAGAAAATATATCAGATGATATGGATAATGATCAAGATGATGATGGTAATGACGAAAATCGGCAGAATGATAATTTAGATAGTATAGGAGATTCAGATAATGAAACGATAGATGATATTGGAAATCTATTTAAGGTTAAAGACTTGGATATAAAACCATTAGATAGGAAAAGAAGAAAGGGAGCAGGCAGAAGGAGTATAGTAAAAACAAGTGAATTACAAGGAAGATATGTAAGATATACTTTTCCTAAAGGAAAATATAAGGATATAGCCTTTGATGCCACCCTTAGGGCAGCAGCACCCTATCAAGATAGTCGCAATAAGGAAGGACTTGCTTTGTCCATAAAGAAACAGGATATACGTGAAAAAATAAGAGAGAAAAGAACGGGGAGCACTATTCTTTTCGTAGTAGATGCAAGTGGCTCCATGGGAGCTAAAAAAAGAATGGAGTCTGTAAAAGGTGCAATCATGTCATTGTTAAATGATGCTTATCAGAAGAGAGACAGTGTGGGAATGATAGCTTTTAGAAAAGAAGAAGCAGAACTAATCCTTAATATTACAAGAAGTGTTGATTTAGCATATAAAAAATTAAAGGATTTGCCTACAGGGGGCAAGACACCCCTTACCCTAGGATTGTATAAGGGATATGAAATACTAAAAAATGCAATGAAAAGGAATAAAGATATAATACCTGTTTTAGTATTGGTAACAGATGGAAGAGGAAATGTATCCATCGGAGGGAAGGAACCTTTAGAAGAAGCACTACAAGTTTCAAAACAGATTTCAATAGAAGGAATTCAAACAATTGTAATAGATACAGAGCAGGATTTTATACAACTTAAATTGGCAGAGGAAATTGCCAAAGAAATGGGAGCAGATTACCATAAACTGGAGGAATTAAAAGCAGAAGAGATACTAAATGTTGTAAGAAATCATATATAATCAGCTAAAAGTGAACTATACAATAGAACCATGTGAACCTAAGTTTTATCAATATATTTGAGAATTTTAACATTTGTTTTATTTATAATAATATTTATATAAGGAGTTGAATCAAAATTAAAATAGCAATAGGAGTATGTGAGAAAATTAATGGAAGATGTTCCTCCATGGGATGTTTTAAAGCATATAACAAGAAGGACAAGCACTTTGAAAGATATCAAGATACAGACGTAGATCTTCAAGCATTCTTTTCATGCAATATATGCTCTACAGAATCAAAAGAAAACAT
>JAAYTL010000082.1 GCA_012518035.1 Tissierellia bacterium | reverse complement strand
CTTAAAATTTTCCTAATACAAAACAAGTAGGAAGTTGAAAATCAACCTCCTACTCTATCACTTCACGCCTCAATGTAACAGTCCATGTTTCAGGCCTTATGGACTCGATAGTTACACCTTCAATAGTATTAACCTGGATGCCTACCTCATGGACTCCTTCTTGTAGATTCTCCAAATCTATATAGGGTTTCAATCTTTCCTTAGTCAGGGTCTCTAAAATCCCTGCTGTACCCTTAACTTGGATAAGGACATTCCCTTCATTACCTTCTAAGGCTAGGTCCTCATTCTTATTAATAATGCTGATTTCTGTGGAATTAAATTCAAATTCTTTAAGAGTCATTTCCTCTATTGTGGCATTAACTACAATCCTTTGACCAGGGTCTACTAGTTCAACTCCGTCAGGTAAATCCAATTCAACCTCAAGGCTAGGATTGTCTAAGAGTAGGTTAAGGTCAACAGGTTTAGTCTTGATACTTGTGTAATCCGTTATTTGATTACCGCCCCTAATTGTAACTGAACTAGGTGAAACCTCCATGTTAGTCATCACATAGTTTTCTGGAAGCTCATTTTCAAAAACAACTTCAATGGGCAAGGTAGCCTTCCTATAGACTGGAACCGTGACTTCTACAACACTAGGGAAGACTTCTAAACCGAGAACCTCATCTCCATTATGGTCAGTGATTTGAACTGGATAAGACCTAGAATTTGTGGATTCATTGCTTAGAGGAACTACTACAAAAACATCAGAAACCTTGTTAACCCAACTTCTTGGCCCCTTGATTAAGATGGTTCTAGGTGAAGCCTCTAATTCTCCTAAGCTATAACCAGCTGATACACTTCCACTAGTCCTTATATTTACTATCTTTTCCTCAGTAACTACCTTTTCTATGGTAACTAGGACATGAGAAGGCTCAACCTTGGTTATACTAACTCCAGGTGGACTATCCTTTAGGGTGACAGTTACCGGGACCCGGGATTCCCCTTCTCCATAACCTCTTAAATCCAATTGGGCTACAATATTATTGTCAGGATTAAAGCCTTCCATATTAGACCTACGTCCAATTACCCCAACACTTACCCTTACTTCACTAGGTTCCATAATAATCAAACTACGTCTATCTAAAGACTCGATATTTGTAAACTCTACATCTACCTTATATTCCCTTGGCCACTCTGGATTTTTTAAACCCATAACATAAGACCACAATACAATGGCTATGGCTACAGAAAAAATCTTAAGAGTTAAATCATTCTTTCTCTTGTTCATTTTTTAGCCTCCATTTTGAAATAAAACTTTGCTTGTCTTCCTCAGGTTCATACATGTCGATTAAGATTTGTCTTAGGGTCTTAGTATCCAAATATCTAGATATGCTTCCATTTTCAGCTATTGAGATAGAGCCAGTTTCTTCGGATACAACAATTGAAAGACTGTCTGATCTTTCAGATATTCCCAAGGCAGCCCTGTGTCTTGTTCCTAATTCCTTACTCACATTGGAACTATCTGTTAAGGGCAAAAAACAAGCTGCAGCCTTGATTATATTATCCTTAATTATTACTGCCCCATCATGGAGGGGAGTATTAGGGATAAATATATTGATCAATAAATCACTAGTAACAACTCCATTGATCTCAGTACCCGTCTCGGCTACTTCATTAAGACCGGT
Source organism: Tissierellia bacterium (assembly GCA_012518035.1). Lineage (GTDB taxonomy): Bacteria > Bacillota > Clostridia > Tissierellales > Tissierellaceae > JAAYTL01. The sequence continues at coordinate 4,448 of JAAYTL010000082.1, read as the reverse complement.
TTGCTTTTCTAATACTATCAAAGCCCCAATCCTTTGCCTAGACAAGGAGGCAACTGCATCCACAATCTCATCAATTGTCTTAGAGATGCTTTCGCCCCTTACCTCAATTAAGGATTTCTTTAAAAAGCTGCTTCTTCCAATATACTCTAATCCCCTTCTTAACTCTGGCTGAAAAACTATTAGAATGGCCAATACTCCAACAGTCATGGCATTATCTAAAATATAATTTATAGTATAAAGCCTGGCCCATTCGCTTAATTTAGTCAATACTAATAGGACAACTATACCCTTGGTAAGCTGTTCGGCCCTGGTTTCTTTTATTAAGTTTAATAACTTATATAAGACATATGCAACTATTAAGACATCGATTACATCTCGGATTCTTACATTTGAAAACATATTGTATAATTGTTGCAAGGGTATCACTTCCTAATATGTATGGTTATCTATATTCATTATATAATAAAAGCCTAACTATTAAAACTCTATTATGCATTATCTACCCAGTTTATGTGACTTATATCTTATCAAAGGAATACTCAAAAATAAAAAGTATAAAATAATGTAACCATTATTTTATACTTTTGCTTAATTCCCTTTAAATACACTAATGGTATCATTATGGGATTTTTGGATCCTGCTTATTATACTGGAATCCAGGCTCCTAGATATGCTGCCATCAAGTACATCCCCCGTAGGCAGGATTTCATAAGCATACTTGTCGCCATCTTTATATCTATAGACCCAAGTAGGTATATATTCTACTTCATTTATTACAGTTTCATTGGAGGTTAAGTCCTTCTCTATGCCTATCTTAACCATTACACCATCTTCTGAATAAGAATTCCCCATGGTTACTTCCCTTTGATTGGATATAAAATTACCCATGGAGTAAACTATAAGATTGTCCCTTCCTCCATACTCTACTATCTCAGATTTTTGGACCACATGTGGGTGACTACCTAAGACTAGATTTACTCCCCACTCCACCATCTTCCTACCCAAGGTTAATTGATAGTCAGAGGGCTGGTGTTGGTATTCGTTTCCCCAGTGGATGTAGGAAATTATTAAGTCCACATCATTATTCTTCAATTGATTGATATCATCCTGCATTTTATCTTCATCAATCAAGTTTACCATGTAAGACAATTCTTCTGGAGTCAAGCGTGAATCAAGGCCATTCAGACCATAAGTATATGATAAAACCCCTATCTTTATTCCTTCAACATCAACTATTAAGGGCTCTATACCCTTGTCCAAGTTTGTCCCAACATGTTTTAAACCATAATCCCTAATAGCTTCAATGGTGGAAATTATGCCGGTTTTACCCTGGTCTAAGCTATGGTTGTTTGCAGTAGAAAGTATATCGAACCCAGCATTCTTTAATGCTTCAATGGTTTCTGGGGGAGCATTAAAGAGTGGGTAGCCAGTGTACTCCCTATCCTGGACAGTGACTGTTTCATAATTTCCTAAGGCAAGGTCAGCATCCTGGATATAGTCTTTAACATATTTAAAGACTGAATTAAAATCATACTGCCCATTACCTATACTACCTGCCCTTATTTGGGTAGAATGGAACATTATATCTCCCACTGCCAAAATATCTATTTCAATAGGTTCAGGTTCTGGCTCCGGCTCTGGTTCAGGCTCGGTTATTATATCGTCTCCTTCACCTGGCTTGGGAGTCTCTACTAGATCACCAGATTCATTGGATCTATTGAATAGACTCCTAAGGTCTTCCATATTTATGTCATTGTAAACTACAAATCCTAATATTAATATTAAAACTAAAATAAATACATATCTTTTCTTCATTTATAACTCCTAAGTCTTAAAATTTTATACATCATATATTCTATACCCTATAACCCACAAATGCAATAGGGTATCGGGATTTCCTATTCTCTTTTCTTAAGTATCCTGCTTCTAGAATCAAATACAAATTTGGAGAGCTTTCTTTCATTAATCCACCAGATAAAGATTACATAGGGGACGAATAATAAGGTTAATTCAGGGATATTGGCCATCAGGATAAAGTCAAACACCCCATGCAAGATTAAGGGGACTGTAAAGGATTTCCTTAGATTAGCAGCCTTTCTCGTTCTGTCGGTATCAAACCTTGAGAGGGACAAATAATAACCCATAGTGATGCCAAATACACCATGGGCTGGCACCGAAAATATCCCCCTGTATAAGCCTATGAATGGGTTATTGGTATAGGTAAAGACTACATATATAATATTCTCAACTGTTGCAAATCCCAAGGATGCAAATACAGAATATACAATGCCATCTAATTTTTCATTAAAATAGCTGGTCCTAAAGGGTAGTTTAACCACCACTAAACGCTTAAAGAATTCCTCTGTCATTGCTGCCACAATAAAGGCATTATAGGCAGCCTTAAGAAGCCCAGAGAATATATTAAACTTAATCAGGAACTCCTCTACAATTATAGAAGGAATAACTGATAAAGCCCCAAACAGGTAGGTAAGTAAGAGTAGCTTGGTAGGTTCCCTGTCCCTTCTATCAGTTAGATAGATAGCCATGAGAAAGATTAAAACCGGTGTAATAGCAATAATAAAGAGTCTTAAATTCACGATAAAACCTCCCAATTTAATCTACCCTTTATTATTCCTATTTGGGCTATTTTTAACCGGACTTATGAGCTATCAATTCATTGAGTCCTTACATATAACCTTCTTAATTCCCTCTACTGCCTCCTTGGCATCTTCTCCCTCAGCCTTTATGATAAAGACATCACCCTTAGTAGCACCTATACTTAACAAACCCATAATACTTTTGGCATTAAACTCTTCACCATCTATAATCAGCTTAATTTCAGATGAAAACTTTGATGCCGTATTGACTAGTTTTAGTGCTGGTCTCGCATGAAGTCCTGTTTCAAGTTCTAAGACTACTTTTTCGATATACATAAGATTGCCTCCAATAATTATAAATCTATGGTAAATGTTTTCCTAAAAAAAGACACCCTATAGGGTGTCTTTTTAGTATGTTACAAATAATTCTTTTTTAGCCTTGCACAATGGGCAATTATCATCATGTTCCTTAATGGATACCCATCCACAAACTGGGCATAAGATAATAGTTTCCGCTTCTAAGTCCTTACCTTGGTCTACAGCCTCTTTAGCAATGCCAAATAATTCAGCATGAACCTTCTCAGCCTCAATTGCAAATTGCATAGCCCTGACCGCTTGTTTTTCTTCTTGCATTTCTGCCACTGCTATGTAGGCAGGATACATTTGGGTATACTCGAAAACCTCTCCATCTATAGCTCCTTGTAGGTTTTCTGATGTTGTAGTCAATCCAAAACCAGCCATAGATGTTACCGCAAAATCGCCTTTAATGTCCTTCATAGCCTTGAAGTGTAAAGTAGCATGTACCTCTTCGGCATCTGAAGTTGCCATGAACAATCTTCCCACTGTTGGGAAACCTTCCTTGTCAGCTGTTTGAGCCCAGATCCTATATCTCATATGAGCCATACTCTCTCCACCAAAAGCTGACCTCAAGTTATCTTGAGTCATTGCGTTCATTTTCATTCCTCCTTTGTAATAATATAGATGATTCTAGAATCATCTTGAACCATTATTACCCATAAAAATATGATATCAAATTTTTAATCTTAAGGCAACTTAATTAATCCTCTTAAAAACTAAAGACTATACCTATAAAGGCCGCCAAAACGATATAGCTAATAGGGTGTTTGTTGAATTTTCTAATCAAATAAAACATGAGGATAAAAAGTAAGACGCCCTTTAAATCAAATAAATCTCCTAGCCTTTTAGTTAGGGTGAAGGCCTCTTCATTTAATAAGGCAACCCTAGCAACCTCAAAACCAGCTGCCCCAATCAGCCCAGCAACCGCTGGCCTTATCCCATAAAAGGCAGACTTAACCAAATGCTCTTCGCTAAATCTAGAAAAATAATGGGCTATTATTGCAATAATTATGATTGAAGGTGCCACCAGGCCTAAGGTAGCTATTAGTCCACCTAAGACTCCTGCTGTGTTATAACCCACAAAGGTAGCAGTATTTATGCCAATAGGACCGGGGGTTGATTCTGATATGGCTATCATGTTTAAAAGCTCTTCCGTTGTAATCCAACCATACTTATGTACTATTTCTTGTAAAAAGGGTAGGGTTGCTAAGCCTCCACCTATGGAAAATAGACCTATCCGAAAAAATACCGTAAACAATTTTAAGTATATCATATGTCATTCTCTCCAAAATTCATATTTCTGCAATAGATTATACCGGTGATACTAGATGCCACTATAGCTACAATGGGCGATAATTTGAAAATAGCAACCATCAGGAAGGCAAGAGCAAATAAGATGATTCCCAACCAATCCTTTATAGATCTAGATGCCATCCTTATGACCGTGTTAGCTATTAGGGCAGCTACAACCACCCTTATCCCACCAAAGGCCCT
>JAAYTL010000081.1 GCA_012518035.1 Tissierellia bacterium | reverse complement strand
ATCTCCACTTCTTACATCCCTAAAAATCACTGCCTGAATTATGGATGAGGCTATTAGAACCAAAGCCAAAATACCCAATATAAATCTATAATTGCCCTTTATTTCATACTTTATAAATTTAAGCATCCTATCCCTCCTATCCAAAGATTTCTTTATATAAACTATCTATTTGCATACCCTTCTCTTCCCTTAGTTCTTCAGCGTTACCCTGAAGGATAACAACACCTTCCTTCAGAAATATTACCTCATCAAAAACACTCTCTATGTCGCGGACTAGATGAGTTGTTATAATCATGGTGCTATTATTATTATAATTCTTTATTATGGCATCTAAAATCTGGTCCCTGGCCACAGGATCTACTCCTGCTATGGGCTCATCTAAGACATAGAGCTTGGCCTTTCTAGAAAGTACCAAGGTCAGATTTAACTTCTCATGCATCCCCTTGGAGAGAGCGTCTATCTTCATACCCCTGTCAAGGTTCATAAAACTTAAAAGCTCATCTGCCTTGCCCTCATCGAAATCCTCATAAAAATCCTTAAAGAAATTAATTGCATCATCAATCTTCATCCATCTATATAAAAAATTTCTATCAGGAAGATAGGATACTATTGCCTTGGTAGCTGGGCCGGGAACCAAACCATCAATTAATATCTCTCCCCTAGTCTGCCTTAAGATACCAGCAATAATCTTCATAAGGCTAGTTTTTCCGCTTCCATTAGGTCCTAAAATACCGACTATCCTGCCTTGTTTAATGTTTAAATCTACATTGTCAAGGGCCTTGGTCCTCATGTATTGCTTACTTAAATCCCTTATCTCTACAATATTTGCCATGACTAGTCCCCCCTAAGCCTTTCATTAATTATTTCTATTATATCATCTAAACCATATCCTAGGTCCTTCATCTCCCTTATAAAGGTATTCACTAAAGATGAAGCCATATCCTTCCTGATTTTTAAAATCATTTCCTCATCCTCAGTTACAAAAGTCCCCATACCCCTCTGGGTAAATACCAACTCTTCCCTTTCTAATTCCTGGTAGGTCCTCTGGATAGTATTAGGGTTAACCTTAAGCTTTGTTGATAATTCACGTACAGAATCCAATTTAACCCCTCCCTTTAGCTCACCACTGGCTATTTGCTTCTTTATGTGGTCCATTATTTGAATATAAATGGGTAAATTGTTATTAAAGTTCATTCTTCCACCTCCATCATAGAGTGTTAGTGTGTTAATTATATAGTACACTAAGATGGTGCAACTGTCAATAGACTTTCTACAAGTGTTGAAACAAAAAGACCTAATAACTTTTTAGTTATTAGGTCTCATATATTGGGACATGTGATTTATTCACATTCCTCAAAGACATCTTTCGGAGATCCGCATACTGGGCATTCCCAGTCTTCTGGGATTTCCTCAAATGGTGTATTAGGTGCTACTCCATTTTCAGGATCACCTTCTGCTGGGTCATAAATATAGGCACCAGCTATACATTCATACTTTTTCATATCTAAACCTCCCGTATTTGGATTGGTGTTTCTCCTTGATTTAATTGTACAGCATACGAGGGTTTAGAAAATTGACCTGGGTCAAATTTCTGGATATTTTGTTATTTTTGTCCAGAATTATTTCATTTTAATGGCCTCCTAAAAGTTACCTACGAACCTAACCCTTTCTTGTACTATTTACTCATCTCTCTTGACTTATCTGCACAAGCCTTCATAGCTTCAATGATAGCAGACCTAAAGCCGTTTTCCTCTAGACTGGCTACCGCTTCTATGGTCGTACCTCCTGGTGAACAGACATTGTCCTTTAATTGGCCAGGGTGCACACTGGTTTCAAGGACCATCTTTGCTGAGCCTAATACTGCCTGGGCTGCCATTGTGTAGGCCTGGTTCCTTGGGATGCCTTCTAGGACCGCTGCATCTGCCATGGCTTCTATCAAGATATATACATAGGCAGGTGATGACCCACTAACTGCAGTAAATCCATCCATTAAGCCTTCATCTAAAACCTCCACCTTACCAAAGGCTTCAAATATTTTAATTATTTCCTTGAGCTCCTCATCACTTAACCTATCCCCTGGAGAGATTGCAGTCATACCTTCCCCTACCATGGCAGGGGTATTGGGCATGGTCTTTATATATTTAGTCCCAGGGTTAAGTTTATCGGTTAGAAACCGAGAACTTATACCTGCTCCTATGCTTATAACCACTGCATTTTCCTTTATGTGGTCCTTAATTTCTTCCAAAACCATTCCGTATATGTTGGGTTTTACAGCAAGAATAATATAATCTGCTTGGCTAGCTACATCAATATTGGATCTTGTAGTCCTAATGCCGAATCTATTCTCAATAACCTTCCCCTTGGAAGTCGATGCTATTATATTCTTAGGAGCTATAGTATCAGATTTTACGAGGCCTCCTATCATTGCCTGGCCCATATTTCCACAACCTATAAAGCCAATTATCTTATCCATACAATCCCTCCCTATAATTTGCTTTAATTATAGCATAAGGCTAGACTTAGGTCATCTAGTAAAGTATATAGGAATGAAAATTGATGACAAAAGTGAAAGGAGAAGCTGTGTTAGGTCATAAAACCTGCTAACAAAAGTCAAGGCCAATTTTTATAATTTGCTCAATTTTTAATATTTGAATTTAGACATAACAAATAGGCCGACACTTGATTCGGCTTATTGTATTTTAAATTAAGTATGATTATTATGCTGCTTTT
>JAAYTL010000080.1 GCA_012518035.1 Tissierellia bacterium | reverse complement strand
GACGATACTTCTTTAGGTTACAAGTAAACTTTTGGATAGGTCTCACCCCTTCTAATCTTGATCATAATGCCAGAAGAGATAGGCGTATGATATTAAGGTTCCAGCCCACCCAAGGGCACAGATTAGTATGATTAATTCTTTCGTTACAAAGGAAAACCCTGAGAAAAAGCCAATAATAAAGAGAGTGATTAAGGGAATCTTAGCAGTCTTCAACTTAGCCCTTTGACTATTTTCAAAATATCGTTCATCCTGCATTTCATCAGCCATCTTTCCAATAAAATAATAGGCAAAAAAGCTAAAGTAACTAAACCAGAATAGGGCCAGGGGCTCACCAGTTTTAAAATACTTGAAACCTTGAAAGCCTAAGAATCCTAAGAGCCATAGGTATTTAATTGGTTTTTGGATCCTAATTTTCATCACTATAACAACCTCCGTGTGACATGTTTGTATCTATGTTACAAATATATCACGCAATAAAAAAATAATCAAGGGCCATGGGATTTTTGATGTCTCATATGCAATTCCTTTGAACAAGTTATTGGCATCATAGATATTCTAAAACATGTAAAAATACTTGTTGAAGAAGTTTAGTTTCAGTGCTACTATGTACTTATATACTTAAAGATTTGTTAAAGATGTAACGAGTTCAACCAGAAAGGTCGGTGGTAATTTGAAGCTAGAGGTAAGAAACCTGTACAAGAGTTTTACAGGGGTAGAGATCCTACATGGGATTTCTTTTAATGTAGAAAGTGGCAAGGCCCTTGGTCTCTTAGGCCGGAATGGGGCTGGTAAGACTACAACTATCAGGCTTATCATGAATCTGTTTGAGCCAGACACGGGAGATATACTCCTAAATGGCAAGAAATTCAATCCTAAGGAGCACCAAATTGGATATTTACCTGAGGAGAGGGGGCTCTATCCCAAGAAGAAGGTTTTAGAGCAGTTGGCATATCTGGGCCAACTAAGGGGACTTAGTAGGAAGGAAGCTAAGGAGAACACCCTCTATTGGTTAAAAAGGTTTGGTGTGGAAGAGTATAAGGATAGGAAACTGGAAACCCTATCCAAGGGTAACCAACAAAAGGTCCAGCTGGCGGAGACCTTCTTGTGTAATCCGGACATCATAATCCTTGATGAGCCCTTTAGTGGCTTAGACCCTGTTAATTCACAAATACTCAAGGATGTAATCATAGAACAGATTGCCCAAGGCAAGCTCCTGATCTTCTCCAGTCACATTATGAATTATGTGGAAGAATTCTGCGAAGAAATTGCCTTGATAGATAAGGGGGATGTGGTACTTACAGGGAACTTAAACGAAATAAAGACGGAGTATGGTAAGGATAGGCTAACCATAAGCGTGGTAGATATGTCCGCAGAGGAGCTGGCTAACATAGTTAAGCTAAGACTAACTAACCTAATCAAGTTGGTAGAAACCAGGAAGAAGTACCTGATTATTGAGCTTTTACCCAGTGTTAGTAAAGCTGAATTGTTAAAGGCACTGGCAGAAATGGACTTAAATATTGAAATGTTCTCCATCTACAAGCCAAGCTTATCAGATATATTTGTCCAGAAGGTAGGTGAAAATTAATGAAGGATTTCCTTATAGTACTAAGATTTGAACTAATGAATTTTATGAAGAACAAGACTTTTATTATATCTTCAGCAATTATATGTTTACTTATTAGCATAGGGCTGTCGGTACCTACAATTAAGAATACTTTTTTTGATTCATCCGATGAAGAAGTTACAGATGAATTTGGGGAAATCGAAGATATTAACTATGGCATTATTGATGAGACTAATAGCATAAATTTACAGGAGTTACAAAACAACTTCTATAGCGGAATTTTAGTCGAGGCTAAGGATATGGATGAGTTAAAGGATAAGATTGACTCCGATGAATTTGAGGCGGGATTTGTAATAAAATCGCCTACTAAATATGAATATGTTGTACGAAATAACGAGATGATGGATTTTGGCAGCTATTCCTTTGAGGAAGCCTTAATCCATGTATACCGTGTCAGCAAATTAGAATCTAGGGGTATCAGTTATAGTGATGTAGAGGACATCATCCACCCAAATATTGAGTCAGAAACCGTAATCCTGGGCAAGGATAGTGCTAAAAATTACTTGTACACCTATGTTTTAGTATTTGGACTCTATTTTATAATAATTCTCTATGGGCAACTAATCGCCACATCAGTAGCTAGTGAAAAGAGTAATAGGGCCATGGAGGTTCTAGTCACTAGTACCAAGACCACCAACCTAATCTTTGGCAAGGTCCTAGCTGGAGCTCTGGCAGGTATTATTCAGTTTGGGACAGTTATTCTGACTGCTAGCCTAGCCTATAAGCTAAATGCAGAAGCTTGGAATAATAGTTTAGACTTTATATTCAATATACCAGGAGAAATCATACTTTCCTTTGCAGCCTTTGGAGTATTAGGCTACTTATTTTATTCCTTTATCTTTGGGGCCCTAGGGGCCTTGGTATCTAGGACCGAAGATATAAGCACCAGTGCGACCCCTGTAACTATCACATTTATAGTAGTATTTATGATTTCTATGATGGGCATGCAAAACACAGAGAGTATAGTATTAAAGATTGCATCCTTTGTGCCACTTTCATCATTTATGGCCATGTTTGTAAGGATGTCTATGGGCAGTGTTACTAGCATGGAAATATTCATCTCCTTAGGCCTATTAGCTGTAACAACGGGACTAGTTGGAATTATTGCTTCCAAGATCTACCGGATGGGAACCTTGATGTATGGCAATCCTGTTAAACTAAAAGATGCAATTAAAATCTTAAGGAGCAATTAAAAGGCAATAGAAATATTCTTTTTAGAATATTTCTATTGCCTTCTTTAGGCTAATTTGTTCCTTAATACACCTTCAACCTCATCCTTTTCAGGGAAGCGGTCTAAGGCTTTCTTAGAAAAGATTAATTCATCATTAAATACAATCTCAAAGACACCCCCTGATGAGGGAATCAGCTTTAATTCAGCTATCTTATTTTTGTGTTCATTAAGTATACTTCTTGCAAGGGCAACTGCCCTTCCTATATAGCCTCATGCAGTACAATACTCAATGGATAGAATATTTTTCAAAATAGCTACCTCCTTGGATATCAGTTTAATATAATTGTACCCAGATACTTCACTAATAATTTCAATTACTATAATAAAATAGGGGTTTTTCAGAAAACATATATTAAATAGGCTTAAAATGGGTATATACTTAGGGTACCGTAAGAAATGTAAAGGAGCGATTAGGATGGATTATAAGAGACAAGTCGATGAGATTGCCAATTATTTTAAGGTCAATGAAAAGAGCCTAGATAACTTCAAAATAGGAGTAGAGCTGGAGCATTTTGTAATAGATTTGGATACACTAAAGACCATATCCTATTATGGTGATGCAGGTGTAGCTGAGACCTTAAAGGATTTAGAGAAAATAGGTTATAAGGGTATGTATGAAGGCCAGTATATCCTAGGCCTTACTAAGGGTAAGAAGACCGTAACCCTGGAGCCAGGTAGTCAATTCGAGCTTAGCATAGAAGCTACTATAAGTATCAAGGAACTAGAAGAAGAATACTTAGACTTTTTAAATGATGTTATCCCTATTTTAGAAAGGAAAAACCAAGGCCTGATGACTGTGGGTTATCATCCGGTTACTAAGATTGATGAGATAAAACTCTTACCAAAGCAAAGATATGACTATATGTTTAACTATTTTAAGACCAGGGGTACTCATGCCCACAATATGATGAAGGGAACTGCAGCCCTACAGGTTTCTCTAGACTATAGCTCTGAGGAAGACTATAGAAGGAAGTTCAGGGTAGCCAATGCCCTGTCACCAGTCTTATTTACCCTATTTGAAAATGCCTACTACTTTGAAAATGAAGTAAGTGATATCCACAATATAAGGGCCTTTATCTGGATTAATTGTGACACTGATAGGTCAGGTATAGCAGAAGGGGCCTTGGATGAAGGTTTTGGCTACAAGGATTATGCTGAATATATCTTAAACAGACCTCCTATCTTTATCAACAAGGATGGCAAGGAGGTTTTCACTGGTAAACAAAGGGTGAGGGATGTCTTTGACCCGGATAACTACAAGATAAATGAATTGGAGCATTTGCTCACCATGTTCTTCCCAGATGTAAGGACTAAAAAGTATGTAGAGATTCGGATGATGGATTCAATTCCCTATCCCCTTAACTTCTCAGTAATTGCCCTACTAAAGGGACTTATCTATGATGAGAAAAATTTGAATACCCTCTATGAATATACCAAGGATTGGGATATAGAGGGCTTAAATAAGACCAGAATGGAAATGATGCATAAGGGACTTGAAACAGACTTATTCGGAGAGCGCATCTTAGAAATAGGTAGATATATAACCAGCTTGGCCAAGGAAGGTCTAGCTGATGATGAAAAACACTATCTAGAACCTTTAGAGGAGATGCTAAGGGAAGGTAAGAACCCTTATGAGATTACCAAGGAAAGGGCCAAGAATGGAAAGAAGGAGGCCCTCCAATGGTGTCTGTTAAATAATTTGGTGGTGAAGGAATAGTGGATATTAAGGATATCAATAGGGAATATATGGACCTAATTCTAAATAGGCAGGAAGACTATCATGAAGACTACAAGTTTACCATTGAAAGGGTAAAACACTCCAAGGCCAGGAGTAGGGATATGCCTGCCCCCTTCCTCTACCAACCGTACTTTATAAATGAGGAGAACCTTAGGGACTTTAAGAGGATTATAGTAACCATGGTTTCCATTAACAACAAGGTCACTAGGAAATATATAGAGGATAAGGCCTTTAGAAGGAAGTTTGGTTTTCCTAAACTTATAGAAGAGCTTATAGAGGTAGACAATGTATATGACATAAATGTACCCATTGGTAGGTTTGATATATTCTATGAGGATTTCGACAATTTCAAGTTTTGTGAAATCAATACTGATGGGGCTTCCGGCATGAATGAGGATAATGCCCTTGCCAGGATTTTACTTGAGACCAAGGGTATGAAGGATTTTGCAAAAAGGTATAAGCTGGAATACTTTGAATTAATAGATAGCTGGGTAGACCATAGTATCGACATATATAGAAGCTATGATGAGACCAATAATTCACCCAATGTTGCCATAGTGGACTTTGCTGAAAGTGGGATAACAGCAGACTTCCAAGCCTATAAGGCTGCCTACCTAGCCAAGGGTTACAATTGTATCATCGTAGACCCTAGGGACTTGGAATATAGGGATGGTGGCTTGTATCACGGGGATTATAGGATTGACTTAGTATATAGGAGGATAGTTACCTTTGAGCTGATTGAAAAGGCCGAGGAAATCCCAGACTTTATCGAGGCCTATAGGAATCAGGCATTCTGCTGCATTGGCTCCATTAGGTCCCAGGTGGTCCACAACAAGATCTACTTCAAGGTCCTCCATGATGAGGATACCCTAGAAATCCTAACTGAGGAGGAAAGGGCCTTTGTTAAGAAACATATCCCCATGACTGGTATATTTGGTGGGGATGATGATGGAGTATTTGATTTGGTCCTAAATAATAAGGATAAATTTATTATGAAGCCCATGGACTTAAATGCCTCTCAGGGAGTCTATGTGGGTAAGGACCTCTCCATGGAAGAATGGGAGGCTAGACTGAGGAAGGATTGGAATAATCAATATCTCTATCAGGAATTCGTGGATACCTATTCAAGGGAATATCTGGTCTTTAAGGATGGACAGTTTCAAGCAGAGGATTTTAGTGCTGTGGTTGGCCTATTTGTTTTCAGGGAGGAATTTGCAGGGACCCATATCAGGATAGGACAGAGTAATGTAATATCTGGTGTAACGGATTATTACACAGCACCAGGGATTTTCGTAGATTAATTATTACTACTAAAGAACTTAAGACATCAATAATCTAATATATTGATGTCTTAATTTGTTATAATAGTTATGAGGTGGATTTTATGAAAGTTATTATAGTCGGTGCTGGTAAGTTGGGCTACAAATTAGCTGAATTGATGATACAAGAAGAAATAGATGTGACCTTAATAGATACCAATCACAAGGTATTGGAGACCATAAATGAACACATGGATGTACTTACTATTGAGGCCAACGGTATCGATATTAGGGTACTAAAGGATGTTGGAATAGATGCATGTGATATCTTGGTAGCCACTACAGGTAGTGATGAGACCAACACCTTAATATGTGCCCTGGCTAAGAAGCTAGGTTGCAAGAAAACCATAGCTAGGATTAGGCATCCTGAGTATATGACCCAATTGGATTTTGTTAAGAGTGAAATGGGCATTGATATGATAGTAAATCCAGACATGGACTCAGCAAAGTTTATAGAGAAATTCCTGCTTAAGCAGTACCTGTTCTATACTGGAGAATTCGCCAGCGGCAAGGTTAAGATTATAGATTATAATATTGGTTATAACCCAGAATTGGTTAATAAGAAGTTAAAGGATCTGCAAGGCTTTGAAAACCTACTTATAACTGCAATCTCTAGGGATGGGAACACAATCATTCCTCATGGAGATACTCAGCTTCTAGTGGATGATATTATCCATGTTATAGGGGCAGATGAGGATATAGGCAAGTTCAGCAATAGGTTTAATCTTCCTAGGGTTAACAAGGATATAGAAGATGTAATGATACTGGGTGGAAGTAACCTGGCCTACTACCTGAGTAAGTCACTTGCCAAGTCTAAAATATCCGTCAGACTAATTGAGATGGATAGAAATAGGGCTATTGAGTTGTCAAATATCTTGGATGACGTTTTAGTTATACATGGAGATGGTACGGATTACAACTTATTGGAGGAAGAGATGCTGGCGAGTATGGATGTCTTCATTGGAGCCACAGGATTTGATGAGCAAAACCTACTCATGGCCTTAGTAGCTAAGCAAGAAGGGGTAGATAAGTGTATTGCTAAAATAAGTAGGCAGAATTATATAAAGATAATAGATAGGTTAGGAATAGATGCAGCCTTAAATCCTATCAATATATCGGCAAGCAATATCTTAAAATATATTAGGGGTGGAAAGGTCATATCAGTATCACTCTTGATAGGAGGAGATGGTGAAGTTACTGAGTTAATCGTAGGCGAGGATTCACCATTTGTAAATATTCCTCTATATAAGCTTAATCTGCCCAAGGGGATTATCATAGGGGCTATAGTTAGGGATGGTCAAGTTATTATTCCAAAGGGTGATGCCATTATACAAGCAGATGATAGAATAGTGGTATTTTGCTTGTCAGAGGATGTTATGGTCCTGAAGAAATTCTTTTCACCAAAAAAGGGAGGAAGATTAAGTGAACTATGGAATCGTAATAAGGGTCCTAGGAATTCTACTATTAATTGAATCTGTTTTAATGGTTCCTTCCTTGCTGATATCCGTATACTCAAATGGACCAGATACAAGGGGGTTTTTGATAGGGATAGCAGTGTCCTTAGTCATAGGATTTTTTCTTACTAGATTTAAATCTGATAATAAACAGATAAGTGTTAGGGATGGACTATCTATTGTAACTCTGGGTTGGCTCATGATTTCACTTATTGGGGCAATTCCCCTTTATTATTCTAATATAACCAAGAACTTTACAGATGCTTTTTTTGAGAGTATATCAGGATTTACGGCTACTGGAGCATCAGTACTCTTAGATGTAGAATCTCTACCCTTAGGGGTTATGTTTTGGAGGTCCTTTTCCCACTGGATAGGTGGCATGGGTATCCTAGTTTTTACCATAGCCCTATTGCCAGCATTAGGGATTGGTGGATTCCAGATTTTTAAGGCAGAAAGTCCGGGCCCTGTTAAGGGAAAGATTGCTCCAAGAATAAAGGATACTGCAATTATACTCTATATAACCTATTTTTCCCTAACATGCTTAAATGTCATATTTTTATTACTAGGCGGAATGAGCTTATTTGAATCCATATTATATGCCTTTTCCACAGTTGGTACTGGAGGATTTGCTACGAGGAACAACAGTATTGGGTATTATGATAGTACCTATATACGCCTTGTCATAAGTGTATTTATGATTTTAGCAGGTATAAACTTCTCCCTCTACTATTCCATATTTAAGGGGAAACTGAGGGATTTTTTTAAAGATGGGGAGCTTAGACTTTATTTAGGACTTTTAGTCTTTGGTACCATAGCTGTGGCTCTAAACCTATATGTATCCAATTTTGGTGACTTAAAAACCGCCTTTAAGGACTCCTTTTTTCATGTAAGCTCCATGCTGTCCACCACCGGTTATACAACCCTGGATTTTGAGAAATGGCCTAGCTTTAGTAGGGGGATTTTAATCATATTTATGTTTATTGGAGGTAGTGCAGGGTCAACTGCAAATGGTCTAAAGGTTTCCAGAATATTAATCATGTTTAAAGTAATCAGGAGGGGGATAATCAAAATCTTCCATCCTCGGGCAATGGTACCCATTAAACACTCTGGTAGAATCGTAACCAATGAAACCATTGCAAGTATCTATAGCTATATTTCACTATTTATTGTTATATTTATACTTTCAACACTATTGATTTCACTTGAGGGACTAGATCTGAGTATGTCTGCAAGCCTGGTCCTAGCAACCTTAGGCAATATTGGCATAGGAAAGGGATTTGCTGGCTTTACCAGTGAATTTGCCGGTCTTGCCCAATCTACCAAATTACTCCTCTCCATGCTTATGCTTCTAGGTAGGCTTGAGTTATTTACAGTAATTGCATTATTTGTACCCAAGAATTGGAGAGGGGAGCTATAAAGGAGGACAAGATGAAGAAGATATTTAATAACGACTGGGAAGAGCTCTTAAAGCCTGAGATGGAAAAGGAATATTATCAGAGGCTGAGGAAATTTTTGATAAGTGAATATAGGACCAAGACCATTTACCCTGATATGTTTAGCATCTTCAATGCCCTTCACTATACATCCTATAAGGATACCAAGGTGGTTATCTTAGGGCAGGACCCCTACCACGGACCCAATCAGGCCCATGGCCTTGCTTTTTCAGTCAATCCTGGGGTGAGAATACCACCATCCTTGGTCAATATCTATAAGGAGCTACAGGATGATTTAGGCTGCTATATACCCAATAATGGTTACCTAAAGAAATGGGCTGACCAGGGGGTACTCCTATTAAACACATCCTTGACAGTTATAGCTGGTAGGGCCAACTCCCATAGCAGGATTGGTTGGCAAATCTTCACGGACAAGATAATCCAACTTTTAAATGAGAGGGAGGACCCAGTGGTCTTTATCCTTTGGGGTAATAATGCCAAATCCAAGGAGGAATTAATTAGCAATGACAGGCATTATATAATAAAGTCAGTCCACCCAAGCCCTCTATCTGCCAATAGAGGATTTTTTGGATCAAAGCCTTTTTCTAAAACAAATGAAATATTGACTGAACTAGGAAAAGAACCCATAGACTGGCAAATCGAAAATATATAGAGGTGTGATAGTATGAAGGATTTTTTAGAAACCGACCACCTAATAGAGGAAAGGTTATACATAAATGGAGAAATCCCCCTTATTAGGTTTAGGCTTAGAGACAAGGAAGGAAGACTGCCTACAATAATCCTCTACCATGGATGGAGCTCTAGCAAGGAATCTCAAAGGCTAAGGGGCTTTATTTTAGCCAACTTAGGTTTTCAGGTCTTAATTCCAGATGCTATAAATCATGGGGAAAGAAAGGCCCTTATTAATTACGATTCGGAAAACTCGATTAAGTATTTTTGGCCTACAATTATAAGGAATATTGAGGAGGCCAAGGAAATAATTGACTACGCTGTTGATAATTTAGCTGCTGATAAGGATAGAATCGGTGTAATAGGCCATTCCATGGGAGGCTTTACCGCTGCTGGGGTCTTTACCCACCATGATGAGGTGAAAACAGCTGTAATTTTAAACGGTTCCTATAATTGGCAGGGTGCTAATGAAATCTTTTTGGAGGCCTTGGGGGTAGAATCTACCAGTGATTTTCAGGAAGAAGAGAAGATTGACTCCCTGGACCCTATGAATAATCTTGACCTGATAATAAATAGGCCTACCCTACTACTTCATGGCTTTAATGATCAAGTGGTTAAAATAGATAGTCAAAGGGTCTTTTATGAAAAGATAAGGCCTCTTTATAGTGACCAATCTTCAATCCAATTAATAGAATATATTAACTTAGGCCATTTTGTTACCACAAATATGATGGAGGAGGCGGCAATTTGGTTTAAGAAATATCTATAGTTGGGGGATATTTATGAAGCCATTGATTGGACTTACCTGTCAGTATGAAGATTCACCAAATAGCAGGGCCTGTAGGCTAAACTATACCTATATAGGTGCCCTTATCAGGGCAGGAGCAAGTCCCATCATCCTCCCAGTTGTGGATGATTGGGAATCCATAGATGGTTATTTAGAAGTTCTTGATGGGATTATACTAACCGGTGGTGGAGATGCCCTACCAATCCTTTATGGTGAAGCCCCCATGTGGGAAGTAACTGACATCTGCCATAAACGGGATTCTATGGAGATGGAGATCATTAAAAGAGCCTATAATAAAAATATTCCCCTTTTGGGAATCTGTAGGGGGATGCAGATGATAAATATAGCCCTAGGAGGTAGCCTATACCAGGATATTTATAGGCAAATACCAGGCGTCCTAGGGCATAGTTCTAAATATTCTATTTCACAGGGCTATCATACCATAAGGGTAACTAAGGACTCCTTATTACATGACATCCTTAAGAGGGAAGAAATCCTAGTTAACTCATACCACCACCAAAGCGTAAAGGATTTAGGGGCAAACTTAAGGATAAGTGCCCTAGCCTTAGATGGTGTTGTTGAGGGTATCGAATCCACTACTGATAGATTTATCCTGGGGGTTCAATTTCACCCTGAGGCAATGATAGATCAAGACAGGGGGTTCATGGATATCTTCACCTATTTTTTATCCTCCTGCAAGTCTAGAAATCATTAAATCAATAGCAAGGTGTTATCACCTGGATGGGTAAATCATCATAACCCTTGATAGTATTTATAAATTCTTTCACCAAGTCAGGGTCGAATCTCTTACCTGCCTGGTCTTTTAGGTATTGAATGGCAGATTCCTTGCTATAAGCCAACCGATAAGGCTTATCCTGGGTCATGGCGTCGAAGCAATCCACTATGGAGAAGATTCTTGAAAGAAGCGGAATCTCCTCACCCTTTAGGCCATGGGGATAACCCTTGCCATCCCATCTTTCATGGTGGTGTAGGATGTAGCTAGCTACTCCTGTTAGCTCAGGAATCGCCTTTGCAATCCTATAGCCCACTTCAGGATGCTTCCTTATCTCTTCCCAATCTTCCTCAGTCAGATCTTCATCCTTAAATAAGATTTCCTTATCTATTGATACATTACCTACATCATGTATTTCACATAACATTTCTAATCTTTCTAGGTCCTCTTGAGGCAGGTCTAATCTTTCAGCTAGTTTTCTTGTGTACTCCTTAAGCCGCTCCATATGATACTTGACCTCGATGTTTCCATCGTAGAGATACTCAATCATGGAGGACACGATCAACTTATGAACCCTTTTACCATCTAGGGATTTATTCCTATACATGTCGTTTTCTGCCTCTTTGATAATTTCTGCTATGGGCTGATCAAGGTCAGTCTTAACAGCATAGCCCAAGGATATGTTTAGGTAGTTTGAGTCGAATTGCCTACTTCTAAATTTATCCTTTATCCTAGCTATTATTTCCAGGGTGGTCTTTTCTGGTGTACTGGGTAAGAGGATGATGAACTCATCCCCTCCCCACCTGGCGACAATATCTCCCTGCCTACATGATTTGGTTAAGATTTCGGCGGTGGACCTAAGTAACCTATCTCCTGCCTTGTGGCCAAATACATCATTTATAAGCTTAAGCCCATTGGTATCTCCCATAATAAGGGAGATGGGAAGGTTTCTATCAGTATCAAGTCGCCTTAGCTCTTCTTCAAAAAATGCCCGATTATATAGGCCTGTAAGCTTGTCATGATAGCTTAAGTATTCAAGCTCTTTTGCCCTTTCGATTAATTCCTTCTCCAGCTTGACTTCCTTGGATCTGTCGATTATTTTGATAATTATTTTATTATTCCCTACAGTTATGCCATATATATCCAAACACTTGTCTATGGATTCAAAGCATTGGAAGAAGGTATTGTTGCCACTACTACTGCATAAGACTTCCCTGAAGATAGGGGAAAGTTCAGCCATAAAACCGCTTTTATCTCTTACTTCTTTAAAGGGCTTACCTAATATATTGTCACTTAAACCAACAATCTCCTTAAAGGCTTGGTTGGTATCTAGTAAGATAAAATCATGGGCCCTGCCTTTTTCATCATACAGAATTCTGAGATACGCATAACCTATGGGAGTCTTTTGAAACAAAATTCTCAAAATCTTATCATCTAACATGTCCCAATCCTCCTTGTATTCTTAATTAAATACCAAAAAAAGGGAATATTAATAGATAGAAGTACGAAAAATAAAAGAGGCTCTATCTTTTCCTTGCATTTAGGAGATATTAGGTATATACTTATATGATTGCAAATAAGGAGGAATATTTATTTTAATGGAAAAAAGAAGATTTGAGGAAATTAACTTGTCCGATGAAATACAAAGGGGTATTTCAGATATGGGTTTTGAGGAGATGTCACCTATCCAGGCCCAATCCATCCCTATACTACTGGAAGGAAGGGATATAATCGGGCAAGCGCAGACGGGAACGGGGAAAACTGCATCCTTTGGTATACCGATTTTAGAGATGGTAGATCCGGCTAACAAGAGCCTTCAGGCCTTGGTACTATGTCCAACAAGGGAATTATCTATCCAGGTTGCTGAAGAAATCAGCAGTCTGGGAAAATATAAAAGAGGTATACAGATTCTACCCATCTATGGTGGTCAACCTATAGATAGGCAGATTAGGGCCCTAAAGAAGGGGGTCCAAGTAGTGGTTGGGACTCCTGGTAGGGTTATGGACCATATGAGAAGGGGAACTCTTAAGACAGGGAATATAAGGATGATGGTTTTAGACGAAGCGGATGAGATGTTCGACATGGGCTTTAGGGATGATATAGAAATTGTAATGAAGGATTTACCAGAGGATAGGCAGACAATTTTCTTCTCTGCAGCTATGGCCAAGGAGATAGTGAGGTTTGCAAGTAGGTATCAAAAGAACCCAGAAATGGTCAAGGTTGTCCACAAGGCCCTAACAGTGCCCAAGGTGGAGCAGGGATACTTTGAATTAAAGGAGCATATGAAGACGGAAATCCTAAGTAGGCTTTTGGATATCTACAATCCCAAACTCGCCATTGTCTTTTGCAATACCAAGAGAAAAGTGGATGAGCTGGTCAGTCAACTCCAGGGTAGGGGGTATTCAGCGGATGGACTCCACGGAGACTTAAAGCAATCCCAGAGGGATAATGTCATGGGCAAATTTAGGAACGGGACCATAGATATCCTTGTGGCTACTGATGTAGCTGCCAGAGGTTTGGATGTGGACGACATAGATTTGGTAATCAACTATGATTTTCCCCAGGACGATGAATACTATGTCCACAGAATAGGCAGGACTGCTAGAGCGGGTAGGACCGGAGTGGCCTTAAGCTTTGTTGTGGGTAGGGACAAAAACAAACTTAGGGATATACAAAGATACACCAATACCAAGATTCCTAGAAAGGACCTCCCAACCTTGAAGGATATCGAGGAACTTACAAGCCTAAATCTATTGGATAGGGTTAAGGATGTAATCAATAATGAGGAACTAGGTAGGTATTCAAAGATGGTTGACCTCTTGATGGAGGATGGATTTACCTCCTTTGATATAGCTGCAGCCCTTTTAAAGTTCTATATGGATAAAAACTCTACAGATAGACACCAGGAGCTGGATATGGTTGACTTTAGCAAAAATACCACCAGGCTCTATATCAATATAGGCAAGAAGAAGGGGGTTAGGGCAAGGCATATTTTGGCAGCCCTGGTTCAGGATGGAGGACTATCTAGCAAATCAATAGGTGATATAGATATCTATGATAAATTTACCTTTGTAGATGTGCCATCTGATTTAGCAGCTAGTGTAATAAGTAACTTAACAAATAAAAGGATTAAGGGGTCAAGAGTTAAGGCAGAGATTTCAAATCCTAAAAGAAATTAACTAAAAATTGCAGTATTATTTGAGACAATTAGGAAAATCTTAGGGAAGTAAATATGCTTGATTGAGGGTTAATTATCATAAAATTCTTTATTAATACTTTGACCATGTTAAATATTTATTTTAAAATTTATCTGGATTGAAAATGGTATCCTTTCTTGTACGAGGATACCATTTTTAACAATAGGGAGGGGTCAAGATGACCAGACAAAATAAGGACGATAAGGAATCCCAAAAGAAAAAAACCTTCCATAACCTCAGTTATTTTCCTCAAGTAGGATTTACCATCTCAGCCATGGTAATAATTGGAGTGATCATAGGCAAGTATCTAGACAGAGCTTTAGGTACAAGGCCTTGGTTGCTATTGGTTTTTTCCTTATTAGGTGTCTTGTCTGTCATGAAGTTTTTATTTGAAATCTCCAAGGATAAGTAAGGTAAGGTCATGATTAGGAGTGGCAATATGGAAATGTCTAATTTAGCTAAGAGAATGGTTGTTACAATAATTGCAATAGCTTTCATAAGCATCTTTATATCAGTAGTTTACTACCGTTCCTGGGGTTTCCTTCCCTTTTCTATAGGGGTAACATTAGGTTCAGGATTAAGTATCCTTAAGGTTTTCCTCTTAAAAAGGGCTATTGAAAAGGTCTTAGGCATGGAAGGAAAAATGGCGGGTAGCTATATCAGCCTCCAGCATATATTAAGGTTACTACTTACAGGTCTAGTACTATTATTAGGTGCTCTGGTTCCCCAGGTCAACCTATGGGGGGTAGTTGTAGGTGTATTTGCCTTTCAAATAGCTATATACACTGTTAGGTTCGCTTCTAAAAGCTAACATATATGACTATAAAAGTGGGCGGTGAATAGTAGGCAATGATAAATATTGATAATATTTGGGTTTTGGAAATTGCAGGATTTGAGATATGGATAACAGAGACCATAGTCAATACATGGTTTATAATGTTGGTCCTAATCCTATTTGCAATTATTGCTCGTATCAAGCTACGGACTTTCAAGGAAGTCCCCAGGGGCTTTCAAAATGTGATAGAAATTATTGTAGAAACCTTTGACAAGTTTGTAACAAATACCCTAGGAGAAGAATTGTCCTATATAGCTCCCTGGTTTTTTATGGTGTTTGTATTTATTCTATCATCAAGCTTATTTAGTATTTTTGGCCTTAGGGCTCCTACTGCTGACTGGGCAACCACCTTTGCCCTGGCCTTGGCTAGCTTTCTACTCATATTCATCATGGGTTTAAAACATCAAAAAATGGATTATCTAAAGAGTTACATCTATCCTCATCCCATATTTTTTCCTTTAAACTTGATAGGGGAGCTTGCAAAACCTGTTTCTCTTAGTTTCCGTCTTTTTGGAAATGTACTTTCTGGTACCATCATCCTAACCCTATATTATGGATTGACACCTAGACTTGTACAATTTGGTATACCAGCTATTTTACATGCCTTTTTTGATGTAGCCTTTGGGGCTATACAAACCTATATATTTGTTATCATAAGTCTTATGTATGTAAAGACGGCAGCATCTGACTAGTGAATGATTAAAATAATTAATATCAAACAAAAAGAAAAATAAACTTGAATGGAGGAAAGTATTATGGAACATTTGGCAAAAGTAATAGGAGTTATACACATAGCAGCAGCAATATCCCTGCTTAACGGTCTTCTAACCACCTTTGGTCAGTCAAGAATTGGAGTTCAAGCGATAGAATCTATTGCTAGACAGCCTGAAGCCGCAGATGATATTAGGACAGCCATGTTTGTGAGTTTGGCTATGGCTGAGACCTCAGGTATCTATGGCCTTTTAATTGCTATTATTATGCTCTTTGCTAATCCATTGGTAGATATCTTAGTAAGCCTACTATGATGAGCAAGGAGAATTCTAATTCACTATAAAGGGAAGGAGGTCATTAGAATTGCAGAATGCGATAATGTTGCTAGCCCAGACGGTCCCTGAAGGCCGTGTATTTGGAATGGATTCCCAGACCCTAATCCAAATAGGAATAATGCTATTCAATGGAATTATTCTAGCTCTAGCCTTGGGGTTTATCCTTTATAATCCTGTAAAAGAATTTTTGCAAAAGCGTAGTGAGAGTATCCAGGGCAGGATAGATGAGGCAGAGGAAGCCATGACCAAGGCTAATGAACTTATAGCTGAATACACTAGAAGGATAGAGGAGATAGACAAGGAGCGTGTAGAAATCCTAGAAAATGCCCGCCTCAAGGCAGATGAAGAAGGTGAGGCTATGGTAGAAGAGGCCAAAAAGGAGATTGAGGAGATGAAGAGGCGCTCTATTGAGACTATTTCGGAAGAAAAGAGGCGGCTCAAGGAAGAGGCCCGTCTTTACATTAT
>JAAYTL010000010.1 GCA_012518035.1 Tissierellia bacterium | reverse complement strand
TTTAAATCTGCATCAGGCAGGTATGCTGCTATCCTTGGTGGGAGATTTGAGGGTTTGTCAGATAGTAGACCCCAACATGACCATGAGGATGGAACTTAAAAAAGAATATTTAAAATAAAATGAGCCCTATTGATATGATACTTCCAAAGTAGACAGTCTAATTAATTAAAATTAGACTATCTACTTGGAGGTATTTTTTTATGGGGAGAAAAGCAAAGTATAGTAAAGAAGTAAAAATTAAAGCTTGTAAAGATTATGAAAATGGAAAGAGTAGTTTTGGTGGTATTGCTGATGAGATAGGAACCACAAAGGAAGTAGTTCGTAGGTGGTATCTAGCGTATAAAGAACATGGACCTAGTGTATTTGAAACATCAAGCAAAAATCGCTCATATAGCAAGGAATTTAAACTGTCGGTAATAGAAGAGTATAAATCAGGTAAATATTCACAACCTGACTTATCTGCGAAACATAATATCAGCACTGGGGTAATTAGTAAATGGGTTAATAAATGGTATAATGGTATAGAAATAGAGGATTATGATCCCAAAGGAGATGTCTATACCATGAAATCTAGAGAAACTACATTTCAAGAGAGATTAGAAATAGTTAAATGGGTTATTGAAAATGATATGAGCTATAAAGATGCAGCTGATAAGTACACTATCAACTATGCACTCGTATACAGATGGACTAAAGCATATATAGATAAAGGACCTGAAGCACTAGAATATCAAAAGCGTGGTCCAAAACCAAAATCAGAAATTGATGAAAGCCATTTAACTGAAGTTGAGAAGCTGAAACTTGAGCTTGAAAAAGAAAGGGCCATTCGAAAAAAAAAGGAATTTGAACTAGAAGTTCTTAAAAAAAAAGAAGAGTTCGAAAAAAAACTTCACTTTCGAAAGTAAGGCAGGAAGCAGAATATAAGACAGTAGATTTTTTTAAAGATAAGGGCTATCCGATAACTCAAATATGTGAGGTTCTGGACATTTCAAGAAGTGGATACTACAAACATAAAAACAGAGTAAAGCCACAAAAAGAAAAGCAAGATGAATTACTGTGTTCACTAATTAAAGAATATCATTTAACCTTTGATGGAATTTTAGGATATAGAAGGATGACAATGTTTATTAACAAGTTAAATCATAAATCATTCTCAGAAGGATACATTCATAGACTCATGAATGTTTTAGGCATTTCTGCCAGGATTAGAAGAAAGAAAGTTAACCGTAAGAAGATAAAACCAGAATATACAAAGGAGAACATTTTATCAAGGAATTTTACAGCTAGTACGCCTAATGAGAAGTGGTTAACGGATGTAACTGAATTCTCAATCCCCGGAGATAGCAGGAAACTTTATCTAAGCCCAATTATGGATCTTTATGATAATAGTATCATTGAATACAAGTTATCCTTTAAAAACAATAATAAACTTGTATTTAGTATGTTTGATGAAGCAATTAAAAAACATCCTGATGCTCAACCCATATTTCATAGTGACCGGGGATTTCAATATACAGGGAATGTTTTTAAAAATAAGGTTGAAAAAGCTGGAATGACTCAGAGCATGTCTAGAGTTGGTAAGTGCATTGATAA
Source organism: Tissierellia bacterium (assembly GCA_012518035.1). Taxonomy (GTDB): domain Bacteria; phylum Bacillota; class Clostridia; order Tissierellales; family Tissierellaceae; genus JAAYTL01. Next base: position 41,217 of record JAAYTL010000010.1, on the reverse strand, counting down.
TGGACCAATGGAAGGATTTTTTGGCACTTTAAAAACTGAGATGTTTTATGGAAAGAAATTTAAAACACTTGAAGAACTTAAAGGGAAAATAGTTAAATACATTGAGTTCTACAACGAAAAAAGGTTTCAAAAAAACTTAGGATGCATGGCTCCTTTAGAATATCGCAACCATGCATCCTAATATATATAATATTTTAATTAAATTTACTGTCTACTTGACAAAGGTCAGTTCATATCTAGGGCTCATTCTTTTATTACTTCTTCAACCAGCTCATCATGCCTCTTAGTTTCTTACCTACTGCTTCTAGTTGATGCTCGGCTTCGATTCTTCTCTTGGCCCTGAAGTAGGGTCTGCCGACTTGGTTTTCAACTAGCCAGTTCTTGGCAAAGGTACCATCTTGTACTTCTTTAAGGACCTTCTTCATCTCTTTCTTAGTTTCTTCAGTTATAATCCTGCTGCCTACTGAATAGTCTCCATATTCAGCAGTGTCACTAATGGAGTATCTCATGTAGCTAAAGCCACCTTGATTAATCATGTCTACTATAAGCTTCATTTCATGGATACACTCGAAGTAGGCACTTTCTGGACTATAGCCAGCCTCTACCAGGGTTTCAAAACCTGCCTTCATCAGCTCTGTAACTCCACCGCAAAGTACAGCCTGCTCTCCAAATAAATCAGTTTCGGTTTCCTCCCTAAAGGTCGTTTCAAGAACTCCTGCCCTTGCTCCACCGATTCCAGCTGCATAGGCAAGACCTACTTCCTTGGTGTCTCCACTAACGTCTTGATGAACTGCTATCAAGCATGGTACACCCTTACCTTCCTGGTACTGACTCCTTACAGTATGGCCAGGTCCCTTTGGAGCTATCATAAATACGTTGACATCTGCTGGTGGAACTATTTGTCCATAATGGATGTTAAATCCATGGGCAAAGGCTAGGTATTTACCTGCAGTAAGGTTTGGCTTGATGCTTTCTTCATAAAGGGCTACTTGCTTCTCATCGTTGATTAAAATCATGATGATATCTGCTTCAGCTGCTGCCTCTGCTGCTGTAAGGACCCTTAGACCTGCTTCTTCAGCCCTACTCCAGGATTTACTTCCTTCATATAAACCAACCCTCACATCTACTCCTGATTCATAAAGGTTTAAGGCATGGGCATGACCTTGACTACCAAAACCTATAATAGCTACCTTTCTTCCATTAAGTACTTCTAGATTACACTCATTTTCATAATACATTCTTGCCATTTTTATCTCTCCTCTTCTATATATTACATCTTTTCTCCTCGGCTCATTGCTACAACACCTGTTTTAGCAATTTCAAGAATGCCGTAGGTTTCCATCATTTCAATAAAGCCTTGAAGTTTAGTTGTATCACCTGTCAATTCTATCACCAGGGAGTTAGGTGCTACGTCCAATACATTACCCCTATAAATTTCAGCAATCTGGACTATCTGAGCCCTGGTTTCATTGTCCGATTTAACCTTGATGATCATTAGCTCTCTGCGGATAGTCCCTTCCTCTGGGAAGATCTTTACCTTGACTACATCCACAATCTTATAGACCTGTTTTTGAATCTGGTCCAGGGTATCCTCGTCTCCAACAACTGTTAGAGTAAGCCTTGCATGGCCAGGGATATTGGTTGCACCTGCTGACATCTTTTGAACAAAATATCCCCGCCTATTGAACATGGACATAATCCTAGCCACTATCCCATTTGTATTCTTGGTTATTATGAGCATTTCATAGGATTTATGCATCCTCTAACACCCCCCTCTTTCCTACCATATTGGCTACACTGCTACCTGATGGGATCATTGGGAGGACATTGACCTCCTTCTCCACTCTACACTCGATAATGGTGGCCTTATCGGATTCTATGAGACCCCTTAGTTTCTTATCCAATTCTTCCTTGCTTTCAATCTTTGCATATTCTAAGTCATAGGCTTCTGCTATCTTCCCAAAATCTGGGTTTATACTCAAATCTACAAATGAGTATCTACCATCATTAAACATCTCCTGCCATTGCCTTACCATGCCTAGGTATGAGTTATTAATAATTACTACCTTCAAGGGAAGGTCATAGTGCCTTAGCATCATAAGCTCCTGGAAGGTCATCTGGAAGCCTCCATCTCCTACTATGGCAACCACCTTGACATGAGGTTTGGCAATCTGAGCCCCTATTGCTGATGGTATACCAAAGCCCATGGTCCCTGCTCCACCTGATGTTATTAGGCTGTTGGGATTATTGAATCTGATATATTGAGCAACCCACATTTGGTGCTGGCCTACATCTGTTGTAACTATTGCATTGCCGTCTAAGATCTTGTCTAGGCCTACCATAACATCCTGGGGCATAAGCCTTCCATCCTTGCCATTCTCATAGGTAAGAGGGTATTCCTTCTTCCATAGGTTAAGCTGCTCTACCCAGTCCCTATGCTCAAGCTTGTCGATGGACTTGTTGAAGGATTCAAGAACATTTTTTAAGTCCCCAACAATCGGTACCTCAACCTTTTTGTTTTTACCTATTTCTGCCGGATCTATATCCACATGTATGATTTTGGCCTGTTCACAAAACTTGTTAGGTTGGCCTGCTATCCTATCATCAAACCTAATCCCTGCAGCTATCACTAAGTCCGCCTCGGCAGTGGCGAAGTTGGCTGTTACCGTCCCGTGCATCCCCAGCATGCCTAAAAAAAGCTCATCATCGCTTGGCATAACTCCCAGACCTAAGAGGGTAGTTGTGACTGGAATATCTGCCTTCCTAGCAAACTCCCTTAAATCCTCAGTGCACATGGATTTTAATACTCCAGCTCCTGCTATTATTAGGGGCTTTTTAGCCTCCTTAATAAGCTGGACTGCCTTTTTTATCTGCCAAGGATGCCCCTTTATGGTTGGGTCATAGCCTGGCAAATCCAATTCCTTTGAATACAGTATTTCGAACTCTTCATAGTCTATTTCATCCAACTGGATATCCTTTGGAATATCTACCAGGACAGGTCCTGGCCGGCCTGTTGTGGCTATATAGTAAGCCTCCTTGATTACCCTGGGCAGGTCCCTGATATCCGTAACCAGGTAGCTGTTCTTGGTGATGGGAAGGGTGATTCCTACTATGTCACTTTCCTGAAAGGCATCCTTACCCAAGAGGTTGGAACTAACCTGGCCTGTTATGGCCAAAAGGGGTACTGAGTCCATATGGGCTGTCATAATTCCAGTGACGGTATTGGTGGCTCCTGGGCCTGATGTGGCAATGCAGACCCCTATCCTACCCGAAGCCCTGGCATAGCCGTCGGCCTCATGGGCTGCTCCCTGCTCATGCCTGGAAAAGTAGTGTTTGAGCTTGCCGAACTTATATATCTCATCATATATAGGGATTACGGAACCGCCTGGATATCCAAACATCTCACGGATTCCCAATCTATAAAGACATTCTAGCAAGATTCTAGAACCGTTAATCTTCTTATTCTTCACAAACTATCACCTTCTTTATTAAAAATTAATATTAAGTCTGGTTATTTTAAAACCTCTTTCTAGCATTGTCTCCGTAATTCTCTGAATATGTTCTTCTCCATTGGTTTCTACAGTTACCTGTAGCTCTACATCGTGGAACCTATCTAGGTTTACAAACTGATCATGGTCTAGTCTGACTACATTGGCATTTAGTTCCGCTAGGATCTCAGCTACTTGAACCAACTGACCTGGCTTATCTGGCAGGTAGACTACAAATTTAAAGATCCTACCTCTAGCTACCAATCCCTTGTTTATCATGGAGGATATGGTGCGGACATCGATGTTCCCACCGCTAAGTATGGATACTACCTTCTTATTCTTTTCCTTTAGCTTCTTTAAGGCAGCCAAGGACAAGATACCTGAGTTTTCAACTATTAGCTTATGTCTTTCTACTAGGATGAAGAAGGGCTCCATCAAATCATAGTCCGATACTGTAACTATCTCATCTACGTATTGACGGATATACTTGAAGGGCAAGTTCCCGATTCTCTTGACTGCTGTACCGTCTGCTATGGTATTGCAATCGCTCAATTCCAAGACATCTCCACAATTAAGGGCTGCTAGGGCACTGGCTGCACCTTCTGGCTCTACGCCCACTATCTTAATATTGGGATTCATCTGCTTGACGGCGGATGCAATACCTGAAATTAAACCTCCCCCTCCAATAGGGACTAGAATTATATCTACATCATTGATCTCGTCAAGGATCTCTAGACCTATACTCCCTTGGCCTTCAATAACATCCTTATCGTCAAAGGGATGGACAAAAACATACCCTTCCTTTTCTTGAAGCTCACAGGCCTTGTTATAGGCGTCATCGTAGACATCCCCATGGAGGACTACTTCCGCCCCATAGTTCTTGGTGGCATCCACCTTGATTAGGGGGGCGTCCTTGGGCATTACTATGACAGACTTGATTCCCAGTTGTTGGGCTGCATAGGCCACACCCTGGGCATGGTTTCCTGCTGATGAAGCGATTACGCCTCTTTTCTTCTCTTCATCAGATAATTTCATTATCTTATTATAGGCTCCCCTCAGCTTGAATGAGCCTGTTCTCTGCAAATTCTCCGGCTTAATATAGACCTCATGTCCAGTCTCTTCTGAAAATACCTCGCTATAAATTATCTTGGTATCATTAGTAACAGTCCTCATTCTCTCCCTGGCTTCGATAAAATTATACAATCTTAACATTGGTTCCTCCTTAACACAAAAAATATTAACCTAAGACTATAGGCAGTCTCTCTCCATAATTATACCCCTTGGTAGCTTTGATATTTCATATACGTATTGACAAAGATGTAAAGACTCTAATCGGGTTAGGTATACAAAAAGTCCCTAGTATACAAGTATACTAGGGACGAATAAACTCGTGGTACCACCCATGTTTACAACTAATTCACATTAGTCGTCTCTTCAGGTCCAGGCCATGCCTTAACCCTAGCCATGTAACGGTGGCACTTCTCAAAGAGAATTCCGGTTTCATTTACTCTTGTTGGTCACAATTTCAATTCGACAGTTCAGGAGTGATTATTACATACACATTTTAACTCTGGCTCTCACCATTTACCAGTTCTCTGTAATTAATTTAGTGTATCTTTCTCTCCCTCATTACTTTGATATGGTAATTTTCAATTATAAGTATGTTAGCACCCTTTGATTTCTTTGTCAATACTTATAATCAAAATCATAGACGTACCAGTCTAATTTATATTGTCTTCTTTATAGCTTCAGTCATTTCTTGTGTTGTAAGGAAGTCCTCATCTTTCCCCCTGATATCTGCTGTCCTTAAACCAGCATCCAGGACCTTGTTCACCGCTGATTCAATAGCATCTGCCTCCTCTTTTAAATCAAAGGCAAACCTCAACATCATGGCTGCAGAAAGAATGGTGGCTATAGGATTGGCGATTCCCTTGCCAGCTATATCTGGGGCTGAGCCATGGATGGGTTCAAATAAGCCAGGGGATGTTTGACCTAAACTGGCTGAAGGCAGCATACCAATGGAGCCTGTTAGCATGCTGATCTCATCGGATAGGATGTCTCCAAAGAGGTTGGTGGTAAGGAGGACATCAAACTGCCCCGGGTCCCTGATGACCTGCATGGCTGCATTGTCTACATACATATGCTCCACCTGAACTTCTGGATAATCCTGGGCTACCTCATTGACCACCCTACGCCAGAGCCTGGAGCTTTCAAGGACATTGGACTTATCTACACTAGTCAGGTGCTTCCTTCTCTTCATAGCCATTTCAAAGCCTATCTTGGCTATCCTTCTAACTTCCATCTCGCTATAGGTCTCTATATCATAGGCGGCAGGTCCATTGTCTGTTTCCCTGATGCCACTTTCTCCAAAATAAATTCCACCTGTCAGCTCCCTGACTACCAGGATATCGAATCCCTCCCCAACTATCTCACTTTTTAGGGGACAGGCATCCTCTAAGGCCTTAAAGAGCATGCCTGGTCTTAGGTTGGCAAATAGGCCCAGCTCCTTCCTCAGCCCTAGGATGGCCCTTTCCGGTCTCTTATCCTTGGGAAGATTATCCCACTTGTTGCCTCCTACTGAGCCTAGCAGGACTGCATGGCTCTTCTTACATACCTCTATGGTTTCCTTTGGGAGGGGGTCTCCGAAAGCATCATAGGCAGCTCCCCCAGCTAGTACTTCCTTATATATAAACTTGTGATTATATCGCTCACCTATTAAATCCAGGATTTCAATGGCAGAATCCACAACCTCAGGACCTATTCCGTCCCCCTTGACTACTGCAATCTTATATTCCATGCTACCCCTCCTGAACCTTCGATTGGACATAGTTTACCAGACCTTGGCTTTGGATTATCTTTTGGATGAAGTCTGGATAGGGCTGGCCCTTATAGGTTTCACCCTTGGTGATATTGGTGATAGTACCGGTGGCAAAGTCCACCTCTACCTCATCCCCGGCATCTATTCCCTTGGATGCTGCCTCACTCTCAATTATGGGTAGGCCGATGTTGAAGGAGTTCCTATAGAAGATCCTGGCAAAGCTCTCGGCTATTACGCACGAGATGCCGGAGCCCTTGATGGCTATAGGAGCATGCTCCCTGGAGGAGCCACAACCAAAGTTCTTTTGGCCCACTATGATATCCCCTGGTCTTACCTTCTTGGCAAAATCCTTGTCTATGTCTTCCATACAGTGTTTTTTCAACTCTTCAGGGTCTGCAGTGGATAAGTATCTTGCAGGAATTATTACATCTGTGTCAACATTATCTCCATATTTAAAAACATTTCCTCTTACCTTCATCTTATTCTACCTCCTCAAGCTTTTCAGGATTATAGATCTTGCCTGCTATTGCTGATGCTGCTGCCACTGCAGGACTTGCTAAATACACTTCTGATTTGGAGTGACCCATACGGCCAACGAAATTCCTATTGGTTGTGGACACGCATCTCTCGCCTTCAGCTAGGATTCCCATATGCCCTCCTAGGCAAGGTCCACAGGTTGGAGTGCTGACCACTGCTCCAGCCTCGATAAAAGTCTTGATAAGTCCCTCTTCAATGGCTTGTAGGTAGATCTTTTGGGTTGCTGGGAAGATTATAGTCCTAATCCCCTTCTTGACCTTGCGTCCCTTGAGGACCTTGGCTGCTGCCCTTAAATCATCCAACCTACCATTGGTACAGGAGCCTATGACCACCTGGTGGATTTCAATATCCCCAGCCTCATCTATGGTCCTGGTGTTCTCGGGTATATGGGGGAAGGCCACTGTGGGTCTGACATCTGATAGGTTTATGGTATATTCTTCATCATAGATGGCATCTTCATCAGCCTCATAAATCTTATACTCTCTATTTGAGTGGTCCTTCATATATTCTATGGTCAATTCATCCACTGGAAAGATTCCATTCTTGGCCCCGGCTTCTATAGCCATGTTGGCTATGGTAAACCTGTCATCCATGCCTAGATGGGCTATCCCCTCTCCCACAAACTCCATGGACTTGTAGAGGGCTCCATCTACACCAATTTTCCCAATGATATGTAGGATGATATCCTTGCCGCTAACCCATTCAGAGGGCTTACCCACTAGGTTAAACTTGATGGCTGCAGGTACCTTAAACCAGGCCTCTCCTGTTGCCATGCCTGCTGCCATGTCCGTACTTCCAACTCCTGTGGAGAAGGCCCCTAGAGCTCCATAGGTACAGGTATGGGAGTCGGCCCCTATGACCACATCTCCTGCTACTACCAAGCCCTTCTCTGGTAGTAGAGCATGCTCTATACCCATTTCACCTACTTCAAAATAGTTGGTTACCTCCTGCTCATGGGCAAATTCCCTCATGAACTTACATTGCTGGGCTGATTTTATATCCTTATTGGGTGTGAAATGGTCTGGTACAAGGGCGATCTTATCCCTATCAAAGACCCTTTCAGCCCCCATCTTTTCAAATTCCTTGATGGCTGGTGGTCCTGTTATATCATTTCCTAAAACCATATCTAACTTAGCCTCTATGAACTGTCCTGCTTCTACCTTATCTAGACCAGCATGAGCTGCTAGTATTTTTTGGGTCATTGTCATTCCCATTATCGATTCCTCCCTTTAATTTATTGTATTTAATGCATTTAGGTATGCACCTATGCTTGCTTCCACTATATTGATACTGGTTGACCTGCCTGTGTAACTATTCCCCTCATATCTTAATTTAACTACTGAATAGCCCAGGGCATCTGTTCCTTCTGTAACTGACTGGATGGAGTAATCCTCCAACTCCACATCTATATCCAGGCATTTGTCTATGGCACTAAAGGCCGCGTCCACAGGCCCTGCTGCAGAGGCTATCCTCTCTATCTCCTTGCCATCGATGTTGAGTAGGACTGTTGCAGTGGTGGTTATGGTGTTGCCACTATTGATTACAAACCTAACCAGCTTATACTTGTCATCCTTCCTAACTTCTCTCTCTGTGATTATTGCATCTATGTCCTTATCGTAGATCTGTTTCTTCTTGTCTGCCAGTTTCTTAAACTCTTTGAAGGCCTTGTTTAATTCTTCTTCGCTAAGCTCATAGCCCATTGATTTTAACTTATCCCTAAAGGCGTGGCGGCCTGAGTGTTTACCTATTACGATATTGTCCGTGGTTACTCCAACTGACTCAGGGGTCATTATCTCATAAGTAGCCCTATGGTTGAGTACCCCATGTTGGTGGATTCCAGATTCATGGGCGAAGGCATTGGCTCCAACTATGGCCTTGTTGGGCTGGACCCCTACCCCGGTTATGCTGGATAGGAGGTGGCTGGTCTTCATAATCTCCCTGGTATTGATATTGGATTTAAGACCGTAGATATCCCGCCTTACATTCATAATCATGACCAGTTCCTCTAGGGCTGCATTTCCTGCCCTTTCACCTATCCCATTGATGGTACATTCAAACTGGGTGGCCCCTGCCTTGGCTGCTGCTAGGGTATTGGCCACTGCTAGACCTAAATCGTTATGGCAGTGGACTGAGATTTCCACCTTGTCTAGGTGCTTGGACTTACTTCTGATTTCCATGATGAAGTCATAGAACTCATTAGGTGTGGTATAACCTACTGTATCTGGTATGTTGATTATCTTGGCTCCAGCCTCTATGGTCCTGTCAAAGATCTCTGCCAGGAAGTCTGGGTCACTCCTGGTGGCATCCTCTGCTGAAAACTCCACCTCTGGGCAAAGGCTACAAGCGTATCTTACCATCTCTTCTGCCCTCTTTATGACCTCTTCTGGCTTCATCTTTAGCTTGTGTTCCATATGAATGTCCGAGGTAGCTATAAAGGTGTGGATCCTTGGTTTAGCAGCATCTATTACAGCCTCCCAGGCCTTGTCTATGTCCTCCTTGACCGCCCGGGCTAAGACAGCCACTGTGGAATTTTTTATCTCGGCAGCTATTCTTTGAACTGACTCAAAATCTCCTGGTGATGCCGCAGCGAATCCCGCCTCTATGATATCAACCCCCAGCTTCTCTAACTGCTTGGCTAACATTACTTTCTCCCTAATATTCATACTACATCCTGGGGATTGTTCCCCGTCTCTTAAAGTTGTATCGAAGAATTTGATTACCTTTGACATCCATATTCCCCCTTCTTATTACTTATTTTTCTAATTTATTATTTTTCTTTGTATTTATAACATCTGTTGGGTTAGGGCATTTTACGCAGTCGAATCCTGACTAATTCATTTGCTCATTTCATTCGCATGAATTAGGGATTCTTTGCGTTTGACCTACATCAGTTCATTCGCTATGCTAATTCACTGTGTTAGGTCATAAAAAAACCTCCGTGCCTATAAGATAAACTTATAGGGACGAAGGTTATACTCGTGTTACCACCCTAATTCGCAGGAAACCTGCCTCATTTTCCTGGACCAACATCCAGTAGCCATATAACGGTGGCTCCGTATTCGCCTACTTTTGGATTTCTCAGCGAATCTGCCAGAAAGCTAGTATTACATATCCTACTTATGCTAATTCCCACCAACCATTAGCTCTCTTTGAATAAGTATGTGATATCTTTCTCTTTCTAATTGCATTTATTAAAGCACTTCTTGTTTTTGAATTATTAGAACCCATTATATAATTTAATGCGTTAAATTGTCAAGTGTTTTTTTACAAGTATTAGTAAATTTTTTTCCTTGCTCTTTAGACCCTGAATTTAGAAGATTTGTTAGATGACTTTCTTAACCAATTAGGATATAATATGAAAATTGATAGGAGGTAGTGACTATGATTGTTGAACTAGAGAATGTTTCGGTAATTAGAAATAATAAGTACCTACTTAAGGATATAAATTGGTCTATCAAGGATGGGGAACACTGGGCCATATATGGTTTAAATGGGGCTGGTAAGACTATGCTCCTTAATATGCTCAATGGCTATATCTTCCCATCCAAGGGTTGGTTGAAGGTCCTGGGTAAGACAGTTGGTCAATATGACATGAGAAGGCTAAGGAAATCTATAGGATGGGTCAGCTCATCCATCCAAGAGAAGTTCCATGACTATAGTATCGCCCTGGACATAGTCCTGAGTGGGAAGTTTGCTACAGTAGACCTCTATGATGAAACTAGTGAGGAGGACCTTATCTATGCCAGGAATTGCCTGACAAAGCTTGATGCTATAAATTTGGCTGATAGGGAGTACAGGACCCTGTCCCAAGGGGAAAAACAGAGGGTCTTAATAGCTCGGGGCCTCATGGCCAAACCTAAGCTCCTAATCCTGGATGAGCCCTGTACAGGCTTGGATATCATAGCTAGGGAGCAGTTGCTGGAGATAATTAGAAATCTTAGCAAGGATGATAATGCCCCCACCCTAATCTATGTAACCCACCACACCGAGGAGATACTGCCCACCTTCTCCCATACCCTCTTGTTAAAGAAAGGTGAGGTCTATCAGGCAGGACCTACCGATGAGGTCCTAAAGGAGGATAGCTTATCCAACTTCCTTGAGGTTCCAATTGTATATGAAAAATCCGGTGATAGGATCTTACTTCACATAGATTATGACCGACACGTATAAAAATACCCTAAGGGATGACCATCCTTTAGGGTATTCTTAAATTCTTCTATTTAAATCTTAAACCTGTTAACTAGTTCTTCTAGGACGTCTACTATTTCAGCTAGGTTGTTGGTATTGCCTGAGATGGTCTCCATGATAGCTGCCTGTTCTTCCATAGAGGCTGACAGTTCCTCTGTTGAGGCTGCTGTCTCTTCAGTTACTGAGGAGATATTCTCTATAGACTCGTAGGCTTCTTCCTTTTCACCATCAACAATATTAAGCCTGTTACCCAACTCACCTATGGCATCTATTGCCAGATGGATAGCAGTGTCAATCTGTTCAAAGGCCTCATTAGTCTTCTCAAGAGTTACATTTGCTTCATCTAAGGCTTCTTGAGATACATCCATACTCTTCTTGGTGTTTTCTACTTCAACTTGGATTGCCTTTAAGATATCTTCAATACTCCTGGTAGCTTCCCCTGTCTCTTCTGATAGCTTTCTAATTTCCTCAGCGACAACGGCAAAACCTCTACCACTCTCACCAGCCCTGGCTGCTTCTATAGCTGCATTAAGGGCAAGCAAGTTGGTCTGTTCTGAGATATTGATTATGGTATTTAGTATGGTTCCAATTGACTGGGATTTTTCCAATAGGGAGTCGATCTTACTTGCAACATCCTTAGAGGATTCATTGGAGATCCTAAACCTGTCAACCATCTCTGCCATTGACTTGGCTCCTTCTTCACTGATTCTCTGGGCTTTTTCAGAGCTTTCTACAACAATCCTGCTATTCTCAACTGCCACCTTTATACTTTCAGCCAACCTATTCAAGACCACAGCTCCCTCTTCAGCATCTTCGGCTTGTCCCATGGATGCCCTGGCCATCTCCTCCACTGTTTGGGCAACAGCATTTATGGATTGAGAGGTTTCATTAATTGCCGTAGTTAGGCTGGAAGTGTTTTCTAGGATATTATCCGTAGTCTTATCTATAGCCATTATGACTTCTTTAACCTTTTTTCTCAGGAGTCCAGTTGCCCTGAGTATATCTCCAACCTCATCTGGTCTTTCCAGATAGGCTTTTAGTTTGCCTGTTTCTTCTATGTCCTCTAAATCTAATTCGGCTGTAAGCTTCAGGAGATCCACTGTATAAACGATGGGGTCAGAGATCCTCTTGCCTGCAACAAAGGAAATAACAGCTGCCAGGACTGCAGAGATTGCCATGATTACTAAAATCATGGTAATGGTAGTATTCATCTCTTTAAATACTTCTTCAGTAGGTACTGCTAATACAATTACCTTACCATCGTGGAGCTGGGAATAGGCTAAGATTTCATCTGAACCAGCATATGAATAATCAGCAAGGCCAAGTTTATTGGCCTTTATCTCATCAACTAGGCCAGCATATATACCATCTTCCAATGCGGCTAGGTTGGTGCTTGAATCCAGTTCTGGATGAACTATGAAGTCGAATTTTTCGTTAAGCATGAAGGCATATCCACTATCATATAGCTGTAGTCCCTGAACTTGCTCAACCAAGGCACCTACACTTAAGTCTGCTCCGACTACCCCTATGTAGCTACCATCAAATTCTATTGGGATAGAGAATGTCATTACTTCTTGGTTGGCATTATTTACATAAAACTCACTCCAGTTAGGTCCCCCTGCCTTTATTGCATTATAATAAAAGGCAGCAGATGGGTCATTTTGACTTTTACCTGCTAGGTTTGTGGGTAAGGAGTTAACCAACTGTCCATTCCGTAAGCCTGCCCAGATTCCCTCTGATTTACCAGTAAATTCATGGTCAAATACTACATAGACCCCTGCACATTCCCTTGTGTCCCTAGCTATGGTTTGGACTATGGGTCTCAAAATGGTGTTAACATATTCTTCTATATAGCCTGGTTCCTCTAACCTAGCCTTAACCAGGGTATTATTCACTACCTGATATAGGTTAGATGCTGTGGCCTCGTAGGTCAGTATGCTTTCATTAAAGCTAGAAGAATAGACTTGAACTTTTTCATATAGGTAATCTCTTGCGTTTTCCTCTAATACTGGTCTAATTCTCCGAATGCCTGTGATTCCAACGAACAAGGACATCATAATCGAACAAATTAGTGCTGTTAAAATAATCTTGGTACTTATCTTTTTCAATTCATCACCTTTTCCTATCAAAAATCTTATATATAGTATCGGCCCTTTTATAAAATTGTTTATCTATAAACATGGACTATTGAAAAATTATATAGCTAATACTATATACTGGAAAAAAGTGAAAAGCAGCTACAATTGTAGCTGCGTATTTTAGAGGGCTTCGTTGCTAAGTTCTTCTGCCTCAACAAACCATTTTTCAATTAGACCTTGGGAGATCATGTCGGCTATGATTTCATTTAACTTCTCAGTTAATTCATCATTGCCTGTCTTTACAGCTATGGCCACCCCATCAGTACCACTATCTATGTCGATACCTTCTGCTACCATGATATCATCATTGGCTTGAGCATAGGATTTGGCAACAGGTGATTCCATAATTATGCAATCTATCTTCTTAGTCTTAAGGTTCATAACTGCATCGGAGTTTTTATCCAAGCTAATAACTTCTGCATCCTGGATTTCATTGTTGGCAATCTCTTCTTGTACGGTTCCTCTTTGTACCCCTATCTTCTTACCATTCAAGTCTTCTAGACTAGTGATACCAGCATCATTGTCCTTGTGGACTAAAACTCCATGGTTTACTTCATAGTAGATATCTGTAAAATTAGCATCCCTGTCTGGGTCAGGGTTCATGGCTGCTATGTCAACATCAATCATGCCAGTATCTAAGGCTCCCAAAAGGTTACCAAAATCCATGTCCTTGATCTCTAACTCTACTCCCAGTTCATTTGCTATATACTTAGCAATTTCGATATCAAGGCCTACAATTTCATCCTTTCCATCTACAAGGATATGGAATTCGAATGGTGGATATTCTGCATTGGTTCCCATGATAAGTTTACCCTTATCTATAATGTCTTGGCTAGTTAACTCATCCTTGGTATCCTCTACATCTTTACCATTGCCTACATCTGCTCCCTTGTCAGAGCCATTGTCATTAGCTCCCTTATCTCCACATGCTGTTATAAAAATACTAAAAACCATAACCAATACTAGTAATAAACTTAACTTCTTTTTCATTTAAATCCCCTTCCTTAATATTAAATAATAGTAATAAAAAAACTCCCATCCCTAAGAGATTATTCTTAGGAACGAGAGATATTCTTCGTGTTGCCATCCTATTTTACATGTATTTCACAATACATGCCTCATCGAGTACATTCCTACATGAATATACCCTATCACTATAACGGGTGAACCCGATGTAGCCTTGACCCAGTCTCGGTACATAACTCAGAGGCCCTCTTCATCCTAATGGTCCTTCGTTCCCTTTCACCACCTGGAACTCGCTTTAGAAGTCCTACTAGAACTACTCTCCTCTTCAAAGTCTATGCTTTGTTTTTAGATTATAATCTATTATATACAAAATAATATAATTGTAAAGGACTTTTTTAAATTTTTTTATAAATTTCTCTCTAATATATCATCTTGGCCCTCCCTCTGGTATACTATAGCTATAGGAAATAACGGATTGGGAGGTAAAATGATGGGTAATAAAATTTTCTTTGGCCTGGCCCTAGTTGTGCTAGGTGTGGTTTTGCTTTTGGTTAATCTTGGGTACTTTAGTCCGGGAGTAATCTTCAGGCTCTTCCATCTATGGCCCTTGATTTTAGTAATTATTGGTATCAATATCTTATTCAGAAAATCTAAGTTTAAAACCTACATCACCTGGATAAGTTGGATTGCCTTCTTTAGCATAGTCATTGTCTACAGCCTCTTTGGATCCAATCCTGAGGGCAGTCGGATTATTGATGACAGAGTGGTCATAGAAAAACTTGAAGAAACTGAATTCGGTAAGTTTGATTTGGATATAGGGGCTAGTACCCTAAACATAAACTCCACTGATACCGACCTCCTTGTAGCTGAGATTAGCGGTAGGGAGTTAAACTATAGGAAGGACTTTTCCAACCACAATCAGCTTGCCAGCATAAAGTTTTATTCTAAGGAATTCAACATAATAGATATCCAAAATGAACCCTCCCGGTATGATTTCTATCTAAACAAGGATGTAGTATGGGACTTGGATGTGGATTTAGGAGCAATGTCAGGAAAGATGGATTTGGGAGATGTTCCTGTGAGAAGCTTGGATTTGGATTCTGGGGCAGTAGATCTAGCCCTGGTCCTTAGCGATAAACATGATACAAAAGTCTCAATAGATTCTGGAGCCTCTAATTTGAGTATTGAAATCCCTAAAAGTGTAGGGTTAAAGATAAAGATGGATACAGCCCTATCCTCTACTAATATCGATGACCTGGGCCTAGTTAAGGATGGAGACTACTATACCTCAACAAATTATGATACTGCCAAGGTCAGGATAGATATGGATATAGATATGGGTGTTGGTAATATAGACTTTGTCTATTGGGATTAGGAGACATTAGGAGTTGTGACATGGAATACTTATACAGATATTTAATCCTTATTAATATAATTTGTTTTATCGTGTTTGCAGTGGATAAGAAGAGGTCAAGAAGGAACCAATGGAGGATATCCGAGGCCACCCTCCTCCTTCTCTCCTTGATAGGTGGCAGCCTGGGAGGGATACTCTCTATGAGGCTCTTCCGTCATAAGACAGGGAAGCTTAAGTTTAGGATAGCCATGCCCCTGCTTTTGATTATTAATATCCTGGTGGTTTATTATTTGGGAATCCTATAGGATTTTATAATTAGCTAAGTGTATATGGTATATATCCAATATTAATGGCTCCTATCCTAAAGAATCAAAACAAGATTCTCAAGGAAAGGAGCCTTTTACTTAAGACAAAAAGATTTCACTAGATCCTACATACTTATAACTTCAAATCCCTTTTCTATGTAGGATTTCATACCTGCGTGGCCATTCATATCATCTAACATGGTGAGGCCAGTATTAACCACCTCATCATAAACCCCTAAGACCTTTGAACATGCCAGACAGGCCCCAGCTATAAGTCCAGCCTCCTTGGCCTTTTTGTACATGGGGTTATTCTCTTCCTCAAAGACTGCTACCAACTTAACTGAAGCTCCTTCGAAGATAATCCTTGCCTCATGACCTGAACCATGCAAGTCCAGGGCATTCATGAAAATATGTTGGAAACACATCTTCTCACCTGTCATCCCATAAAATAAGTACTTTTTCATAGAACTCCCTCCTCTTCTTATTCCTCATCTAATATGCATATACTATTTCACTCTTAAACCAAGATCATCTCTAGCACAAAGACCACCATACAGCAGGAAATAGACACTTGAAAAAGGCTGGCCCCCTTCCAGGCTAGTAGAATTCCAGCAACCAGAGCCAATCCCCCAGCTAGGGGTACCTGGGTTGCGTAGATTATGGCTGGGAAGGTCATAACTGCCAGAGTTACATAGGGTACATAGTATAAAAATGACCTTATAAACTTGTTCTTTATCTGTCGTCTAATTAAGGTTAAGGGTAGGACTCGTATCGTATAGGTTACTAGGGCCATAACCAGGATATATAGATATATATTAGCCTTCATGGGTATCGTCCTCCTCTTCTCTTATTGGTAAGAATAGGGCTGCCAGGCTGGATATGACCACAGTTAAGATGATTATCCCCGTACCACTGGATATCTTGCTGAATATTGCTAGCTCAGAAAAGATATAGCTGGCTGCAAAGCTTATCAAGACCAGTAAGCCTATGATGGGCTCCTTCTTGGCAGGAGGTACGATAATATATATGAACATACCATATAGGGCTACACTAAGGGCGCTCACCAGCCTTGTAGTAAGAATATTGCCAGCAGTTACCCCTATGGCTGTTCCAGTTGCCCATGCTGGCATGGAGACCAGCATAGCCCCATAGAAATAATAGGGGTTGAGCCAGCTCTTTTGGGCTATGGAAATCCCAAAGAGCTCATCCGTCACATCATAGCCGATTATAAGGCGGTGATGAAAGGGCATGTCCGGTTTCAGCTTCTGACTGAGGGCTGAGCTCATGAGAAAATATCTTGCATTGGCAATGAGGGTAACTATAGCCATCTCCAAGTAGCTCCCCCCTGTAGCCATCAAGAGAAAGCCAGCATAGGCCCCAGCAGATGCATTGGTAAGTAGGGCAGCCAAAAAACCTTGAAAGGCTGTCAATCCTGCATTACGGGCTGCTATCCCCAGGGTGAATGATACAGCGAAATAACCCAGGGCGATGGGCGTCCCATCCCTTATACCTTCCTTAAATGCTTTAATGTTTGTCTCCAATACTCCTTCTCCTTCTAATGAAAATTATTAAATCTAAAAACCTTAATAGCTAACTGTTACTATACACTCTGGGGGATTCTCGAGATGTTTTTTGACAGTGCAAAGCTCCATGGATCTTATGATGGCCTTTTCATATTTTTCAGGAAAGCCTTCTGGAAGTTTTAAATCCATAAGAATCTCCCGTATTAAACCAGTAGTAGGATCCTTCTCTATATTCATGGTTAGGACCATACCTTCAGTAGAGATCCCCTTATTCCTACAGAAGGCCACAGCATAAAAGCCTGCACAGGTGGCTATAGAACCCAAGAAGAGTTGAAAGGGTGCTGGAGCACTGTTTTCTCCTCCGGATTTCACTGGTTGGTCCGTCCTTATAATATGTTCCCTGACATGGGCATCAACCCTAAGTCCCCCAGGGAATTGAACCTTTAGATATTCCATAAAACCACTCCTCATCCTTAATTTGCTTAAAACAACATCATTTTATCTTTATTATAACAAATCTCCCTACTTATTGTTGAAAAACCTAGGATTTTAAAAGGTCCCCTAAGGACTGGGTTTTCCTATAGGGGACTTAATTAAGTTAGAACTTACTCATAAGGTTTATATAAAACTTGACAATCTTGAGTAATTTATCTACAGGGATTCTTTCGTTATTCCCATGGATGAGCTTTCTCTCCTCATTGGTAAGTTCCATGGCTGAAAACCTATATACATTATCGGAGATTTCAGTAAAGTGCCTGGAATCACTACAGGCGATCATGAGATATGGCGAAACTAATACATCTCCCCATACCTCCTTAATCGAGGTCTTAAGCATGTCCCAGCCTTCCGTCCTTGTAGGAGAAAAGGGCTTGACTGGGATGGCATCCAAGAGTTCCACTTCTACCTTGTCGTCCCCGATCTTCCTCTTCAAATCCTCTAGGATGCTGTCAGGGCTATCTCCCTCCATGACCCTGATATCCCCTTCTATACTGGCATAGGGCGGGAACACATTGATGGCATCACTGGCCTTCATTTTGGTAAAGGCAATGGTGGTCCTGAAGAGGGCATTTAACTCCCCACCTGACTTTTTAGCCAGGAGATTCAAGATGGGACCAAAAATCCTTAGATTTGCAAATACCAGTCTCATGCTGAAGGATGAGTGCCTACCCAAGGTATCAAACATCTCCTCCACTGGTTCTGATATATGAAATTTAAAGGGCTTGTTTTCGATATTGACTACGCTTCTGGCCAACCTACCCACAGGACTGATGGGGGGAGGCGATGAGGCATGCCCCCCCTGGCCTTGGGTGGATAGCCTGAGGTGGATCTTACCCTTCTCACCAGTACCAATTAGGGCACATTTATCAGCAACTCCTGGGACAACTCCCTGGACGATTGCCCCACCCTCATCAAGTACCATGGCTGGCCGTATTCCTTTCTCCTTAAGGAAGGAAACTATGGTCCCTGCACTAGGTCCAATGGTCTCCTCATCCCCAGAAAAGGAGAGGTAGATATCGTTCTCAGGAACAAAGCCATCTGTTATAAGTTTCTCTGCAGCCTCCATGATACCACAGAGGGTCCCCTTGGTATCCAGGGTTCCCCTTCCCCAAATGATGCCATCCTCTACTATGCCAGAGAAGGGCTCCTTATCCCACTTATCCTCTTCCACAGGCACTACATCATAATGGGCCATGAAGACCACAGGCTTGTCACTTGACTTCCCCTTCCAGTGGTAGAGGAGGCCAGTCCTTCCCAGCTGGTGGAGCTCACAGGTAGAATTAACCCTAGGATATCTCTCCACCAAGAGCCTCCTAAACTTCTCAAACTCCTCCTTATCTTCCAGGCTTGTATCTTGGTAAGATACTGTCCTACATCTTATCATGTCGGTAAACCTGGCAAGGATTCCTTCTTCGTCCAATTCTATGTGGAACTCGTCATACTCCCCTTCATCAAGGGGGACAAATCTAACCGTCCTAAATAGAAGGATGGCTATGAAGATAAGTAAAATTAACAAAATAATAACCATATCTATTTCCCTCCCTCTTAGAGATAAGACTTCTTATATAGGATTCTGGATACACTTATTGCTATAATGACCCCTACTGGGACCATGATGGAAACTGATGAAGCCAGGGCTGGGAAGGAAATAAATATGACCAACATAAAGATCAGGGGGGCCAAGGCTATCTTCCAGTTCCTGGATACAAATACCACAGCTAATCCTCCAAACAAGGCAGGGAGGATATTATCAAAGGCTGGTGCCAGCAGTTCAGATTCTAGGATTGGTTGTAAGGGTGCCAATAAGAGGACCCCGAGAAAGATGATTACCATGGTGGTGATGGATGAAACTGCTATGGAGATAGTGGAGATAACCTCCCCCTCCTCGGTTCCAGACTTTACCTTAGCCAAGGCCATGGCATTGATGGCACAGGGGACCTTGAGGTTGGTCAAGTTTCCAGTAACAAATCCTAGATAGGCACCACCTGCTCCCAGCATGGGGGCATAGGTAAAAGCCTCTATAGCCCCAACAATCCAAAAGACAGGAGCTACACCTAGGAGACCTTTAAGGAATGGTCCTAGTTCTGGCCAGGCTGAATAGTAGACGCTAACAGCTAGGGGATAAAATATAAAGATAAGAATAGCGCCTATTCCCCATATCCTTCCCCAGCTATGTATTTTTTCGCTATAGGGTTTAGTCTTGGTCAACATTGTCTTCCCTCCTATTGAATTAAATTAGTAATTGGTATAGATATGATCATGGACATGATCATACTTATGGACAGGGCATAGTCCTCCAGCCACTTCACCTTATGAACCTTGATAAAGTAGCCACAAATCAACATGATTATGGATGAGATTATCATGATGAAGACTGGAATCCAGCCCACTAGTCCAGCCCTGATATTGGAAAAGATCATGCCTAAAAAGGCTGATATCATACCCATAAACAAGGAGGTATTGAAGATCTCACCCCATTTTTTGTCCTTTCCCTGGATCCTATCCAGGCCTGTATGAATCTTCTTAGAGAAAAATGTTATGATAATAAGTCCAGACATGATACCCAGGGTCATAACCCAGGCAATTGTAGAATAGGTTGCAGGATCAGTTATCCTGTTGGAGACGGAAACACCTAAAGCATTGGCTGCAGTAGTTGCAGCAGGTAACTCATAGGTCAAGGCCCCTAGGACACTTAACCTTACCCAGGGTAGAGGAAGTCCTAAAAATTTGGATAGGGTTATTACTCCTAGGATGATAGAAACTGCAGGTGCTAAGGTAAAGACCACGCTCCCCTTAACAACCCTCTTAAGTACATCTTCAGATATACCCAGCTCCCTAGCTCTCTTCCATGCCTTGACTAGGAAGAAGACAGCCTGGCAAACAACAAAAGCTATAACAATTCCTGCGGAAATAAAAAGAAAGATGCTATTGGTATCAAACTGAGCCATAAAGCTCCCCCCTTAATAGTTGAATTGTTCGTCAATATTATAACAAAATTATATCAGAGGTTTTTAACATTAGCAATCTAAAGTAGGAAAGGAATGGTGAAATTATAATCTCTAAAAAGATAAGGCCCTAGAAACCTAGGTCCTTGTCTACATTCTCCTCTCCTTGCTGAACATCAGCTAAGGTTTCCTCCAATGTCTCCTCAAATTGATAGGTTTTTTCTTCTTGAGTCTGCCCTCCTGATAAATCCTCCAGTTTTATCTTGAGGGTTTCATTTTCTAATGTAAGGGCTTCTAACTCCTTGCTCATCTGCCTTATTATCTTATTGTGTTTAATATGCTTAACTAAACCCAAAAGAAGAACAATAATAGCTCCTATGATTGTAGAGCCTAAGATAACTACAGCCTGAGATATTCTAAAATTAGCAAAGAAAAACCTTACTTCAATGCTCCCGGCATTTTGAATAGCAAATATTGATACAATGACTGCAAAGATTAAGGAAACAATAAATTTTAACTCCAAATTTGCCCTTTTTTTCATTTTCTCTCCCCCTAGGTCTCATATGTATAACATGTATCCTGCTTACTATATACCCCTAGGAACTTGACACTAACAAGGCGCCACATATTTGCCTAAGGAAATCCACTAGAATTTATCAAGAGATAAAAAATCCTTGACACCTATATCGCAGTGCAGTATACTATGTGTATCGAGGTTCGATGTATTTAAGTGCGATGCATATTAGTTCGATACATGATGGGAGGATAAAATGGATGAGAGAATAAAAAGAATCTATATTCCTATGACAGAAACCAGCTTTTATATCTTGTTTTCCCTCCAGGAGGAGATGCATGGTTATAGTATCGGAACCTATGTGGAACGGATTACCGGAGGAGAGGTATCCATAAGCCCTGGAACCATGTATGGGAGCCTGTCCAAGATGGAAAAGGACGGACTAATAGATTTCATTAAGGAAGAAGAAAAGAGAAAAATCTATAAAATCAGCGACTTGGGCAGGATCATCCTTGATAAGGAAATAAAAAGAATTGAAAGATTATATAAGAATAGCAAGGGGGTTGACCTAAGTGGAAAGGACCATTAAAGAGTTTAAAATCTTCACCATTGTGGATTTTGAAAAGGAAGAAAGATATCTTACTCAAATGAGCAAGAAGGGCTATAGGTTCAAGAAAGTATCCTTCCCTGGATTCTATAGCTTTGAGCGTGTGGAGCCTGAAGACTACGTCTATAGGCTAACCTTTAAGAGCTCCTGGGATTCAGACTATGATAATTATATAGCCCTGTTCCAGGATAGCGGTTGGGAGTACATACAGGAATTTATGGGCTGGTCCTACTTTAGGAAAAAGTCTGATGAAAAGAATACGGAAATATTCTCTGATAATGAGTCTAAGGTGGAAGAGATTGATAAGATCTTTAAGAGTAGATATATTCCATTATTCGTGATCTTCTCCTTGTTAGTATTGCCAAATGCCATGAGGGTGTTTAGTAGCGGTTTTCATAGATTAAGGAGCCTTCATGAGTATTTTCTCTTCTTATTTATTGCAATTCTCTATACCTTGTATGTGTTCTTGATAACCTACTGTGGCTTAGGTATCTACAAGCTTAGAAGCAAATATTTAGTTAAATAGGATGTTTTATATTCCATAGACTCATATTGACCAAGTAAAAATAGTCTGGTTGAACCAGACTATTTTTT
The DNA here is from genome assembly GCA_012518035.1 of Tissierellia bacterium. GTDB lineage: Bacteria > Bacillota > Clostridia > Tissierellales > Tissierellaceae > JAAYTL01. Next base: position 18,742 of record JAAYTL010000010.1, on the reverse strand, counting down.
GTGCATCCAAATACAGACCAATACATGATACAACTAAATACATTTAAATTATAATCTCACTACCTGTACTTAAATAATCAATCCTATACCCCATCTTATCCTTGAGTTGCTGGTAGGGCTCTAATCCGGTACAGTGGCAGGTATAGTATTTAGCCTTTGTGTCCAATAGATATTTACTTATATAATCTATAGTTTCAGGAGGCTCGTTCCCTACTAGGCGACTAGAAAGGTGAAATCCCCCGATGACATGGCTGGGCATCCGGCCTTGGATTTCATAAAATTTCTCAAGGATGTTTATAATACCATTATGTGCACAGCCAGTTATGAGAAGGACTATATCATCCTCTTCTATCACCAGGTTTTGCTCATGCTTAAAGTTGTCATCTATCTTTTGACCCTGGTACTCCCTGAGCAATCCTGTGTTGGACTTGGGCGGTGGCTCTTTTTGGGCAACATTTGAGAAGAGATGGATTCCCTTATTAATAGAAAACCTATCACCAGTAAAGACTATCCGCTTGTCCTCTTTTAAGTCTTCATCAAGACCTATATAGGCTATTTCCTCCCTGGTCCTAAGGGCATAGTGCTTCCCCAAGGCCAGCCTATGAATAAAAACTTCAGCCCTTGTATTTTCCTGCAAAAACTTCTTGAGCCCACCACCATGGTCATAGTGCCCGTGTGATATAACTAGGTAGTCTATTTGGCCTATATCTACCCCTAATTTCTCAGCATTTTCATAGAAGATATGGCTAGCACCTGTATCAAAAAGGATTTTGTGCTCCTTGGTTTCTATATAGAGACTAAGGCCATGTTCGCTAGCCAGGTCATCAGAAATAGATGTGTTCTCCACGAGGGTTTTAATAAGCATGTTTTCACTCCTTCCTCTGATAAGGATACCTTTTCTTACATTATATCTATGGTCATAGACAAATATCAATTGCTTTTCTTTATTCTTACCTTACTCAAAGATTTAAGAAGGAGGGTCTTACTCACTTACTTCTTTCATGCCCAAGGACTCATAGGTTGAGTAGTGTTGCTTATAATTATTAGAAAAACCATAGCCTCCTTGTAGGAATAAATCTTCGCTCCTTATATAGGGTATCCTGATTGGAATGCTCTGGTGAATATATTCAAATAGGACAGGGACCAGATAGATATCAGATTCCATCCTACCATAGCGGTAGAGTATATAACCTCCTTGATCCTTGGATCCTAGTGGAAAACTAAAACTTGCCCTAATTGGCTCGATCCAGCTAGGTCCAAAGAAACTTTGCTTCTCTACGCCTTCCATAATAAGACGGGGAAAGTTAGCCCTATATTCTTTATCCTTTTTACTATAGAATAAGCTGCTACTTATAATCTGCCTATCTTCCACCTCATCCTGTCCTGTGAGCATGATGGCATCCTGCCAGATGGGTCTTCCACCCTTCCATTTGAAATATTGCATGACATAGAGGACGTTGTCAGGCATCTCTATATATATGGTTGTTGAGTCGATATTCGTCTTGCCTGGCTCATGGGTATTGGTAATGGATTGAAAATATCCAGAGCCTGAAACCTCTTGGCTCACCCTAGGATCAAACATCAATAGTTCATTCTTTACCTCTATATTTATAGCATCCCCTAGTAATCCCAGATCATCCTCAGCCAAGTATCTCAAGGCCTCTGCAGGGAAACCCTTATTCAAAAGGTCTTCCCTTATTGAAGTGATTACAGGAGGTATAAATTCATGAGAATCTAGCTTAAGATTGTTAAAATACATATTACTTCCTAGGCCAACTACCACTACCAGGAGAAGATAGATATTTCTAAGGCTAGTATTGGAGATCTTAACTGGAGCATTCTTTATCAGATATCCAGTGTCATCCAAGTCTTCACCTATGGAAAAGATGGCCTTTATAATTAAGATGTAGAAAATAATCATGGGTAAAAAGGCTAGCCATGTTTCAGCCAGAGGTGTAATTGCTATAAAAAATGCAAGTATAGTCCACAGGCTGACCCAGACTAGGGGAGATAACTCCATGGTCCTTCCCGCACCTTTATAAACTTCCCTTAAGCCCATATGGAAAATCAGGAAGGTAAATACTTGGATAATAAGCCTTACAAGCCCTATACCTAGACTTGGGATATCCATCAAGTTTAGGGGGGTGCCTATAACTATGGTGTCCACAAGATGAAGTAATAGCCTTCCAAGGGATATATAGTATAGCACTCTAAAGTAATTATTTTGATTCCTTAAACTCCTAAATCCTACGAAGGTCAGGGCTACCCCTATGGTGGGTAAAAGGTACTGGAGGAAGAGGAAATTCAGCCTGATGGTGGTCAGTATCAAACCCCAGGCTATTGAACTAATGGGCACCATCCATGGGTTAATTTCTAGGATTTCTTCCTCAGGTGGTGTTATATCCTTGAGTCCTTGGATTATTTCTTCTTCAAAGATTAAATCCTTCCTATCCATTAGTATCCCCTCCTAACCTTCCTTGTAGCTTCTTCCTAATCCTGTATAGCCTACCCTCTACTGCCCTTTCAGTTAGACCTAATTCTGATGCTATCTGGGAGGTCTGCTGTAAGTAATAATACTTCCTATAGAAGATATGTTGCTCCTCCCTTGTAAGTCTTGCTATTGCCATTTTTAGCTGATCTGTATTTTCACGCCTGATAACTTCACCCTCAGTGGTAGTTTTATCTTCAAATTCTTCCCTTATCTCTTCATGGGCTCCTTCTTGTCTTTTGACATAATCTAAGGCTCTGTTACGTGAAATGGCTGTGATCCATGTGGTTAGGCTGCCTCTTTCCCTGGAATAAGAGTCCATGGACTTCCATACCTTCATATAAATGTCATTGACACACTCTTCTAGGTCTTCCTGGGTCTTTATTATGTTGCCTACGATATAATGGATTAATCCTGAATAATTGCTCATCAAGAGTTTTAAGCCTTCGTCATCTTTTTGCTTTATTAACTTGACTATTTTCTCCTCCACATGGTCACCTCCGCCTCTACTATATCATACTGGTAATTCTCAGAAATCCCACGGTTATTTATTTAACTTATTTGACTTATGTTAAATGCAAATAACCCCCTCTAGGTAGATTCCTAAAAGGAGGTCAGTATTGAAGCTCTGACTCCTAGTCAACATCTTCATCTTTCTCACCAGTTAAGGTTTTATGAATCATATCAATTAAGTCCAAGCCTTCCCTTGGCTGGAAATCTTTAAGCTCATCATTTAATCTATTGAAGACCTTGCTCCTACTTCCCTTCTCCGCTATCTTTCCCTTGAGGATATTTGCAGTTTTAAAGAGCTTATCACTCTTGCTTCGTAGCTTAATGATATTCCCATATAGGTACTCATTGGAAACCAGGCTTTCCCCGTCCTCCACCAAGTCCATTAGAAAATTAAGTATCCACTTTCTAAAACTAGTAAAGGACCTCTCGTTGATGTTTACTATGACCGGATTAAAGGATTGGACTAGTTCCACTTCATCTAGGTTGAAGGGGTAGGTCCTTTGTAATACCTTGTGTACCTCTTCCTCTAAATTAAGGTTGGCAGCCCTATCATTGATTAACCCTAAAACAGCATTTGCATATTGTGATGAAGTCTCAGTACTCAAACCCACCTGGTCTTCTATGCCATACCTGGCCTTGATGGACTCATCCCCTACGCTAAAGGGCAGCCAAGTAAACCTCTCACTTAGCTTCTCCTTCTTGCTATCATACCTCTTGGCAAAGATAAGAGGCTCAATTGCACTCTTTAGTCCCAAGATAAAGCTCTTAGCATAGAGGATATCGGTGCATTTTACATCATTAATGGCAAGTAGGTTGGTACTTAAGATATCCGAGTCTCGTTTGATGTAGTCCTTATAGTCTTCTCCCTCTATCTGCATCCTGATCAAGTCCACACTAATCCCATCTATATAATCCAAGTGACCAACTATAAAGCTGGTATCACCCTTGTCATTAAGGACGTTATCTGATACCGTCTCGCTCATCTTCAGTAGGGTTCCATTTAAGGCATCCACCTGGAATTTTTGCCAGACCTGGGCCTTGGTAATCTTTTTTTCTACCTCTAGGGATTTCTGTCCTAGTTCTGTTATACCAGCTTCATCTATGTGTCCATATCCCCTTAATAGGTTTAGTAGCCTGTAAACATAATTGGGACTTAGACCCATCAAATCAGCTATCATATTGTAGTCTTTTATACCTAAAGAGTAAAACCTAAGTACCGCTAATTGAACAGCTTCAAAATCCTCAAAGGATACTTCATCTAGGTTGATCTCCAAAATTGCAATGGGATAATATACAGGAGCAAAAAAGACTATGTCAGAGTTATCTATCTTGTATTTTGAACGGATTTCCTTAAGGGCAAAATACATCTCGTTCCGCTTAAGTCCACCCTTGTTTTTCTTGCTCATTAGGCCTCGCTCCTTTCCCTAATCTTGTCCTTAAACTGGCTATAGCTAATCAAGTCACCACTACCGGCTTCCACATTATTCATCATATGTTTAATGAAATCAGAGAACTGTTTCTCACTTTTTTCATAGATGGGCTCCCCGTCGTCATCTAGGTCCATGTGCTGGCAGCCTGATAAGAAGTCCATATCCCCGACTAGGATTAGGTTCTTCTTACACCTGCTAAGAGCTACATTTAGCCGCCTGATTTCATTCAAGAAGCCAATCCGCTTATATTGAGGGCTTCTCTTGGAGCTCTTGGTGAAGCTATAGATTATGATGTCCCGCTCCTGGCCTTGATAGCTATCCAGGGTAGCTACCATTTCATTGACTATATCCTTTTCTAAGAAGCTCATTAATTTATCCTTGATAAGCTTAACCTGGGCCTTATAGGCAGATATGATTCCTATTTGATTTAAGTCAATCTCAGGATTTTGGGTGATTCTTTCTACCAGCTCTGCAATGGCAGTAGCTTCGAGTTTATTGCTGCTTCCACCTTCTGGGGACTTAAGCTCGAACCTAGCCTTTTCCTTGGAGGTATCAATAACCACCAAGGGGTGCCTAGATAAGAAGGGAAGCTCGCTCTTGGTATTCTTCTTAAAATCTGCAGAAAGATAATTCCCACCATAAAACCATTGGGAAATAATCTCTGCAATTTCTGCAGGCATCCTGTACTGGGTATCCAGCATGAGCTTATTGGATTCAGGCATGTCATCGTACATCTTCTCAAAGAGACTCTTGTTCAAAAGTTCCGGATCCACATTGTTTTCCTCGCATAGGCTGATTAGCTCCTCATCAGTCACAGGTGGAATCTGCTTGTGGTCACCCAGCATGATTAGCTTGTTGGAAACACTCATGGGCACCAGGGCATTATGGACCTGGATTTGACCTGCTTCATCGATTATGGTCACGTCATAACTTAAGTCTGCAAACCTCTTCTGGGAGTTGATACCTATACATGTTGCCCCTACTAGATCTACAGATTCCAGGACTATCTCGTTAAGGGCATAGTTCTGCTTGGACTGGGTCTCGGATTTCCAGGAATCGATAGCCTCTACTAATTTTTCAGCCCTAGAGGACTCTTGGTTAATAAAATGTAAGGTAGGTAATAACCTACTGTTGTCTGTGAAAATATCTAACTCCAAGTCTACTTTAAACAAATCCCATTTATTGGCTGTCTCAGGAGTCCTGGTGTATACCTCCTCAGCAACCTTGTCCCTCTTTACTTTTGTATTAAAGAAAGTATCAAACTCTACTTCCTCTATAGTTTGGTATAGCTGGTTGAAATTAAATTTCATTTCATTATAGGAGGTTACTATAAAGATTTCCCTCTCCTTGAGGTTATAGAGTTTTTTCATATTCCTATTAAGAATAAAGGAAGTGATTAGTTTTAGTATAAAGCCAAACACCTTCTTATACATAGAACTGGTCCCTTGATAGTTTTCAATTTTCCCAATCCCTTTATTGATCTTACCTTCCAGCATCTCTGACCTTTGGACTAGGTAGTGGTGCTCCTTATATTTATCGATAAGTTCTAAATACATTGGCACTAGGTCCTGATCCAGCCTCTTATTGAGGGTTTCCCTGTGGCCTTCAACTTCAACATTAAGACCTGTTAAGGGGTTTAATTCTTGGATAAAATCGTCCCAAGGTTTCTTGATATTAAGAATTTCCTCCATGTTCTTTTGGGTATGATTAACTATATGCTTCCTCAGTGACCTAACCTTGTTTTCGAACATAAAGGGTATTATCTCTGCCTGGAGTTTGGACTCTGAACCAATCCTGATAACGTCAATATCCTCTTCATCGGCTATCCTGGCTATAACATTGTCCACTGCCTTGTTGTTTTGAGAGGAAACCAAAACCCTCTTTTTCTCATGCTTGACAAAGTATCTTACCCATTCCAGGATAACGGTGGTCTTACCCGTCCCTGGTGGCCCCATAACCAGGAAGACATCCTTAGTGTTGATACCTGCCTTGATAGCCTTCATCTGGCTTTCATTAGGTGGGTACTTCTGCTTGGATAAGGCTTCCTCCACAGACCCAAGGTCCTTGTCTTCAAAACCTGATGTCTCACCCTTACCCAGTACCCTGTCCATATACTTGGCAGCAGCCTCTCCACTCCTAATCTTCTCTATGGCTGCCAGCTGGACATCCTTATTTACGCTGGAGAAGGAAAGACTAATCCAACCCGCTTCGTGGAAGTCCCTGATATCTATCTGGTCATGGAAAAGGATTCCCATGGACTTAATATCCGACTCCGTTTCTAGGCTGATAATCTCACCAGAGTGCCTTTGCCCCTGGCCATCCTCCACGTCTACCTTGGTCCCCATTTTAAATAGGTTGACATCAATATCATCCACCTCAAACTCATAGGCTACCCTGTCAATCCTGTCATAGTCCAGGGGCTTGATGGTAAAGTAGGACACCTTGTCAGCAGCGTGGGCCCTTAACTCCTCCAATTCGCTGGACAGGATAGCATACTTCTCTGCAACCTCCAGGAGATTTGCCAGGGGCTTTACTGGCTCATATTCTTCATCGATTATTTCCTCTTCATCTTCAACCGTATCAACTAATGCCAGCTCAGTCTCTACAATGTTAATCGAACTAGATACTGATTGGTTTTCATACCTATTCATACTGAGTTGTCTACCATTAACTATGTCAAAAAAATAATTATAGGGTTCCGTTAATTTGATCTGAATGATTATTCCCCGATCAACCCTAAAGCATATCCCATTCTTTAAGGCGTTGTTTTGCCTTATCAAGGTGTTTTGATTAAACCCTATTATTAAGAAAGATTGCCTATCATCCGTTATCCTACAAAGATAAATACCATCATCAGTATGTACTTCATAGAGGCCCTGGTCCCTACCCTTTGTTATAAGGAGGATATTTCTAGCAGACAAGCTTGTAAGTAAGGGTCCTACACCTTTTTCATGGGAGGACATCCTGCCAAAGGCCCCTTTAGTTATGGAAAATCTAATATAACCTACTAGTCTTGCTTCTTGTTTAAAGCTAACAAATCCTGCCATTCTAATTTGCTCCATTTCTCTATTTTTTCTACTTTAATAGGTTTAATTTCCAATTCATCAGGTAATTCAAGATAATCCTGATTCCTTAATCTAGTCTTGAACTCCTCCTTGAATAGGCTTGTCTTGTTTGTATTGGTTTCTGGCATGTTTTTTTATGCTCCTTTCAGCTTGTATTAAATCCCGCTTTAACTCTGAAATGTTCCGATAGCGCTCCCTGGGATCCATCTTCATGCACTTGATAACAATGTTATTTACTTCCCTAGGTGTTTGGAGGTTTTTGCTAATGGGCTCTTTAAAGACATCCCACGCGAGCTTGCCCCTTCGGGAATTTTTAGCATAATCGAACCCCCTCTTGGGGACCTCTTTAGCATAGTATTCATAGAGCATTACCCCTATGGAAAAAATATCCACCTTTTCCCTGCCTACATATTTAGAGTTCATGTCCATTTCAGGAGGTTTATAGTTTACCGTCCCTTCTATCATATTGGGCTTGGAAACTGAGATATTGAAGTCTATAAGGTAGAGCTCATTCCTCCTATTTATCATGATGTTGGAAGGCTTGATATCCTTATGATAGAGTCTCTCCCTCTCCATAATAGCCAAGATGTCACAGAGGTCTATCATCCAACGTATGAACATTAGCTCCGGTACATTCATCTTTTTTTCAAGGCTAGTCCCATCAATCCACTGCATAATAATATAGAGGGTTAGGCTAGTTTCATCGAAGTAGGTAGAGTAGATTCTAGGTACCCTGGAAGTCTTTTCCCCTACCCTGACCATGGTTTTTACCTCCAACATAGCCCTATTCAGTTTAGGCTTAACCTGATTAGGGTTCTGACAATCAAGCTGGATGGACTTCACACAAACCGTCCTACTTAATTCTAGGTCCTGGCCCTTGTAGATAACACTTAAATCCGTTTCTATCTTTGATTCATCGATTAATCTATAATGATGGTCCTTTGAAAACCTTATGTCCAAAGCGCAGCCTCCTCCCCAACTACTAGTTTAACAACTTCCATATCACACCTATAGGAAGGTGATTCGGCCAACATCATATCCAGGAGATCCAGCATATCATCGGATAAGTCCATTGCTTCAAGTTCATCAAAGTCTACGATATTGGTATTAATCCTTCCACTTAGAATATCGCAGAAGAGCACCCCTAGGGAGTATATGTCCATCTTCCCCCAATCAAGGTTCTTTGAGTCATCTGCTGACAACCACTCTGGGGCAATGTATTTAGTTAACTTGGCCTCTTCCAGAGCCTCCTTAGCACTCAATACATCCATAAATACAGTGGCCATATCTGCAGAATCGATTTTTGCAAAGTCTAATTTCACGATATAGGGCACCCATTCCTTGCCAAAGTCACAAACATAAATACTCTCATGGGAAAGCAACCTATGGTAGATGGGAACTTCGTAGTTATGTAGGTCATAGAAGGAGTCTGCAATCCTCTTACAGAGTTTTACCCTTTTACCTAAATCCATTTCTTTGAGAATCTTATCATTAAGCATATGGGGTTCCCTGTTAAACTCATAGGCAATGATGTAGAAGGAGCTTCTGTTGTCAGTATAGGTGACAACCTCCCTCACATGTGCCATACCTTCTGGAGTACTTATGGAGTAATGTGAGGCTTCTTGGAAGGTAACTGCATTACGAAGGAGAAATTCTTCATTTAGGTCCTCCTTATTATACCTTCTTAATACTGCATAGGAAAACCTACCTGTGGAACCCTTTCGAAATCCCACATATTCCCTATTACACTTGGACCTATGTATATCCTTAGGTACGAATGATTCTCTTATATGGTAGTTTCTGATTGGCATTAGGTTTTCATTAAAGGATGGGGTTGCCTTGTGGATTCTCTTTGAATAGTAGCTAAGTAAAAATTCATGAAAGCACTTTAGGCATTGGATTAGGTGGGGATAATCGGTTTTAATCCTTTCCATAATTGAATCAGACTCATGTGCACAGCTATTACCAAACCGCCTTATGTATGTATAATAATCGGCCTTACCTAATTTACCATTATCAAATTGAAATTTGACAATACCTAGGTCAGGCAGTATTGACTTGTCCTTTTTAAGGAAGGATATTTTTTCATATAGGGTTCCTGAAACTTGGCTTCCTAGGCCATGGTCTTTAATTATTGAATCGATAATTACTTCAAGGGCATCTCTGATTTTAACGCCACTTGCTACAAAGTCAATCAAGGCATTACTTTCGGCTTCAAAAAGGTTTTCATAAATCCTACGATTAATATTCTTCATAAACCAAAAGTTTCCGTCCTCTGTGATTCTCTCGTAAAAGTTTACTGACATAGGCTCACCTCTAGATTTGCATATTCTTACCAACAAGAATTATTATATCGAATTATGTTGATTTCTGCAATTATTCAGACTTCTACATAATACCCTCTACAAATATTTCTTTATAGAAGGTGCTTGCGTTATCTTTATTGATTTTCTCTTAAGCATAGAGGTTCATAGGTTGAATAGTCTTACTTATAGTCGAAGGTCTCAATAATTATTTGTTGGATTCTGATAATAAAAAGTAGTAGATTAATAATAATCTACTACTTTCCTATAACTTAGCTGAGAAGGAATTCCGTTAGTATAAGAGGTGAATCTCCTCCTATTATCTTGATATTTTCCTCCTTATCAGCTTCTAAGACCAATAATGAAAAACCTTTAACTCCTATCATGTCCCTCGAATTTTCTAAGGAGATGACAAAGTCATCCATGGAGAAAATAGTCACCTGCATCGATTCTTTTAAAAAATACCTATCTCCCCTTTTTAGTATCTGTAGCTTGGCTAGGTTGCCATTTCTTACGATAAAATTATAGTCTCTACAGTCCAGGCTGTTTTCAGAAAATGTGGTCCAAGATCCATCAAAATATTCTACCTCATACTTGTCTAGTTCCCTATGATATAAGCCTTCATGGTTTAAGGCAAGCCTCCCTTCTAGGGGAAGTATATATCTTTGGTAACCAGTAAAATCTGAAAACTTTGAGTCTGTGGTTGTAAATGTAGCTGATGAAATCCTCCACAAAAAGTCCTTATTCGAGAATATAGCATCTTCAGGGAAGATGGCTAATTGCGTCGTTTCGCCTCCTGCCCATTTTGTGGTTGTAAAAACTTCTTTGTCAATAATTTTCCATTTCATCTTGGCATCACCTGCCTTATTCGATTCTTAACTCCTTTAGGGCAGTGTTGAACTCCTGGATTTTATCAACATCCTTGACTAAGGGAAGGTTAGCTTCAATATTCATCAAGCATCCATTTGTCCCTATCTTTGCAAGTTCATACCCTATTACCAGGTCTGAATGACAGTTGGGATTAGACTTACCCTCTAAAGCCTTGCCTATGTCATATACCCTTCTGCAAAGCCTTGCATTCTCAAGGGGTGCACTTGCTCCTACTATTCCTGCCTTGGCAATGGCCTGCCTTCTTACTTCCTTCTCTTCTTCTGTTTCCTTGGGTAGCTTGTAAGCATCCCTAATGACCCCATAGGCATTTGCATCATCAACAACGCCCTTGAGTAGCTCTTCTCTTAGTTCCTCAAGTTCCTTAGCATAGTTTAACTGCTTATCTGGTGCTATGCCATAGTCCTTTTTGGTAGACAGTTTACAAACCATGCCTATCAAGCCACAGGCCAAGGCTCCAGACAAGGCTGAAGCACTTCCTCCACCCACTGTGACATCATCTGTATCTAAGATTAAATCCATTACACCTTTATAATCCATAAAAACCTCCATATCTACATAGCTAATCTATTGTAGGTCTAGCAATCTCTTTTCTAGTATTTGATCCATATCAAATCCTTCGATTTGTAGATAATATTCTGCTGCATCAAGCAGGGCCTTCATAGGTACTGTTCCGATGACTTCACTACCTACTACATTTACCCCATATCTTTTTGCTTCCATCTTGACCATTTCAAAGGCTTGATATACTGCTGTTTTCTCATAGTTGACAAGGTTCATAGAAACCTGGGTCTGATTCCTCTCCTCAAGTTTCAACCCAATTGCCTTAACGTATCTTAAGCCACCACCAATGTGCCTAACGGTCTTGGCAATCTTATCTGCAATTTCTACATTTGGGGTATCTAAGTTGACATTGAAGGCTACTAGAGGGACCCTAGCTCCAACTACAGTTCCACCGCTTTTCACATTCATTTCCTGGGGACCAAAATCTGGTTTCCACTCTTCTTCCTTGATTTTTTCAAAGAATCCTTCATATTGTCCTTTTCTTATAGATGCAAGATTTTTCCTTTCAGGTCTGGTTGCTGAATCCTCATAAAGATATACTGGAATACCCCAGCTTCCTATCTCTGCAGCTACTTCAAGGGCTACTTCTTTACATTCTTCTATGGTAACATTAGCTACTGGTGTAAATGGTATAACATCTGTGGCTCCCATCCTAGGATGGGCCCCCTCATGCTTGGACATGTCTATTAATTCTGCTGCTTTTCTTGCGCAATTAATAGCTGCCTCCTTTATTTGCTCAGGTGGTCCTATCATTGTAAGAACTGTCCTATTATGATCCTTATCAGGGGCATAGTCCAAGATGATGATATCTTGGATTTTTCTTGCTTCATCAATTATCTGCTCTATTATAGCCTCATCTCTACCCTCACTAAAATTAGGTACGCATTCCATTAACTTTCTCATCTTATCCTCCTCACTTCTATGGTGCTAAGTTTTCAACAAAGGTCTTTATAAACCAAATTGTCTGTGGTTGATAGATAATATCTACTAGGAATGCTCCTACTATAGGAACAATCATCATGGCCTTACGGCTCATTCCATATCTATCGTTAACAGCTGAAAGGTTTACTACAGCTGTAGGTGTAGCTCCTAAACCATGTCCTAGTAGGCCAGCACACATTACAGCCGCATCGTAGTTTTTGCCAAGAATTCTGAAGACAATAAAGTATGCAAATAGTACCAAGAAAATAACTTGGGCAACTAAGATTACAAGCATCGGACCTGCAAGATCCATTAATTCCCACATCTTCAAAGTCATCATGGCTATAGATAGATAAATCCCTAGAGTAACATTGCCTATCCCATCAACAAGCGGGAAGTCAAACCTATACCACTGAGTCTTTTCATTAATATTACGAAGGATTACTGCTACAAACATGGCTCCAACATAAGTTGGGAAGGACATATCTATTAATTTTCCTATCCAACCTGAAACTATAGTTCCTATAGCCATACATGCTAGTATTGCTGTAACATTTTTAATAACATCAAGGTCACTCAAGGATTCGCTACTTGCAACATTGATTTCTGTTAGGCTTGTATCCAGACTTTCAGTAGGATCTGGCTCTAGCTTATTTTTTTCAATAAGACGACGAGCGACTGGTCCACCTACCATAACAGATGAAATCAGTCCAAAGGTTGCAGCTGCAGCTCCTACAAGTTGGCCTGAAGGATATCCCATTTCTTCAAATGTAAGACCATAAGCAGAACCTGCACCATGACCACCTATCATGGTAATGGCACTACTTAAGAGTCCATAGGCTGGTTCTAGACCAATTACCTTTGAAATTCCTACTCCTATGGTATTTTGGATAATAGAAACAAAACCTGCTACTAGCCAATAGATTATTAAGAGTTTACCACCCTTTTTAAGTAGTTCCATACTAGCTCCAAGGCCTACAGTTGTGAAAAATGCCAGCATGAAAAATGATTGCAAGGTTGTATCGAAGCTAAAGGCAAATGAACCTGTTGTATGTCCTAACCAGGTAATCAGCATAAAAATAAAGCCACCCACAACTGCTGCTGGTATACAGTATTTTTCAAGGAAAAATACCTTCTTTTTTACAGCGTAACCAATAACAAGTAATACTGCCGCCATAGCTGTAGTCATAGTCATATCTGCACTGATCGTAAAAACACCTTCAATTACTTCAAATGACATTTATTTTCCCTCCTCAATCATATAATGGTAATTTACTTACTAAAACAATGCTACCCTCCTTTATAAAATCATCAGGAAATCCATATATTAAGTCATTATTTACCTATGCAAATTATATGCCAATATTCTGAACGTTTCAGTTTCCCTATTTTTAGCCATTTTAGTAGGTGAAAAAAAGTATATATAACAAGAAAGAACAAAAAATACCCTGCAGAATTTGCAGGGTGCAATTTTTGCAGGGTTCTTATAAATCATATTCCTTAATTTTATATCTTAGAGTTCTTTCTGCAATACCCAAACTTTTAGCTGTCAACCTCCTGTTTTGGTTATTGGTATCTAAGGCAAACTTTATAAGCTTCTTTTCTACTTGTTTTAAGGTTTCACCTTCATATACCTTAATATAGTTTTTAGTAGAAATGTTAGAGTTATTGTTTATATCAGATGGACTAATATGGAGTACATTGGTATCAATATAGTCTAGGGTACTTAAAAGAACTGCCCTTTGAATTATGTTCTCTAATTCTCTTACATTCCCCTTATAGCTATAATTACTAAGTATATCAAAGGCTTCATCTGTAATACCTTTAATATGCTTATTAAAAGATATATTATACTTATCAATGAAATAGGAAATTAGCTGCTTTAGGTCGTCTTTACGCTCTCTCAGGGGTGGTACTACAATATTTATTACGTTTATTCTATAGTATAGGTCTTCTCTAAACCTCCCGCTTTCCACTTCCTTCATTAGGTCCTTGTTAGTAATACATATTATCCTTACATCTACAGGGTGGGAGATGGCATCTCCTATTTGCCTAACCTCCCTTTCCTGTAAAAACCTAAGTAACTTTGATTGTAGTTCTAAGTCCATTTCAGCAATTTCATCTAAGAGGAGGGTCCCCCCATCAGCTCTTCTTATTATACCTATTTCATCCTTATAGGCACCTGTGAATGACCCCTTCCTATAGCCAAACAACTCACTTTCTAAGAGCTCGTTTGGCATGGCTGCACAATTTATTGAGATATATGGCTTGTCCGCCCGATTACTGGTTCTATGAATTTTTTGAGCAACCAGCTCCTTACCCGTGCCACTTTCTCCTGTTATGAGAACTGTAGCATTGGTATCTTTGATTCTAAGTATAATATCATTTATCTCCTGTATAGGTGGTGAGTTGCCTATAAGATCCTTTTTTAAGTGTCCCTCAAGACTATTAATTTTTTGATACATTCTTAGCTTTTCATCTGCTGTATGCAAGAGTAATAAGAGCTGGTCATTATCAATCGGTTTGGTTATAAAATAATAGGCACCAGCCTTAATAGCCTTTATGGAGTTTTCTATAGTTGAATAGGCTGTCATCATTATAATTATTGCATCAGGTTGGTACTCTAATAGCTCCTTCATTAGTTCAAAGCCATTACCCTCCTTTAATCTTAAATCAAGGAGGACTAAAAATATCCCTTCTTTTTTAAAAATCTCCAAGGCTTCTAAAGAATTGTCACTAGTGTAGACATCAAATTCATCTCCCAGGAGAAACTTAAGTGATCTTAGGATCTTAACCTCATCATCAATTATTAGGAGTTTGTTCTTCATATGGCCCACCCTTCTTTAACTTTAAAGTGATTGTCATACCCATCCCTTCACCTGGGATGGAGGCAGAGATCATGCCTTCATTTTCATCCACCAGTTGTTTTACAATAAACAAGCCTAGACCATTTCCATATTCCTTGGTAGTGTAGAATGGCTCAAAAATATATTGTAGATTATCTTTATCCATCCCAGGGCCGTTATCTTGAAAATAAAGAGAGATATATTCCTGGCCTTCCCTTGCACTTATCTTTATTGTGGGCATATCTGAAGTTTTTACTGCATCAATGCTATTTAGAAGGATATTCAATACAATCTGCTTAAAATGTCCCTGGTCAAATCTTACAATGTAAGATTTATCTATGTCTAGAACAAAATTGATATCTTCTATATGAAATTTCACAAGTTTTAAGGCCTTTACTAATTCATCATATAAGGTAAAGCTCTCTATCATTGGTTTTCTAGGAGATGTATATTCCATAAACTCTTTGATTAGTTCATCGATTCTATCAATCTCTTCTGGGATATCTTCAGATGCTGCCAGGATAAACTGCTCATCTCCTAACCTATCCTTCATCTGGGTAGTATATAGTTTTATTGAGGTCAGGGGATTTCGTATCTCATGGGCAATGGATGATATAATCTTATCCATAAATTGTAGTTTGTCATAATGTCTTAGCTCATTAATAAGGATTTTCTGCTCTTCTGTTTTTGTTTCAACTATATATTTAAGTCTTCTATTTAACCCCTGGATTATGATGATTAATACCGTAAAGGCCAAGGTGCTTACTATAGTTACTTTCAGTAGGGTTTCATATTGGTCTTTTGTGTTCTTTATAGGTGTCCCAAACCACTTTCTATACAAGGAATCATAGATGCCACTTTTTTGGATTTCAGTGATGCCAGCATTAAGTCTTTCTATTAGGTATTCGTTGTTTTTATCTACTGCTATACAATATCTCTGTTCATTTAGGGAATGACCAACTATCTTAATTTGCTCTATACAATTTTTTTCCTTACTTAAGTAGTTTATGGTTAAGGTGTTACCAATCAGAACGTCAACTTCACTTTTTAATAGGGCATCCAAGGCAGCTTCAATGGAATCATACTCTATTATCTTAGCATCATATTTTCTACTTATTTCCTCATAAATAATATCCTCCTTGAGCAAGGCTATGGTTTCACCATCTAAGTCCCTTTCAGTGTTTATGCTTGTATTACTATCTAAGACAAATATAGATTGGGAGTTCAATAGTAGAGATTTAGAGAAGAGGAATTTAGCCTTCCTTTCCTCGGATTCCTTCATGCCCTGGATTATATCAGCTTGTCCCTTTTCAATAGAATAGTAGGCATCCTCCCACTTCATTGGGTAGAATTCAAATTCTAGTCCAGTTACTAGGCTAATGGCCTTAAGCATGTCAACATTGAAGCCCTTGTAAACACCATCATCATCGATATACTCATAGGGCGGGAAATGGCTATCACCTGCAACCCTATAGGTATCCTTTACTGCATAAGAAGACTCAGAAAAGACACTTATCACTAATACAATTG
Source organism: Tissierellia bacterium (assembly GCA_012518035.1). Taxonomy (GTDB): domain Bacteria; phylum Bacillota; class Clostridia; order Tissierellales; family Tissierellaceae; genus JAAYTL01. The sequence goes on along the minus strand of JAAYTL010000010.1, from coordinate 2,194 downwards.
TAATTAGAAATACGAAATATTTCCTCATAGAAATAACCCTTTCATGAAAATGATGAGGTCCGAGACTTATTAACTTCTAGTTATATTATATACTATAAGATTTTTATGTATAGACTTAGGATGATAATGATTCAGAATAGTTAAAATTTAATCCTATAACTCATATATACAAGGTATAGGCTGCTCTTATAAATATGATTGTGTCCCATTATTAAACAAAAAAGAAGCCTTGAAATTCTCGTGTCTCAAGACTTCTTTATCTCTTAAATATCTTATTCTAAGATGGCATAGGCCCTGGCTATGCCACCTTCGGCATTGGCAACCAAGATTGGTGCAGCAGAAAAGTGAAACCTTTCTACGTCTATCTTGTCCAAGTTATTAAGGTTTTCTATGAAGATGATGCCTGCACCTAGAATTATCTTATGAACCCTATCGCTATCTACAGGGTCAGGAGAGAGGGCATCCATGCCAATGGCCTTAACACCTATCTCTATTAATTTTTCCGCCAATCCTACTGATAAATATGGATAAGCGGTGATGTATTCCTCCTGCTTCCAGTACTTACTCATATTGGTCCTAAATAGTAGGATGTCACCTTTTCTAACGTCCTTGCCCTCCAGAATACTTGCTGGTATTTCCCTTCCATCCTTAACATCTACATCTATTATGATGGCTTCACCTATAAAGCTATCCAGAGGGATCTCATCAATCATCTTTCCGCCTTCAATATAGTGGGCAGGTGCATCACAATGGGTGCCTGCATGGACTACAGTATGAAGGTCGGTCAGTCTAAATCCGTCGGGGTCGTAATTACATATCTGTTTGATCTCCACTTGTGGAGTTCCTGGAAATTGACTCATTTCATTATCATGTGCTTGTGACAAATCAATAATCCTCATAATACCATCCCCTTGTTTTTTTCATATTCTACCAGATGGTATTAGGGATTGCAAATATTAAATCTTTACCTTCTCCCCCAACTTTTCTCTTATAAAGGTAGATATACTTGATAAGTGTAATTTTTCTTTATTATATACCGGTAAAATATTTCAGCTCAAGATAGTTCTTTAAATCTTTGCCACAATATGATGCTATTTCCTGCCAGGTTATAAAGCCAATCCTTGATCTTAAGTTGCTATCCTTTACTGCAGCAAGAGTATCAAATAATTCTCTGATAAGATCAATTCGTCTTTCATCTAATAAGACTTTGAAACTAAAATTATGCTTACTTGCTGCTAATACATTTCTTAGCAATTGATAGTTTCTAACTTTATTATTTTCTTTTGTAAGCATGTCTATGTCAAAAACTTCATGAATATTCTCATATCCAAGAACTATAGATAGGTCTTTTTCAGTAAAGCTATTTTCAGTAAGTTTCGCTTCAATGATACAGTCTCCTATTTTCATGTCTACTTCAGTTATATAGCTTGTCTCATTCTCAAAACCAACACCCTTCCATCCAAATATAATCTCATCACTTTCTTCAATGTCTAATAGGTCTCTAATTCCTTTCCATTCCTTAATATTGGGATGGCAGAAAATATTCATCAGTAAGGCATCTGAGCTATTGCTAGATTGCATTTCTAATACTTCTCTTTCAAAATATGGATGAGGTTTTTTTAGTCTTAGATTCCAAGAAGGATGTTTTATAATGTTATTAAAACTAGCTGGATGAAAATTGTCCTCAATGGATTCAAAAATGAATGCACTTTTATACAGAGTACCTTTCTTACCTAATTTAATAGCCTTCTCTATTAGGTCTTGTTTCAATAGTTCAACATAGTTTTTACTCATATGTACTCCTTTCAGATATAAGTAACCTATCCAGTTCCCTTATCATAATGTTAGCTCCTTCACTAATTACTATCAATAACTGAGATATAATTAAAAATAAACAATCAGCATCTTCGACTTATTTCACCTTCAAATGTCCCTTCTCAAATGCATAAGGATATACAAATCTCTTTTCGCCAATTTCAAATTTAACTGTGAGATATCTGGAAAGGCAACCCTTTTTTAGACAAAATTACTCCGAACAAGAATATACCTTCTAAATACTGCCTAAGCTGCTAATTTAAAGCTATCTTTATTGCTATATTCAATTGGTGATATGTATCCTAAGGATCCATGAATCCTTATATGATTATACCAGTAAATGTACTCTGCTAACTGCAACTCTAATTCCTCTAAGGTC
>JAAYTL010000079.1 GCA_012518035.1 Tissierellia bacterium | reverse complement strand
TTACTATTTTAAATTCTTTTCTTAATAAATCTGGTGGGCTCTTATCATCTAATATGATCATGCTACATCTTCTTCAATTATAAGCTTAGTCTTCTTTTCCTTATTATTTCTGATTGTTTTGCAAATATGAATTTCATAATTTCTTCATTAGTCTCATGAAACTGCACACCATATAAGTATTTAAATAGGCTATTTTTATCTTCTTGTACTTCTACCCTTACAATCCTACCATCTACTTCTATATTAAAGCCCTTATCATTTATTACAAAGGTTAATTCATCTCCAATCTTATGTTTGGTGTTAGTATAAAAGCCTATCCCTGTAGCACTAATATCCTTATATTTCGCCTTTATTTTAGTATCTCCAAACTCGTATTCCATGTCTTCAACATAACTTAGCCTAAAGGCTGATCTTAGATTAGCATTTTCAGATTTCTTATTACAAAAAAGAACAATCAAAAGTATCTCATTACTTCTTGTAAAGCCTAGCAGTTCACATGTCCATCTTTTACAAATACCATCTCTTTTGTAATATACATAGACTTCTGAAATTTCCTCTAATAACCTGACATTGTCTGGTACTGCAGCCTTTAATACTCCATCTTCAGTGCTATCTACCTTGGTGTTTAATACAAAGTTTTCCCAATCATCTCCTCTTGGGATTTCTATTTCTATAAATTCATCAAAAGTCAATTCATTTATATACATACTATCATCCCTTTATGAATGTTTGGGTAACTAAAGTTGTTCGCCCAAATATATTATATTGCTTTCATTATGTTTACTAAAATCAAACTAAAATTAGCTCATGATTATGTCCTAGTTCTTCAGTTTTATCCTATAGTCTGATATTGTGATTATACCATCCTTATAGAGTCTACCTGCTGCTCTTTTGAATCCTGATTTACTCATTTTTAATTCTTTTCTTATTAAATCCGGTGGGCTCTTATCTCCAATATCAAGGCTTCCACCATTTTCCTTAAGTCTTTTAATTATTCTTTTGGCATCTGTATCCATTTGGATATAAGACCTATCCCTTAGACTTAAATCTAACTTTCCATCCTCTAAAACCCTATTGACTCTAACCTCTATGGTATCACCTAAGTCATAGGCCCCCATCAATTCTTTCTTGGGTATCAATCCATCATACTTATTATCAACTGCTACAAAGGCCCCTATATCCCTATGGATACTATAGATGGTTCCACGGGCTATACTATTTTCCTTGTAGGGAGAATCGGTCCTAAGCATATTCTTTATCCTCATGGTAGCGCAGAGTCTATTGGACTTATCTATATAGACCCCTACTAAATACTCCTTATTCTTTTGAACGGAACCTATTGTCTCCCTTAAGGGCAAAAACAAATCCTTCTCTAAGCCCCAGTCTAAAAAGGCACCAATCTTAGTGGTATCTACAACTCTCAAGTGTCCCAATTCTCCTAGGGTAAGTTTAGGTCTCTTAGTGGTTGCGATCTTCCTTTCTTTTGAGTCATTGTAGATAAAGACTTCTACCCTACTTCCGACTTTAGCATCCTTGGGTACCTGAGATTTTGGTAAAAGTACATCCTTATCTTCCTCTATCTCCTCATTTAGATAGGCTCCCACTGAGGCAAGTCTTTTTATAATTAACTCTTGAATTTCTCCTAATCTAATCATGCTACACCTTCTTCTCTTTATTAAGCTAATATTAACATATATGGTTTCAATTAACAATACGATTTATCCCTCTACTTAAGACTACATATTAATCACTAACTCATGGTTTAAAAGAGCATCAGGCAGGCTCTATAAAGAAGGTATTATCACAATACCAAACTAAAAAATAGAATCAAAGAAAATGGACATAGTCTTGAGCTAATCTTAGTTCAAGTTTTTGTTTACTTTATTAAATAATTGTAATATTATGGGTATAAGATAGGTAGCAAGAAAGATTCTATTTATATTTATTTGGATGTGATTATGATGAAAAAGAGAAAAGG
>JAAYTL010000009.1 GCA_012518035.1 Tissierellia bacterium | reverse complement strand
TTTATCTAGCTATTTCCATTAATCACCTCCTAAAAAAGTTGCAAAAAAAAGAATCATCATTTAGTATAAATGTATTAAGCCAAACTTAAGGGTTAGTATATATTATTAACCCAAAATAATCAATAAAAAACTTTTACCAAATGTAGTTATTCTATGATAATGTCATATTAAAATTATTCTGATAAAATGTCAGTATGAGAAAGGAAATATTTAATATGACTCAAAAAGAAATTACTAGACTTAGAGTTATTAATCAAACAATTGATCAAGTATTAACTATTCGTGAAGCTGCTGAGCTTTTAGGCTTAAGTGAACGACAAGTATTAAGGTTAAAGAAGGGAGTTAAAAATGAAGGACCTTCGTTCATTATCCATAAAAATAGAGGCCGTAAACCAAAGCATGCTACAACGGATGATATTAAAAATTTAGTTATTGAACTTAAACAAACAAAGTACGAGGAAGCTAATTTTAATCATTTTCAAGAATTAATAGAAGAACACGAAAATGTCAAAGTTAGTTATCCTACTGTGCATAGAATTTTAACTGAGGCTGGTATTAAAAGTCCCAAAAAACATCGTAAAAGAAAGACTCATCATCGAAGAAAAAGAAAGCCACAAAAAGGGATGTTGGTTCAAATTGATGCATCTCCACATACGTGGATTATAGGTAGTAATTCTTTTGACCTTCATGGTGCCATTGATGATGCCACAGGAGAAATTCTTGCCCTTCATTTTACTCCCAATGAGTGCATGGAAGGGTACTTTGAGGTAGTTAGACAAATCGTTTCGAATCATGGAATTCCCACTAGCCTTTATTGTGACCGTCATACTATATTCATATCCCCTAATGATGATAAATTATCTATTGAAGACCAGCTAGAAGGAAAGACAGTCAATTTAACGCAATTTGGTAGGGCCATGGAGGAATTAGGAATTAATATTATCAAAGCATATTCTCCACAAGCTAAAGGCCGAATTGAACGATTGTGGGGTACACTCCAAAGTAGACTCCCTGTTGAGTTTAAAATACATGGCATTACAACAATTGATCAAGCAAATGCATTTTTGGCTGAATTTATGGTTAAATATAATAAAAAGTTTGGTGTTGAGCCTGAAGATGCTAATACTGCATTTAGATTTTTAGATTCTAATATTAATCTGAATCATATTCTTTGCATTAAAGAACAACGTACCATTATTGAAGGCTCAGCCTTTTCATATGGTGGACAGTATTATCAACTTATTAAAGGTGATAAAAAAGCGAGTGCTCTCCCAAAAGCTAAAGTAACAGTTTTATCTAGCAGTAAGATTGGTATAAAAGCCATGTATTCTAATGTTGTTTATGATACCAGGAAATTGGTTGAACGTCCTAAGAAGTCAATTCAAATCGAAGCTAAGAAGGTGCAAGACAATAAGTCCAGACCATCAGAAAACCATCCTTGGAGGCAATTAGATAAAAAACCCATACCCTCATATAGAGAAGATATTCTGTATGAACAAGATACAGAAATAGCCGAGATCCTAAAAGGCTTATTCAACTCCACAAGGGCATGGGCATAAAATTTAATCTCTAATATCATACCCCATTTTAAGGCCCTTTTTCAAGGGGTTTCTTTCCTATACTCTTTTTAGTAACAATTCTTAATAACCTATATATTAGCGTTTATGCCGCGAAAGCCTGTTGATATGGGGAAGGCCCATCTGGTAAAATATTGAGGCGGAAACACCCGCCCGATGTAAGATGTTTTCCGGCAAAAACTGGGTGTCCAGAGGGGTCAGGGGTCCCTATGTCAACAGGACCGTGGAATAAATGCGTTTATCCAGTTTTATACTTTAAAGTGACATTTTCACTGAATAAAACTATATACTTTTAGGTGACATTTTCACTGACTATTGACACTTTACGGGGACATGGACTGTTTTATAAGAAAATCGACATGTCAAACATGCCTATATCTGTATTCATAGGGATAACCAATACGTTTTCACTGACTATGGATATAGATTTGTGCTTGCCAATTATTATCTGCGGAGGAGTGATATCACATTTTATATCATAATTAGATAGGTTTGTTATTGCATTACCACCTATAATATTGGCTACCTCCCCAAGGGCTGAAGACACAAATACATCTATGTTATCCATTTCCATGCCTGCCATAATTTTTACCATCTCTAAGGCCATTTCTTTTGGAAAACTAAAGGACACAGCGCCTTCAAGGTCACCAACAATACCCAACATAATATTGGCATCTTTACTAGGGGCTAGTCCATTAACTAGTGATAGTTCTCCCCTTTTGACATCTAAATCCAACATAAGTTTAAACACATCCTGAGCCGCCACATAAAAGGAGTTTACATGTTCTGCTTTCATTATTCTTCAGCCCCTTTACTTCTTACATATTCACCGATTTTTTGGTCCATCTTACCCACATGCATGATTAACCAGGTCATAAGTTTAGCACTAAACTCCTGCATCTTATCTTCGGTAAACCCACCTTCAGCAAATATTTCAACATACTCATGGATGCCTGCCTTGAAGTTTTTATGTGCTTCCCTATGTATTTCTAAATCTGGATAGTTTATACTTTCCTGGTATTTTTCCTCATCTTCAAAATGGAAGATGACATACCCTTGTAAAAACTCTAAGGTTTCCTTGGCCTTATTTAATCTGTCTTCCCATTTTATCTCCTTATTTTGAACTAATTTGATAAATTCTCCTAGGTTTTTAAATAATTCCTTGTGCTGCTCATCAATAGTCTCAACCCCGATGCTGTATTTTTCTTTCCACATCATATGAATCCCCCATTTTTTTTAATTAGTATATCAATATATTTTACATATATTTTTCTGATGCATGCTGTCGCATTCTTCTTTCTGCATCCTTTTTGGCAATATCCTCCCTTTTGTCATAGAGTTTTTTACCTCTAGCTATGGCTAACTCTATCTTGACCTTGCCATCCTTAAGATATACGGAAAGGGGAACCAGGGTTAGCCCCTTCAGGCTCACCTCCTGACTAAGCTTCCTGATTTCCCTTTTATGGAGCAATAATTTTCTCTTCCTTACAGGATCCACGTTATAGATATTGCCTTGTTCATAAGGACTTATGTGCATGTTATTCAGATAAACTTCTCCCTTATCTATGCTGGCATAACTGTCCTTTAAGTTCAATTTTCCTAATCTTATAGATTTAACCTCTGTCCCTTTTAGGACAATTCCCGTTTCAATGGTATCCTCAATAAAATAGTCATGTCTAGCCTTTCTATTTGTCGCTAAAACCTTAATTCCACCCTTTTTCATAAAATCACCTTCACATTTTCATTTAGTCTAGCAAATATTCTTTTTGGTGTCAAACTAGTCTACCAAGTTAAAATCTATATTCCTTCTTAAGGGGTCTGCCCCTACTACCTCAACTTTGACCACATCACCTAACCTATATATCCTACCGGTCCTTTCACCTATTATATAATAATTATCTTCATCAAAGTTATAATAGTCATCCAGCATGTTCCTGAAATGAACCAAACCCTCTATGGTGTTTTCCAACTGAACAAAAATACCAAAATTGGTCAAGGAAGATATAATCCCCTCATACTTCTCACCAATCTTGTCGCTCATGTATTGGGCCTTCTTCATATCTTCAACTTCCCTTTCTGCTTCCTCTGCCCTTCTTTCAGTCATGGAAGTATGATCAGCAATGTCTGGTAAAACACCCTCCAAATATTCCTGTCTATTTGGTGTTAGTCTGCCCTTTAGGTTTTCCTTGATTATCCTATGAATTACTAAGTCAGGATATCTCCTAATAGGTGCAGTAAAATGAGAATAATACCTAGATGCTAAACCAAAATGCACATCAGGTTGACTACTATATTTTGCCTTTTTAAGTGACCTAAGTAAAAGGGTACTGATCACTATTTCTTCCTTCTTGCCTTTTATCTCCTTGGTCAGCATTTGTAGTTCTTTCGGATGGATCTCCTTGCCCTTTAAGCGATATCCAAAGTTATGAATAAACTTAGCAAAATCACTTAGTTTTTCTTGGGCTGGTTCCTCATGAATCCTATAAAGGAAGGGAATCTCTGCCCAGAAGTATTCCTCTGCCACGGTCTCATTGGTCACCAGCATGAATTCTTCTATAATCCTATTGGCAATCCTTCTCTCAATCTTACCAATTTCTACTGGATAGCCATTTTCATCTAAACTTATATAGGTCTCAGGAAAATCAAAATCTATGCTGCCCCTCTTATCCCTCTTCTCATAGAGGGTCTTAGCTAGATCCTTCATATGGTCTAACTCAATCAATAGATCCTTAAGTTTTTCCTTAGCCTCCTCATCATCCTTTTCCAGATAGTCTGATACATCGTCATAGATTAGCCTTGCCTTGCTATTAATGACTGCTTCTTCAATCTGGTGATTAACAACATTTCCATCCCTGTCTATCTCCATAATGACAGAAAGGGTTAACCTATCTTCATTTGGGTTCAAGGAGCATATACCATTGGATAACTCCTTGGGTAGCATGGGTACAACCCTATCTATTAAGTAAACTGAGTTACCCCTATTCAAAGCCTCCTTATCCAAGTAAGAACCTTCTTTGACATAGTGGGAAACATCTGCAATGTGGACTCCTAGGCTATAATTACCATTTTCTAAGACTTGGATTGATACAGCATCATCTAAGTCCTTTGCATCTGCCCCATCTATAGTAAAGGTTTTTAAGTGTCTTAAATCCACTCTTCCTTCCAAATCTTTCTCAGATATTTCCTGTCCTATACTTGCAGCCTCTTCCTGGACCTGCTCTGGAAATTCCTCTGGTAACTTAAACTGTCTGATGATGGATAGGATATCGGTGCCCTTTTCACCTAAATAACCAAGGATTTCTACTACCTTTCCCTCTGGATTCCTTCTTGGCTCAGGCCATCTGGTTATTTCAACTACAACTTTTTGCCTATTCTTAGCATTGTTAAAGGAGCTCTTAGGTATGAATATATCATAAGCAATTCTTTGGTCGTCGGGAATTAGAAAACCAAAATTCTTGCTTTCTTCAAAGGTTCCTACTATAAATTGATTTTCCCTTTGTAGGATTCGGATTATCTCTCCTTCAGCCCTTCTACCATTCCAGGACTTGCTTAATATATTGGCTACTACCCTATCTCCATGCATGGCACCTGCCATATTCTCAGCAGGAATAAATATATCATCCCTGTCCTTATCATCAGGCACTACAAATCCATATCCTCTTTCATGGCCTTCTAAAACACCAACCACTAGGTATTCATTGTTTATAGGAGCATATCTCTCATTAATTGTCTTGATTAAGAGTCCTTCCTTTTCCAGGCTATCTAATATTTTATAGAATTCCTTCCTAGAACCATAATCAATCCCAAATCTAACAAGGATTTCTTCCTTTATCATTGGCTTGTAATCTTTTGAATTAATAAACTCCATTATCTTTTCTCTTATGGACATTTTTACCCTCCTCTTTTGAGGTAATAATTTGCACTCTTAAGATAGTATTTACCCGATTAAAGTAAAATAATGTAAGAAACCTTACATTATTTTACCTTTCCACCATATTGAATTCTATTGAAGAGGTTTGCATCAAAGTTATACATGTTTGACTTTTTGTCCTCATGGGTTAAGATAGCTATCTTGATTAACTCGTCTATTAGTTTTTTGAAGGAATAGCCCTTGCCCTCCCATAGGTAGAATCCAAAAGAGCCTGGTATGGTGTTTATCTCATTAACATATACATTTTCATCTTCATCTACTAAAAAGTCTATTCTGGCTGTTCCCTTGCCGTCAATGCAGATAAAGGCCTTCTTTGCCAAATCTTCTATTTTAGTCCTCAATTCATCTGATATATCAGCAGGTATCACCCTTCTTTCACCAGAAGACTTGCTCCCCTTAGCATTGCTTTTAACATACTTGTCTTCAAAAGTTAAAACATCCTTCCAACCTAGTGGTTCCTCACATAATGAAGTAATTACCTCTTCATCATAGCCTAAAACTGCACAATTTATCTCCCTTGGATTGGTTACAGCCTGCTCTATTATAATTTTCCTATCGTAGTTAACTGCTATTTCAATAGCTTCGATTAAGTCTTCCTGATTCTTAGCTATATTTATTCCAATACTTGAGCCCAAATTAGCAGGCTTTACAAACATAGGATATTCTAATTTCCCTTTGATTTCATCAATAATTATGTCCCTATTCTTCTTCCAGTTGCTTCTATAGAACCAGTGATACTTAACTATAGGCATTCCATAAGACCTATACACATCTTTCATAAGTATCTTATCCATACCTACACTTGAGGCCAATACCCCACAGCCGGTATAAGGAATATCCATAAGCTCAAATAGGCCTTGTATAGAACCATCTTCCCCATGGGTCCCATGAAGGGCTGGAAAAACAACATCTAACTCTCCAAGGATCTTCTTGCCGAATAATCCTATGTTTTCTGGATTAGGATAGATCTTATGATTCCCACAGTTAGGTGAAACAAACATTTCCACCGCCTCAGATAAGTCATTCTTTTTGAAATTAGCGAAATCCATTAGGCATTCACCAGTTAGCCATTTGCCTTCCTTAGTGATATAAATAGGTACAACCTCATATTTCTTCTTGTCTATGTTCTCCATTACTTGCATTCCGGTGATGACTGATACTTCGTGTTCCACGCTTCTTCCACCAAATATTACTCCTACCTTTTTCATTTTTGTAGCCTCCTTATTCACTATAGTTATCTGGTAAATCATTTTCAAATAGCACTACATCCTTAGGTCTTGTTAGCCTACCTAGTCTTTCTGTCGCTTCTTCTAAGCTGCTAACAACAAATATATTATCTGGATTGAAGTTTACTTCCATTAGACCCTCATAGATTGGTTTGCTTCTCTTTTCTCCCACCAGGATAGCATAGTCACAAACCTTACCTATGTCCATACCAAACTCCCGGTTGGCTGACTCCTCCATAGCACCCAATTCAACCATACCTGGTGTAACTATTATCTTTCTTCCCTCCTTGAACTGGCTGATTACTTCCAATGCAGCCTTGGTCCCTATTGGGTTAGAATTAAAGGCATCATCGATTACTATAACCCCAGTTCCCGAATCTATGATATTAAGTCTATGGCGGATTGGCTCAATTTTACTAATGCCCCTGCTGATTTCCTCAAAATTCATCCCTAAGGAAAGGGCTACACAGACACCAGCTAAAATATTGTAAATATTATGCTTTCCTAATAGCCTGGTTGTACATCTGACACTGTTTCCCTTCTTGTCCCTTAAGGTAAAACTTGAACCTGATTCTGATACTTCTATATCGTCCGCATATATGTCTAGGTTTTCTATATCTTCCAATCCATAAAGTAATTTTTCCTTAAAGGTTTTGTCGGCCAGCTTTTTAAGATGTTCATTATCATAGTTAAATATGGCCACCCCATCAGATGGTAATTCCTCTATAAGCTCATATTTGGTTTTCATTATATTATCAACGTTTTTAAAGGTCTCTATATGTACCGGACCAATAGAGGTGATTACTCCAAGGTTTGGCTGGCACAGCTCTGCTACTTCCTTAATGTCTCCAATGTTTCTTGCTCCCATTTCTGCAATGAATACTTCATGGTCATCATTTAGATCATTGTTGATAACCTTGGATAGGCCCATGGGGGTATTGTAGGATTCCGGTGTGTTTAAGACATTGAATCTCTCGCCTAATATGGTACCTACTATAAACTTAGTACTGGTCTTTCCAAAACTTCCTGTGATACCGACAACAGTTAAATCTTCCCTAGCCTTTATCTTACCTTGGGCTGAGTTGTAGAAACCTTGATTTATCTTGTTTTCTATTGGCACCATTATCATGTTGGATATCAACATGATATTAGGTTGAAAAACAAAGACCAATAGCCCTAGAACGGGTACCAATATGAATGCCCATATACTAGGAGATAAAATATAATAAAGGATTGCTGCAAGAAGAAAAGCTGAACTAATTATAGCATTGGTCCTAAAAAGCCTAGTAGCCCTCTGAGTAAAGACTAAGGGTTTCTTTACAGGACTGTCATCTTTACCTAACTTATAGGCCCTTTCCTTATTGTTTCTTATCCACTTCTTAAAATTATCTGAATTATAACCCTCTAATTGAACCATATGTAAAAACATCTTGGATCTTTTACATATAAGATATATTAATCCTATGCTGAGTATGATCAATCCCAAAATATACTCCATAATTACCTCCCATTAAAAAAAGCATTAATCACTGCCCTAAATGTATAATAGTCATCTAAATAAGAATAATGTCCTGCCCCTTCTAAAACTACTAATCCACTATCTTTAATCTCCTTTTCCATGGTCTTAGCCATATATAGTGGAGTGTCCGTATCCTCATCTCCCCAAATTATCAGGGTAGGAGCCTTGATATCCTTTAGTAAATCCTTTAAATTTTCATTAACAACTATTACTAGGATCTTCCTCATAACTCCTGAGGAGTCCCTGTAATCTGTTGAACCAAACTTCTTATAAAACCTCTCCATCCTCTTATCATCCTTAAGCCAAAAGAAGAAGTTCTTATAAATAAATCTTAAGCTCTTGAAACTATATACCTTTACATAATAATCTATCCCTCTTTTGGGAATAAGACCAGCACTATCTATTAATACTATCTTATTTACCATATCAGGATATTTAGAACCCATAATAATTGATAGTTTCCCTCCAAAAGAGTGTCCAATAAAACTAGCCTTTTCTATCCCTTCATCAACTATAAAATCCTTAACTATTTTAGCATATTCAAAGGAGCTTATAGGCTCTTTTGGCTCTTCAGATTCTCCAAATCCAGGCAAGTCTAAGGCATATACCTTGTATCTATCCTTGAGGATATTGACAATTGGCAATACTGTATTAATATTTGCCCCCCATCCATGGAGAACTATGACTGGTTCACCTTCACCTTCAACTATGTAATTAATATCTAGTCCTTTAACATTTTTTAGCATTATTACAACCTCTTTATCGATTCTTTCCAATACTACATAATTATAACATGTATAGAAAACCATAATAGAATTTATTATTATCCACAATAAAACATTATATCATATTAGCCTCCAATTATACAGTGAAAGCTAGCTGTAATTAATCCAAATTAAGCACAAATATTTCCTATAAAAAAAGAAAAAATCTTCTTATTGAAAGAAGATTTTTTCGCCTCTTATATTAAATAATTTTTAAAATAGTATTCCTGTTCCAAACATCTCAGCAAAAACTAGGGAAACTATTGTCATAAGTTTAATCAATATATTTAATGAAGGTCCTGAAGTATCCTTAAATGGATCCCCTACAGTATCTCCATTAACAGCAGCCTTATGAGCTTCACTTCCCTTGCCGCCATGATGTCCATCTTCAATATACTTCTTGGCATTATCCCATGCGCCACCAGCATTGGACATAAAGATAGCCATAAGAACACCAGTTATTAGGGCACCTGAAATTAAACCACCTAGGGCTTCCGCACCCAGTAAAACACCAACTAAAACTGGTACTACTACAGCTAGTAATCCTGGAACAATCATCTCTTTAAGGGCTGCCTGAGTACTTATGTCTACACAGTTTGCATAGTCTGGAGTTGTTGTTCCTTCCATAATGCCTGGGATTTCCCTAAACTGTCTTCTAACTTCTTCAATCATCTTATTAGCTGCCTTACCTACTGCATCCATGGTTAAGGCTGAGAATAGGAATGGTAACATTCCACCTATAAAGGCACCTGCTATAACTGTGGGACTTGACATATTTATACTTTCTAGACCTACAGCCTGGGTATAAGAAGCAAATAGTCCCAATGCTGTTAAGGCTGCTGATCCTATAGCAAAACCCTTACCTATAGCTGCAGTTGTATTTCCTACTGCATCTAATTTATCTGTGATTTCTCTAACCTCTGGTGGTAAATCGCACATTTCAGCAATACCGCCGGCATTGTCTGCTATTGGTCCATAAGCATCCACTGCTATAGTCATTCCTGCTGTTGATAGCATACCTACTGCAGCCATCGCAATACCATATAGTCCTTCAACAGAGTTGCTTGATCCTCCACCTAGAAAATAAGCTATCATAATACCAATCGCTATTATAACCATTGGTCCTGTTGTAGACATCATGCCCACTGAAAGTCCACCGATAATATTTGTTGCTGTTCCAGTTTCAGATTCTTTAGCAACCTTTTTAACCGGGGAATAATCACCTGAAGTATAGTATTCAGTCATCCTAGAAATTATAAGACCTACTACAAGCCCAGATAACATGGCTATGAACGGCTTGTATGACCCTATGATAATATTACTTAGGAAAAATCCAGCTATAACAGTAATTACTGAACTTGCTAGTGTACCATTGTTTAAGGATTTTTGGGGGTCCTTGTCTCCTCTGACAAAGTAAACACCTAATATGGAAGCTACAACTCCTACTGATGATAGAGCTATGGCATATTGAACTCCAGCCTTACCATGGGCTATTGTACCTAAAGTTAAGGCAGATATAATGGCTCCTACATAGGATTCAAATAAGTCAGCTCCCATACCTGCAACGTCCCCAACATTGTCACCAACGTTATCTGCAATTACCGCAGGATTCCTTGGGTCGTCTTCTGGTATACCAGCTTCTACCTTACCTACTAAGTCAGCTCCAACGTCTGCTGCCTTGGTGTAAATACCCCCTCCTACTCTTGCAAATAGGGCTATGGATGATGCACCTAAACTGAAACCAGTGACTATATTTACATCCTTAAATATTATGTAAAGTGCACTTACACCTAAAATACCAAGACCTACAACAGTGATTCCCATTACAGCGCCACCTGAAAAGGCAATATTTAGTGCCTTAGTCATTCCAGACTCCATAGCTGCATTAGCAGTCCTAACGTTTGCCTTAGTTGCAACTTTCATACCAACGTAACCTGCTGCAACAGAGAATGCTGCACCTACCAGGAAGGATATGGCTGTCTTAAATCCTTGTCCAGGTGCAAATATTAAGATAATAAATAATAATATAACAAAAATTGCCAAAGACTTATACTGTCTCTTTAAGAATGCCATAGCTCCATCAGCTATGTATTGGGAGATCTCCCGCATCCTTTCATTGCCAGGTTCTACCTTCTCAATACCCTTTGCTTTATACAAAGCAAATAATAGCCCCAATATCCCAACTATTGGTGCCGTTATTAATGCTAAACTCATTTCATTTCCTCCTTAGTTATCTCGCTGCCAGTACTAATGTTGATAAAATAAATACTGCTGCGGAAATTATTGTTGTTCTTTGTAAAATTGCCTCTAGGCTTGAGCTCCTATTTTTCCCCCATAATGAATCTGCTCCGCCCCCAGCAATTGCGCCTAAGCCACCTTCTTCTCCTTCTTGCAACAAAACGCTTATAATGACTCCTAAAGCTGAAACCAATAGAAAAATTGATACTACAGTTTGCACGACTCCACCTCCCGTCAAGGATTATCTATCATTGATAAAAAACATCCAAATTAACATAACTATTTTAACATAGCAAGTAGATAAAATCAATGATTGAATTAGCTTATATATTGGTCTATGGGGCTTTATAACCCAACTTAAACTAGTTAACTTGTATTTTAATACTCCAATACCTTGGATAAAAATTCAATTGTTCTTGGATTTTGTGGATTCTCAAATAAATCTACTGCCTTATTCTCCTCTATTATTTCTCCATCTGCCATGAATATTACCCTATCAGCCACCTGTTTTGCAAAAGCCATTTCATGGGTTACCACCACCATGGTAATGCCTGTCTTTGCTAAATCCTTCATAACATTAAGAACCTCTCCTACCATTTCAGGGTCAAGGGCAGATGTTACCTCATCAAATAGTATTATTTCCGGGTCCATAGCAAGAGATCTAGCAATGGCAATTCTTTGCTTCTGACCTCCTGACAAGGAATTTGGATACTCATCCTTTTTATCTAATAGTCCCATTGTCTTGAGTAGCTCTATAGCTTTTTTCTCAGCTTCTACCTTGGAAAGCTTGCCTGTTAGTACAGGTGCTAAGGTTATATTTTCAAGTACAGTTTTATGCGGAAATAGGTGAAAATGCTGAAAAACCATACCTATTTTCTGCCTAACATGATTTATCTCCTTACCTAGTTTAGATATATCCTTGCCATTTATATAAATACTACCAGAACTAGCTTCTTCTAAATTATTGATACATCTAATCAAGGTACTCTTTCCTGAGCCAGAAGGGCCTATTACCCCTATTACTTCTCCATCTTCTATCTCTAAATTTATATCCTTTAATACGTGCTTGTTTCCAAAATATTTATTTAGATTCACAATTTTAATCATTATGAGCCATTCTCCTTTCAAATACTCCTACTAATTGGGATAAGGTAAAGGTGAAAAAGAAGTAGGTTACAGCTACGATTATCAATGGACTAAAGGGTTGGAAACTGCTACTTTGAACAATTTTTGATGCATACATCAAATCTGCTACCCCTATAGTTGAGGCTACAGATGTCTCCTTAATCAAGGTTACAAACTCATTTCCTAGGGCTGGCAGAATATTTTTCACTGCCTGAGGTAATATTATGTGTCTCATGGTTTGACCCTTGGTTAAGCCGAGACTTTGACTTGCCTCTGTTTGGCCCTTATCTATGGACTGTATTCCGGAACGAATAATTTCAGCGACATAGGCTGCACTGTTTAAGGATACAGCTATCAGGGCTGCCATAAATCCATCCATATTAATCCCAGTTAGTACATAGCTACCAAAATATACCATAGCTATTTGTACCATCATAGGAGTTCCTCTGACTATTTCTATATATATGCTGGCTATTACACTGAGTGGCTTAAATTTAGATAACTTTAATAGACTTATGATTGAACCTAATGTAGCACCTGCTACCAAACCCCCAAAGGATAGTAATAAGGTGATTTTCATTCCTGTAAGATAATAGGTCCGATATTCAAATAATAATTCCAAGACTTTCAAATTAATTCCCCCTAAATATAATTTCTCTCTTATTGATATAGTATTAGATTATTCCTTGGGTTTCAACAACCATTATTTATTCATATAATAGAATTGGTGAATACACAGATATATCTATTATTCACAAAAAACTCGTCTCTTATATCAAATATAAGAGACGAGTTCTATACCCGTGGTGCCACTCTACTTGTATTTTAAAATAAAATACACTCTAAACAAATAACGCATGTTTGCGGAAAAGGATACTCACCTAGGGCTTTGTCCATTTCATCTCAGCAATTCTATTCATCTTAACTTCCATCTCTGGTTCTCAGCCTTCCCAGTTCTCTGTAGGATGTACTAATTAAGACTACTTCTTTGCTTCAAAGATTTTAATATGATATTAAATCATATTACATTCTTTCCTTTAATTTGTCAAGTCTTCTAAGAGACTACTTTTTCAAATTGTAGAAAACCTTCTTACCCCTATACTGAGCAGTATCCCATAATTCATCTTCTATTCTTAAGAGTTGGTTATATTTAGCTACCCTATCTGTTCTAGAGGGTGCCCCAGTCTTGATTTGTCCTGCATTTAAGGCCACAGCTAAATCTGCAATTGTAGTATCTTCAGTTTCTCCAGACCTATGGGAGATAACTGCTGTATATCCATGAACCTTGGCCAATTCTATTGCATCTAGTGTTTCGGTTATGGTACCAATTTGATTCAGTTTAATTAGGATTGAGTTTGCTACTCCTAGATCTATACCCTTGGATAATCTTTCAGTATTGGTAACGAATAAATCATCCCCAACTAGTTGTACCCTGTCTCCTAGTCTATCAGTTAGGGCCTTCCAACCATCCCAATCTTCTTCATCCAAGCCATCTTCTATTGAGATTATTGGATACTTATCAACTAAATCAGCATAGAAGTCTATCATCTCATCTACAGTTAATTCCTTGCCTTCACCCTCAAGTTTATAAACCTTTCTATCCTTATCATACATCTCAGATGCAGCAACGTCTAGGGCAAGCATTACATCTACTCCTGGCTTATAGCCTGCACTCTCAATTGCTTTTACTATGGTAGCCAAGGCCTCTTCATTACTTGAAAGATTTGGTGCAAAGCCACCTTCGTCACCTACTCCTGTATTTAATCCTTTTGACAGAAGTTCAGCTTTTAAACTGTGAAATACTTCTGCACCTATTCTTAAGGCCTCTCTAAAGTTTGGTGCCCCTACTGGCATAACCATAAATTCCTGGATGTCTACGTTGTTATCAGCATGGCCTCCACCATTTAAGATATTTAACATTGGTACAGGTAGGGCCTTTGCATTAACTCCACCTATATATTGGTACAAGGGCATACCTAGTTCGTCAGCTGCTGCCCTAGCAACCGCTATGGATACGCCAAGAATTGCATTGGCACCAAGCTTACCCTTATTTGGTGTCCCATCTAGCTCAATTAATAATTGGTCTATACTTACTTGATCAAATACATCCATACCAACTACTTCTGGTGCTATAAGTTCATTAACATTGTTAACTGCATTTAGAACACCCTTGCCTAAATACCTTGATTTGTCTCCATCCCTTAATTCTACAGCCTCAAAGGCACCTGTAGAAGCTCCAGATGGTACCAAAGCCCTACCAAAGGCACCTGCTTCCGTCCAAACCTCAACCTCTACTGTTGGGTTTGCTCTTGAATCTAATACCTCTCTTGCATATACATCTACTATTAAACTCATTTTTCTTCCTCCTAGTTAAAATATAATTAACAAAATACATCAATGTTGGCAACAATTGATTGAGAGTCTTTTCTCTATTTGTTTACTATCAGGGACTCCCCTGTCATTTCAGCTGGCTTTTCTAGGCCCAATAACTCTAGTAAGGTTGGTGCTAGATCAGCCAATTTACCATTCTCTAACTTCACATCACCATGACCTACTAAAATCAAGGGGACCTGGTTTGTAGTATGGGCTGTAAAAGGCTTCCCATTTTCATCCAGAAGCTTTTCGGAATTACCATGGTCTGCTGTTATCAGTGCTTTGCCATTCTTTTCCTTAAGAACTTCAATTATCTCACCTAGACAAGTATCTACAGTCTCTACCGCCTTCTTAGCAGCTGGGATAAAGCCAGTATGGCCTACCATATCTGGATTCGCAAAGTTTAATACTATTAAATCATATTTATCCATTTTTAGTCTATTGATGACCTCGTCCTTAACTTCTATGGCACTCATCTCAGGTTTTAAGTCATAGGTAGCTACCTTAGGTGATGGAATTAGGACCCTATCCTCATTTTCATAGGGTTCTTCAACTCCTCCATTTAGGAAGAAGGTAACATGGGCATACTTTTCTGTTTCAGCAATCTTGAGTTGTTTTAACCCTTTTTCACTTATATATTGAGATAAGGTGTTTTGAGGGGTTTCACTTCTATAGACCACGTGAGTACCCTCTATGGTCCTATCATATTCAGTCATAGTAACGTAGAAGAGGTTTTCTATTCTCTTTCTCTCAAAACCTTCAAAGTCCACATCCAAAAGGGCTCTTGTAAGTTGCCTTGCCCTATCTGGTCTAAAATTGAAGAAGATTATTGAATCGCCTTCCTCAACCTTGGCCACAGGTTTGCCATCTTCCGTAACTACAATTGGTTTTATAAACTCATCGTTTACGCCCTCATTATAGGACTCTTCTATTGCTAAAGTTGGACTAGTAGCAAGAACCCCCCTACCTTCTGTAATGGCATCATAGGCTAGCTTAGTCCTTTCCCACCTTTTGTCCCTATCCATGGCATAATATCTACCTGAAACCGTAGCAATCTTGCCTACTCCTATTTCACCTATCTTGTCTAGGACTTGGGATATGTGTTCCTTACCTATTGTTGGGGGAACGTCCCTACCATCCAGGAAGGCATGTATAAATACATCTTCCTGACCATTCCTTTTCATAAGTTCCAAGAGGCCATATAAGTGCTCCAAATGGCTATGGACTCCTCCATCAGAGACAAGCCCCAAAAGATGGACCTTGGATTTGTTTTTCTTAGCATGGTCAATGGCTTGTAGGAATTCTTCCTTATGGAAGAAATCCCCCTCTTCTATAGACTTAGAAATCTTTGGCAAATCCTGATATACTACTCTTCCAGCCCCGATATTGAGATGGCCAACTTCTGAATTACCCATCTGGCCTTCTGGTAAGCCTACCGCTAGGCCACTTGCATCTAATAGGGAATTTGGATATTCTCTCATTAGATTATCAAAATTTGGGGTATTCGCTAACTTTATTGCATTTCCTGGATAATCTTCACCTATGCCCCAGCCATCTAGTATTATTAACATTACCGGTTTTTTTGTCATGATTTTCCTCCACTCAATAGTTGATTAGCTTAACGAAATCATCAGCATTAAGGCTTGCTCCGCCTACTAGGGCTCCATCTATATCGCTTTGATTCATAAGCTCTGAGATGTTGTTAGGCTTTACGCTTCCTCCATATTGGATCCTAATCTTATCCTTTAGATCGCCATATAATTCACCAATGGTATCCCTTATAAAGGCTATCATATCATTAGCATCTTCTGCAGATGCAGTTTTACCTGTACCTATTGCCCAGATTGGTTCGTAAGCTATTACTGTTTTTTCTATATCCTTTGAATCTATACCTTCAAAACCCTTGATTATTTGGGCCTTTACTACTTCTTTTTCCCTTTGGCCTTCCCTTTCTTCTAGGCTTTCCCCGACACAGATAATAGGTCTAATACCATGGTTTATGGCTGACTTCATCTTTTTATTGACATCTTCATCACTTTCATTAAAATACTGTCTTCTCTCAGAGTGACCTAGGATTACATAGTCTACACCTAATTCCTTAAGCATAGGAGGAGATATCTCACCCGTATATGCCCCTGCATCTTCCCAGTGCATATTTTGTGCCCCTAGCTTGATAGCTGTGCCCTCTATAGATTCTTTGATGGGTTTAATATCTGTAAAAGGTACACAAAGAACAACCTCCACCTTTTCATTTAAGGTGTGTCCCTTGATAGCCTCAACTAAGTCCAGGCCCTCTTCAATTGTCTTATTCATCTTCCAATTTCCTGCGATTATAGGGGTTCGCATACTAAAACCTCCTTTATTATAGGGCAACAAATAGTTGCCCCTTCCTATCTATCAGATATTGCTGCAATCCCTGGTAGGACCTTACCTTCTAACAATTCTAAGGAAGCGCCTCCTCCAGTTGATACATGGGTGATTTGGGCTGCATAACCTGCCTTCTCAACAGCTGATGCTGAGTCTCCACCACCTACAATGGTTGTAGCATCAGAATCTACCAGGGCCTTGGCTATACCATAGGTGCCCTTACTAAAGTTTTCCATCTCAAAGACACCTGTAGGTCCATTCCATATAACGGTCTTGGCCTTGCTTATCTCTTCGCTAAAGAGTTTCAAAGTCTCGGGTCCAATATCTAGCCCCATCCAATCCTCAGGAATGCTGTCAATACCTGCAATACGGATTTCTGTATCATTCTTAAACTCCTTAGCTATGGTAATATCCACAGGAAGTAATAATTTGACGCCTTTATCTTTAGCTTTTTCTATTAGGCTCAAGGCCAGGTCCATCTTATCCTCTTCAAGCAGGGATTGGCCAATTTCATAGCCTTGGGCCTTTAAGAATGTATAGGCCATTCCACCACCTATTAGAATAGAATCCACTTTGTCTAATAGGTTTTCTATTACTCCTATCTTATCGGAAACCTTGGCTCCACCTAAGATAGCTACAAAAGGTCTTTCTGGGTCTTCCAATGCCTTGCCCATGATAGAAATCTCTTTTTCTACCAAAAAGCCTACAGCTGATGGAAGATAGGATGAAACCCCTACATTTGAAGCATGGGCCCTGTGGGAGGTTCCAAAGGCATCATTAACATAAATCTCTCCTAATGAGGCTAACTCTTTTGCAAAATTTTCATCATTCTTCTCTTCTTCTTTTCTGAACCTTGTATTTTCTAAAAGGGCTACATCCCCATCTTTGAGTTCATCTATCTTATCTTTTACAGCCTGGGAAATAACCAAATCATCCTTGGCAAAAACAACTTCCTTCTCAAGTAGTTCCGATAATCTATTTGCAACAGGTAAAAGACTGAATTTTGGATTGGCCTCTCCCTTAGGTCTACCTAGGTGTGACATCAATATAACCCTAGCCCCTTCTTCTATTAGATATTGAATGGTTGGAAGGGAGCTCCTTATACGTCTATCATCTGTAATATTTTGGTTTTCATCCAAGGGTACATTAAAGTCACATCTAACTAAGACTTTTTTGCCTTGGAAGTTATAATCCTTTAGAGTTTTCTTATTAATCATAATATCACCCTCACATAATATTAGTAGCCGGGTCTAAAGAAGACCCGACTATTGGTTTTTACTTAGTTGCAACTAGTTTTGTTAAGTCAATAACCCTTTCTGAATATCCCCATTCATTATCATACCAGGAGACCACCTTAACCATATCGTCTATAACCATGGTGGATAGTCCATCTATTATGGATGACCTTGAATCTCCTACATAGTCTGATGAAACAAGTGGTTCTTCTGAATAACCTAGTATACCCTTTAATTCGTTTTCACTAGCCTTCTTAAATAGGTTGTTTACCTCTTCCACTGTTGTTGGTTTCTCTACGTGGAATACCACATCAACTAGGGATACAGTTGCCACGGGAACCCTTACTGAGAATCCGTTTAATTTACCGGCTAGTTCTGGTAGTACCAATGCTACTGCCTTTGCTGCTCCTGTGGTAGTTGGAACTACGTTTTGCGCTGCAGCCCTTGCTCTTCTTAAATCCTTATGTCTCTTATCCAGAATTTGTTGGTCATTTGTATAGGCGTGAACTGTTGTCATTAGGCCCTTCTTAACTCCAAGATTTTCTAAGATTACCTTTGAAAGGGGTGCTAAACAGTTAGTTGTACATGAAGCATTTGATATTATATTATGGTTTTCTGGATCATATTTATCTTCGTTGACTCCCATAACGATTGTTATGTCTTCACCCTTGGCAGGTGCAGTAAGGATTACTTTCTTTGCTCCAGCTTGAATATGCTTGGATAGACCTTCCCTATCCCTAAAGGCACCTGTTGAATCAACAACTATTTCTACTCCTAACTCTTCCCATGGAATTTCAACTGGATCTCTGTGGGCTACTACCTTGACATGCTTACCATTTATAAGAAATCCATCCTCAACGACTTCTACTGTTCCATCGAACTTGCCATACATGGTATCATATTTTAATAGGTGAGCCAGATCCTCTAGTTTCCCTGAAGCGTTGATTGCAACTAGGTCAAACTCCTTAACTTCTCCTTCAAAATATGCCCTTACAAAATCTCTACCAATTCTACCAAATCCACTTAATCCAACTTTTTTAGCCATTTGATTTCCTCCTTAAATATTTTATAGATTAGACAAGTCTGTCTAGTTGATTATTTCTAGAATCTTTCTTGCTGCAGCTTCATCAGTCACCAAGACCATATTTGGGTTCAATGATGAGACAGCTATTATTGCTTCTGCTTTTTCTTCACCTCCTGCCACTCCAATTAAGTTGTTTAAACTTTTAAATTTATCTAGGGAAAGTCCTATGGTTTTGTACTCCCATATTTCTTTACCACATATATCAAAATAATGGCCAAAGGCTTCTGCCACAGCTTTCTTACTTAATAACTCATCAACCTTCTCCTTGGGCAGCTTTCTTCTTTCTGCCATAGTATCTGCCCTTCCTATTCCAAATATTAGGACATTCATCTTATTAATAGTATCGATTGACTCTTTAACTTCTTTGTTTTTAAGAATCAAATCAAAGGTTTCACCATCTAAGCCATCAGGGACATATAAAAGTCTATATGAACCTCCAAGGTGTTCTGCTAACTTTGCAGCTATGGAATTGGATTGGGTATTCAAATCACTACCTAATCCTCCGCGAGCAGGGGTTACTATGACATCCCTTTTCTTGCTATAATCTGAAAACTCATCAGTGATAGCAGCCATTGTATTTCCACCAGTAATACCAATGATGTCCTTGGGTTGAATGAGCCTATCTAATAACTGGCTAACTATCTTCCCCATATCCTTTATAACAGTTTGGTCTTCCAAAAAAGTCCCTGGGGCTATATATACCCTTTTTATCTTTAGTCTTTCCTCTAAAATTCTTTCAATTCTTGTAATACCTTTTAATTCTCCATATAAGCCACTTAGGGACTTAATTAATTCTTTCCCATCTTCCGTAATATACATACCCATATTGTCAATATTTATTAGTCCTTGATCACTTAAAAGATTAGCCTCATATCTGACGCTTCTTTCCTTTAAACCAAGCTTATGGGCGATAGTCCTTCTACCGATGGGTTCATTATAGTAAATTGTACGAAGGATTAAATATCTCTTCTCCACCAGATCCATTATCTCAGGAACCATCTTTTTTAGGATTTCAATAGTCTCCATCTTATCCTCTCCTAATATAGGGGCGGGACATTATCTGTCCCTATGTATTTTTTTTGTCCCAATGACATTAAAAAAATAGTAGAATATTTCTACTATTTACAGTATATACCATCACTTCCTAGATTTCAAGGAGAAAATTGGGATTAATCGTATCTTTTCCTCATGGAAGATGATGGAATATTTAGCTCATCCCTATATTTGGCAACAGTTCTTCTGGATATGAAATAGCCCTTATCCTTTAACCTATCTGATATTTTTTGGTCACTGAGGGGTTTTTTAGGATCCTCCTCTTCAATCAACTGCTTGATAGCTAATTTGATACTGGTAGATGAAATCTCTCCATCCAATGCTGATAAGCCTGAGCTAAAGAAGAATTTTAATTCATATACTCCCTTAGGCGTTTGGATATATTTGCCGTTGGTAGCTCTAGACACTGTAGATTCGTGCATATCAATATCGTCTGCTACCTCTTTTAGGGTTAGAGGAACCAGTGCCTTTTCTCCCTTCTTAAAGAAGTCACTTTGAAACTTAAGAATTGATTCTATAACCTTATAAATTGTCTGTCTTCTTTGCTCTATACTTTTGATAATCCATAGGGCAGAATCAAGCCTTTCTGAAAGAAAGTCCTTGGTCTTATCATCAGGGCTATTCTTAAGCAGATTCCTATAGTAACTATTGATATTCAGCCTAGGCCCAGTTATATCATTGAGTATAATAACGAACTCTCCTTCTATTTCCTCAATAGTGGCATCAGGAACTATATACTTTACATGCTGGCCACCATCGCTAAAGGCTCGACCAGGTTTTGGTTCTAGGGTTCTAATATAATCACAAATTTCCTGCATCTTTGAAATATCTATATTCAGTTCTTTAGCTAATTTAACCATCCTATTACATGCTAAATCATCAAGGTGATCATCGATAACCTTAATAATTGCGGGGTCTATATCATCCTTAGCCCTTAACTGGATTAAAAGACACTCTTTTAAATCCCTTGCCCCAACTCCCAAGGGCTCAAATGTCTGGATAATCTTTAGTACTTCTTCAACTTCTTCTGGGCTAGACTTAGTTTCCTCCACAATCTCTTCAATTTTTGCGTCCATATAACCGTTTTCATCAATGTTTTGAATAATATAATCACCGATTAAATAGGCTTTATCATCCATAATGGTCAAGTTTAATTGCTCAATTAAATATTCCTTCAAAGTCTTTGTATATGTGGTAAAAGCCTCGTAATTATATTCTACTTTATTTTTATCTACAGGTTGTCTATAGCTAATATCATCGTATTCTTCAACAAGTTCCTTCCAGTCCCTTTCCCTTTCATCCGGCAACTCCTGTGCTTTCTCAACTTCATAAAGCGGACTTTCCATTTCTAAAAGCGGATTCTCTTCTATTTTGTGTTTTAAATAGTCGTTAAGATCCAGGCTATTGTATTGAAGTAACTGGATGGCCTGTCTCAGCTTGGGTGTCATTATTAACTTTTGTGACTGCTCTAATAGAATATTGAATCCAAGCTTCATCAATTTTCCCTCCTTTATGGTGTAAGTTAATTATATCAGAAATATGTAGAATCACAAAATGGATAATAGTAAAAAGAAAATTGATATTGCCCTTTAAATTAAAAGAATGCGCCTTCAAGTCCTTTATCTGCCAAGGATTGAGGCGCATAATTTTTTATCAAGTATATAAATGGTCTTGTCTAAAATAATTCTTATCTCTGTGACTTATCATAGGGTATACCCTCTGCCTTTGGAGCCCTAGAATGCTTGGAAGTAAAGGCTAGTACCACCATGGTTGCCACATAAGGTAACATCCTGTAATAGGTAGGATGCATACCCAAGTCCCTTAGAACTGGTATCAGAGGTATTGAATAGGCTAAGGTTCTTAAGAAGGCAAAGAATAAGGCTGCAAAGAAGATCTTCATTGGCCTCCATTGCCCAAATATCATTACTGCTAGGGCAAGGAATCCAAATCCTGCTACACCTGTGTGCCCATTTACATTACCATCCATAACTCCCACTGAATAGAAAAACCCACCTATTCCTCCTAATAAACCAGAGATACTAACTCCTAGGTATCTCATCTTTAAAACATTGATACCAACTGAATCTGCAGCATGGGGATGCTCTCCACAAGCCCTAATCCTAAGTCCTAATCTAGTTTTATAGAATACTATTACAGATATTATTAGGAATAAAATCCCAATCATAACAGTAATATAGGTTCTTTGGAAAAAGAGTCTTCCAATAACTGGGATTTCACCCAAGATAGGGACCTTCTTGATATAGAAATTAACACTGGTAGTAATACCATCGCTATTGAAAAACATCTTTGAAAATAAAAGTATAGCTGCTGGTATAAGCATATTAAGTGAAGTTCCTGTTATTGTCTGGTCTGCCTTCATGGTTACTGCTGCAAATGAAAGCAAGAGGGAGTAGATTATCCCAGCCAGGGCTGCTATTAACATAGCTAGTAACAAGATTTGCTGAGGAGCTAAGCCTGTGTCCTGAATCCAATATACGAATAAGGCTCCGAAAAATGCACCACATAGCATAATCCCCTCTAGGGCAATATTGATAACTCCTGAAACTTCACTGAACATACCACCTAAGGCAACAAGAAGTAAAGGGATTGCTACAGGA
Organism: Tissierellia bacterium; assembly: GCA_012518035.1. Classification (GTDB taxonomy): domain Bacteria; phylum Bacillota; class Clostridia; order Tissierellales; family Tissierellaceae; genus JAAYTL01. Next base: position 12,261 of record JAAYTL010000009.1, on the reverse strand, counting down.
AGCATATTTTGAATTAAGTAATATATAACATCCATCATTCTGCCTCCTTTGCATCATTATCGATAACTTCATCCACAGTATTAACATCCTCACCACTGTGCAACCTTCTTCTTACGAATCTTCCCAAGGCAGAATTCATAATCATGGCAAAGGCTGAGAAGTAAATAATTACTGCTATAACTACATCTATAATTTCTGGCTTAAAGCCTACTAAACTGGTTAGTGTACCGCCACGTTGAATATGGGATATAAAAACTGCTGAAAGAATAATTCCCAGAGGATGAGAGTTACCTAATAAGGCTACAGCTATACCATTAAAACCATTTGCAGCAATTACATTTATAGGTTCATAGGTCATACTAGCTCCAGCAATAGCTGAAGGTGCAAGGATTGCAAAGGCACCACCTAGGCCTGCTAGCCCACCAGCTATTATCATGGTTAATATGATATTCCTCTTACCCTTCATACCTGCATACTCACTGGCATGTTTATTAAAACCAGTTGCCTTTAACTCATATCCAAAGATAGTCTTCTCTAGTATGATATAGAGAATTATGCCTATGATTATGGCAAATACTATCCCAAAATTTACACTGGAACCTGTTATCCCCAAAGATGGGATTTGAACAGTTTGTGGTAAATAGGCTGTCCTAGCCATATTTGAAACATACATCACAGAACTATTCTGGATCCACATATCCACCAGAAACATTCCTATATAATTAAACATGATTGAGGTGATGACCTCATTGACATTCAAATAAGCCTTAAATATACCTGGAATAGCACCCCAAATCATCCCTCCCAGCATGCCTGCAAGGATTGCCACTATCCAGTGGATTCCGCCGGGTAAATCAAACATAAAGCCTACAACTAGAGCAAAATACATGCCCATGGTATACTGCCCTGAAGCTCCTATGTTAAATAATCCCATTCTAAATGCAAATCCTACAGCAAGACCAGTCATCATTATTGGAGTAGCAAAGTAAAAAACATCCGGTAAGCGCCTAAAACCACCCAATATAATCAACTTAAAACCTTCAACAGCTGTGTCTGGTTTTGCAAATAGCATTACGAGAAATCCAAAGACCAATCCTAATATAATTGCCATAAAAGCAGCAGTAAAAGAGGAGAAAGCGCTATTATTTGTGATGCTTTTTAAATTGAATTTATTCTTATTTATATTATTCCCTTCCATAGTCATTCTCCTTTGCAGTATTACGCTTGGCACCAGACATATATAATCCCAGCTCTTGGACACTTGTTTTCTTGGGATCCAACTCTCCTACAATCTCACCTTCATACATAACCAGGATTCTATCACTAACATTCATAACTTCATCCAACTCTAAGGACACCAGCAATACACCCTTACCAGCGTCGCGAGTCTCAACTAATTTCTTATGAACATATTCTATGGCTCCAACATCCAAACCCCTGGTTGGTTGGACGGCTACCAATAATTCATGCTCCTTATCAATTTCCCTAGCTATGATTGCCTTTTGCTGGTTACCACCGGACATACTTCTTGCCTTTGTAATAGGACCCTGCCCGGACCTTATATCATAATTATCAATAAGCCTTTCAGCATATTCCCTAACCTTATCAAATCTAATAAAACCTCTTCTTTGGAAGTCCTTTTGCCAATACCTCTGTAGAACAAGGTTTTCCTCTAGCTTATAGTCCAAAACCAAGCCATACTTGTGCCTGTCTTCTGGAATATGGCTCATCCCTAGGATTGAACGTTGTCTAATGGGAAGGTTTGTTATATCATGTCCATTCAGGGTAATACTTCCAGAACTAACCTTCTCTAAGCCTGTCAAGGCATGTACAAATTCCGATTGCCCATTCCCATCGATACCTGCCAAGCAGACTATCTCCCCTTGTCTTACGTCAAAGGATACCTTGTTTACGGCGTTTTTCTTGTGAATTCTGGATTGAACGCATAAATCCCTTACAGATAATATAACATCCTTTGGTTTAGGTTCACCCTTATCTACAACAAAGCTTACATCCCTACCAACCATCATTCTAGACAACTCTTCCTTGGTAGTGTCTTTAACATCTACTGTTCCAACAAGTTTACCCTTTCTTAGAACAGTACACCTATCAGCTACCTCCATGATTTCATTGAGTTTATGGGTGATAAATAGGATAGATTTGCCCTCATTAGCAAAATCCTTCATAATCTGTAAAAGTTCCTTTATCTCTTGAGGTGTAAGCACTGCTGTAGGTTCATCAAATATAAGGATTTCATTATCCCTATATAGCATTTTAAGTATCTCTACCCTTTGTTGCATACCTACAGTAATATCTTCAATCTTGGCATCTGGGTCTACCTTTAATCCATATTTCTCACTTAATTCCAGTACTTTTTTCCTCGCTTCTTTCATCTCGAGGAAGCCCATTTTGTTGGGTTCAACACCCAGGATAATATTTTGAAGCACTGTAAAAATCTCCACCAACTTAAAATGTTGATGGACCATCCCAATCCCCAAGTCATTAGCATCGTTGGGGTTGTTGATTTCCACCCTTTCTCCATTAATCCTGATCTCGCCTTCTTCAGCCTGATAGAGGCCAAAGAGCACACTCATTAGGGTAGATTTTCCAGCACCATTTTCACCAAGGAGGGCATGTATTTCTCCTTTTTTTAATTGTAGGGTAACATTGTCATTTGCAATGATACCTGGAAATCTTTTTGTAATATTAAGCATTTCAACAATATATTTTCCCATATCTACCATCTTCTTATCCATTATAGTTTTATTATTTTCCCTTGTAAAAAATGGGGGAAATTTTGGTTTCCCCCATTAATGATTCAATCGTATTATTATCTAGTTGATACACTTACCTTCTTAAGGTTCAGTGCTTTAGTTAACTCTTCAGCTGTAGCATATCCTGTAGCATCTTCTACTTCGATTTCACGGATAGGATCTATAGTTCCATCTACTAACTTTTGATAAACTTCTTCATATTGTTCCATAGTGAACTTTTCGAACCTATCAAAAGCATCAGCATTTGCATCATCTAATACTACAGTTGGAAGTGCAACACCATCATTTACAGCGTTGAAGTAGGTAGTTTTACCACCAAAGTCTTCCCAACTATCAGTTTTATAGATAGCTTCTAATACTTGGACTACAGAGGCTGCCAATCCTTTAGTTGCTGACGTAATTACAGTTTCACTATCATATCTTTGGTCTACGTCAACACCGATTACCTTTGCATTGGCTTCTGCTGCTGCTGACATAACTGATTTACCTACAGAACCACCACAAGCAAATATTACCTCAATACCTTCTTGGTACATGGTGCTTGCTGTTGCCTTGTTTGTATCATTTTCGTCAAAATCACCTGTATAGTGGTAGATTGCTTTAATTGCACCATCATCTAAGCCTAGCTCTTCAGCTGCATCTTCAGCCCCTTGTAGGTATCCATAACCAAAGGCTTGAACAGCTGGTACAGCCATACCACCCATAAATCCTAGATTTGTCATACCATCCATTACTGCAGCATAGCCTGCAAGATAACCAGACTCTTCTTCAGCGTACAAGATACTTGCTACGTTAGGATTGGTTTTGAAATCTGAATAGTCAGCATTACGTGGAGCACCATCTAGAAGTATAAATTTAACATCTGGATACTTGTCTTGAGCATGATAAATAGCTACTTCAAATAGGAAACCTGGAGTAACTACTACCTTGGCTCCACCTTCAATTGCTAAATCAATAGCTTGAAGATAATAGTCATCGGATACGTCTTCTGGTTTGATGTAGTTATAAGTAATGTTTTCTCTTTCTGCAAACTCAACTACACCTTCCCAAGCACCTTGGTTAAATGATTTGTCATCAATGTTACCCTTATCTGTGATAAGAACAATCTCTGCCATACCACTAGTACCTTGAGGAACATCTGTACCTGGCTTATCAGTACCTGGTTCATCTGTGCTTGGTCCTCCGTTATCTTTAGTACAGGCCAATAAGGTTCCTGCCAATAAAGATATTACTAAGACTAAGATCAGAATTTTTTTCATCTTATTTCCCCCTATTTTTATTATCTGTTGGATAATACATAAAGTATATCCAAAGTCATGATAGTTAATTACATGATTATTATATATCATTTAAATTTTTAATTCAACATGAAAACGATAGCATTCAAGCACTTTAGCGTGTTAGAGCCCTAACAAACATTCCTTCCTTCTACAGGATAGCCAGCCTCACATAGGGCATCTTTAGCAGCTTCTAGCTTAGCCTCATTGACCATAACCACTGGACCAGTGCAGCCCATTCCAGTTTCTGCATATATTCCCACCTTCCATAGTTCCCTGATGGCATCCTCCAGCTCCAAGATATCTATGCCAGATATGGTCTCAGTTACTATTTCTTCAGGTGGAACAAGAACTTCTTCTGTCTCATCCTTACTAGTAGCCCTACTATCCCTATTCCTTTCTAAGATTTCCTTAAGGCCGTATTGGTTGGCTAAATCAAATTCTTCCTTAATTATTGATTTTAGACCACCTCTTACTAAATTACTCCCATAGTTTATAGCATTTGCAATCACTGGGATACCCGAGGCTCTAGATAGGATAAGAATTATCCTGTCATAAGCCTCACCTATCCCTGGTCCATATCCATAGCCTAGGGTCTCATAGTTGCCACCAGAAGTGAAGGAAGATAACATCTTCATTATAATATTGCCTGTAAGTGTATCTGTAATCATTACATCAGGGGTTCCAGTAAGCAGGTCATTTCCTCTCATTACATGGCCCCCATCTGCCCTGGAGGATTCTGCCAGTCTGAGGTGATACCCATTATCTATTAGTTCCTTAAAGGCCCTTTCCACCTGCCTAGCCCCATCAACATTTAAAATTCCTAGGCTAGGGGACTCTATCCCCATGGCCTTAGCAGTGATTATTCCATTGATACCGTTAAGAATCATGGCCTCTATTCTGTCTGTGGATGAAGTACCTGTGGTTGTTGCTACGAACATTTCCCTACCATTGGCTGGGACTATAACCTTGCCTACTGTGGAAACGCCTATAGGAAAATTGTAGTGCATGGTCACACAGGCATGGATTTCCCCATTGTCCAACAGATCCTCCATCTTATTATAGGCTTCTTCCTCTGAGTTAACCGCCACCTGACTTAAGCTAGAATCAACTTGGGGCCCTATAAGAACAACTTCTATAGATGAATCCCTTCTTTGGGCTTCTTCTGCCCCCTTAACCAGGGTATCTATACCCAGTTCACTTCCCATGGTGGTTAGTCCTATCCTAACCCTTTTTCCAAACTGTCCTGTTTCTATAGCTTCTGCAATATCATTAAACACCTTACCAATCATAGGCTTAATATTGTTAGTCATATTTTCACCTCTAATCCTTCTGTAGATGAGAAGCAAGATCCCTCATAGCCTCAGCTACTAGCAATCTAATCTCTTCCTCAGAAACTGATTTACTTTCACTTGCCTTACCATAATTTTTCTCAATTACAATGGAAATCCCATCGAACAAATTGGTCATTCTACCTAAGAATAGACTACCCTTACCAACAATCATAGCCCTGTTAATGCTGCCTTTTAGAATCTCTTCCCTTGCAAATCCAATATAGGGAATGCCAGATGGAATATGTCCCTGTGTTGGTGCCCAACCTTCCATACCATGATTAATGATAAAGTCGTTAAGTTCTTCTCTTTTTAGTTCTCCCCTCTTAACACCCAAGGCTGCAATCATCTTGTAATTAGAGTTGGGAACATCTCCAGCACCTGCTGGTTTTGTAATATCTGGGTTTTGCATCTCAACTGAGTATTTATCAATATCCCTTATCTTAAGCCCAACCCTATCTAAGGGCTCAGTAACCAGTGATGAAATAACCCCTTGAGGTGAAGAGCCAGTTCCGACGGTGTGCCTTCCAACTATATCAGTTCTAATAACTGGGTTTATTCCATCATTTTCAGAGATAAGCATGGCAAAGCCACCTAATACATCTTCTAATATGGGAAGACCCTTCTTAACATGGTCCCTACCATTCATGCCTAACTTGGCGGTGGAGCCACCTGCCACTATCATTACATTTTTGAAGGTACCGGCCTGCACCAGAGAAGCAGCCTGAACCATAGCATGGGCTGGAGCTGCACAGAAGGCCCTTATATCAGAACCTGAAGCATTCTTAAGCCCTGCAAACTCAGCTATGGCCTTGGCAAAGTTACCTCCACCCCTTTGATTCATATCTCCACAGGCTTCCTCAGAGCACTCAATCACATAATCTATATCTTCAAGATTTATTTGGGACTTGTCTAATAAGTGTAGGGCTGCTAAGACAGCAGATGCCTTGGAAACAAGATTTTCAAATAATACTTCTGCCTTTAAACTAGGATCTATATCATGGGCCCTTTTTACACAGCCAACTAAGTCTCCCTTATTATATATTGGCTCAGCAGCATGGTCGGTAATAAGGCCTTCTATTTCCGTTATTTCTTCACCTTCTTTAAGGAGTGCAAGTAAGTCATCTGTGATTAACTTGTGGTTCTTTAACTTTTCCCTGACACCATCGGTGAATTCTTTGGTTAGCTTTACCAGATCAAAAACATCTACAATCTTTATAAGAGCGATAAATTCATCCTGGGGCATGATTTCTCCAAATTTCCCTTCGCGACTTTCATCAGCTAGCTTTTTGTCATGCCAAGGTTGCTTATATTTTCTTAATTCCTCAGGGCTATAATTCCCTATATAGACCTGGTTGGGTAGATAATTAACCACTTCATCATAGCTTCTGATATGGTCTGATAGGGCCTTTAAATATTCCGATTCTGGATTCAAGAGTCTTTCCATGGTCTGGGTAGTACCATTGTGGATTATCATATCAGGAGCATTTACTAATACATAACTAGAACCCTTGATTACTGAATAATTCAACTACTACACCTCCTGTAATTTTGACAAATGGGTGATTATAAATCACCCATTTGTCAACTGCTTAATCTTCAAATACTGTTTGTAACTCTATCTCTACCGTCAATGCCCTAAGAGCCTTTTCTATTATCTTCCTTCTTAAGTCTTTTTCTTCCTGAATTTCTAACTTAGGGTCTCCTAATGGATGGGGTATAGCCACGGCAGGTACTATCCTATTGGCTCCTACAGTCAATGAGATAGGTACGACTGTACAAATATGAACCACTGGTATACCTACCCTTTCAATTTCCTTAACCATTGTTGCACCGCAACGTGTACAGGTGCCTCAGGTTGAAGTTAGAATAACTGCATCCACTCCGTCGGCCTTTAACTCTTGGCTAAATTCCTCTGCAAACTTCTTTGCACTTGCAACAGCCGTACCATTTCCAACTGTTGTATAGAAATACCCATGGAGCTTACCAATTATGCCTTCCTTTTCTAAGTCCCTTAATATATCAACTGGCAAGACCCTATCTGGGTCTTCATTTGCATATACCGGGTCATATCCACCGTGGGCTGTTTCATGGGTCTGGGCTGTTAAATCATCAAAGGCTGATATATCATACTTCCCATACTTGGAAGCTGATGATGATTCAATATGGTCTGGATTTCCCTTGGGAACAATTCCACCTGATGTAACTAGGCCAATTGTAGCCTTGGACAAGTCTTTAATCGGTGGATTTGGAGGCACCCTGTCAAAGGCAGGCATGGGGTATTCGGTTTCATACTCTTCCCCCTTTAGCTTCTTGACCAGCATATCCACTGCCCTTTCCGAGCCCCTTATATCTGAAAAATAGTTCTTTCTTAGCCCTCTCTCTATATATCCCTCTTCCTCTGCTGAGCCGATTTCTTCGCCCCTTACAAGCTTTAGGGCCAAGGGGACCAGCTTAGCTACTGCATCTCTCATTCCAGCAGCACTATTCTTGGTAGAGATTATATAGACAGATTTCCTAAACATCTCAACACCTGGGTTTTCTTCATACATACCTGTTATAGCAGGAATATTGAGCTCTTTTTGAACCATGTCTGCAACGGTTCCACAAGCAAATCCATATCTACCTGCATTAAAAGCAGGACCTGCTATAAGCAAATCCGGCTCATATTTTTTAATCATTTCAAGTATTTCGGCCTTGGCCTCATCTGTATTCTCACCAAAATAGCTGTCACCGCAAATGACTGTGGCTACAATATCTGCCTGACCCTTAAATCCAGCCTTAATGGCCATACCAGGACCTACTACGCCTTCCCTTACCTCAGGTCTGTGATCAGCCCTATCTTCTCCACCAATCCCAGCGAAAAATTGATTTAGGTAATGTACTACTCTTATATTGCCCACCAGCATCCCTCCTTTCACAAGAAGTGTTATTTACTTAATCCTTGTATTGTCCGAATTCATTCCTCATAGCACTTACTTCACTAATTATCTCATCAACGTCTAGAACCATCTCCATCATACCTATCTGTTCTTCATAGATTTCTGGATCAACACTTTCCTTAAACTCTGGTTCTACAACATGATATACCCTAAGTCCCAACGGGACTCCTGCCAATGGACCTGCATAGGTTGGGTCTCCAGCTGTTACTGTTTCTGCCGCTAATCCTGCAGCCTCAGCTTCGGCTCCTCCGATTAAAACGACTATATTCTCGGCCCCATACTTTTCTACTAGCTCTACTACCCTTCCTTGGATCTCCAGATCCATCGCTCCTGCAGCGGTTCAGACAAAGCACTCTGTAGCTGAAAACACAATCTCTGCTGGAGTAGGTTTCACACATTCTTCAATAGCTGGGCCAGGTATTCCATCCCTGTCTCCAATAATAATCACTTTTCTATCAGCACTAAATAGTGACATATCTTCACACCCTTTCTTACTACTTAGATCATTTTAGTTGTCAATTTATTAAATCCCAATTCATTTGTTGCTCCTGTTATGGCTTGGAGCTCAACTGTAATACTTCCATCAGGTGATAATCCTCCATCAAAACCACCTGCTATTGTTTCTACATAATCTAAGCTTCCTATTACCTTATCCATCTTAGGTAAGACAATCACTTCATTTGAGTTACCACCTGTAACTACAGCATCAGCAGAAACATGGGCATCTGCCAAGGATTGGCTAGCTCCATCTCGTCCTGCATACTCATTGGTAATAATTACTGTTTTAATACCCTTTTCCTCAATCTTCCTACAGTTCATGATCAAGTCTGTATCAGGATTACCAAATCCTTCTTGTGAAATAACTACACCATCAAGGCTTAGATATTCCACTAGTTTTGCTGTCCAATCTGATGACCTTTCCTTATCAGCCAGGTAGACATTTTCATTTGTAATTATAACTCCTAGGAAATTAAAATCCTTGCCATGCCTTGCATACAGGTCCTCTATTACTGGGTTATTTTGGTGGTGGTAGGTTGTATTCTTGTCACAAGCTGAAACACAGTTACCACTGATTATGGCTCCATCCATTGTCTCAGTTGGATAGAGGATGGTTGGTACTATCTGTTTTGCATCTACCCCATAGACATAGGTGTCATGGAGTAATCCCTGGGATTGGAGCATTTGAACATAGGCTACCCTGGGTAGACCCTTATAACGTTCTAGCCCTTCAATGAGGGGGAGGGTTTCATAGACTTCCACCTTGTCTGGCTCTAAATCCTTAGCAGCATGACCTAGATAGTTGGCAGCCTTTAGCCCAGCCAGCCTTACAGCCCTTTCATGGTCATGTTGTTTTAAGCCCTCACGGGGTTCACAAACCAGGACCAGATTGTTAAGCTTGGAAAAGGGAGTATAGTCAGCTCCAGGTCCAGTCATATCTATGATTCCCTCTTGGAAGCCTACAATTTTTCCGGTTGTAACTACAGCACATCCCTTTAGAGCATTGGTCTTTCCTGATCCTACAGTAGTTACCTTGGACATAACCCCTGGAAATATTCCACCTGGCCCTTCCACCTTAACCCTAGGCTCAATTACATCCTTAACTGGTGTGATTCTGATACTTTCTCCAGGTCTGGCTAGTTCTACATCTACCCTTGAAAGGTAATCATCTTCCTTTACAAGTTTGATTAGTTCATCCTTATTTACATACAAGATACCATCCTTAACGGCAGTTTCTTCACCAAATTGAATATCCTTAATGAAAATATGTCCTAATTCTAGACGCATTCCTTCACCTCCTATGCATAATTTATCTTAATATTCTTAATAGAAAATTAAATACCCTTAAAGATACTTTTTAATCATGTCTTCTACTGCATCCTTTGACGCTTCATCCCCCACTAGGGAGTCTATCTTTTCACCATCTTTATATATGGCAATTACGGGTAATCCTAGTACCTTTTGACCTATGGCCAATCTTCTAGCCTTGGTAATATCCAAGGAAGTGAATTTTATCCTATCTCCATACTGACCTTCCATCTCCTCCACATGAGGCATCAAGGCCTTACAGGGTTCACATGTTGGACTCCAGAAATCCACAAGTACATATCCTTCAGCCTCTAAAACTTCCCTTTCAAAATTTTCCTTGTTCAGTTCTAACATCTAAGTCCCTCCTAATCTTATTTGAAGTTGTCTTCGATATATTTTTCTGCCTGCATGGCTGCTATCGCACCGTCTGCAGCAGCAGTTACTACCTGTCTTAAAGACTTAACCCTATTATCACCAGCAGCATATACACCTGGTATATTGGTTTCCATGTTTTCATTGGTAAGGATATAGCCCTTATCCATCTCAACTACACCTTCAAAAATACCAGTTGATGGCAGGTGGCCTATATAGACAAATATTGCAAATACACCATCATCTTCATCAGGGAAGATTTCTTTTACTTCTCCTGTTTTAACATTTTTGATGATAAAGGATTCTAGCATCTCCTCTCCCTTTATCTCTGTAACTACAGAATCCCAAATAAAATTCATCTTTGGATTTGCAAAAGCCTTCTCTTGTATAGAAGCTGCAGCCCTTAATTCATCCCTTCTATGAATTATAGTTACCTTCTTTGCGAATTTTGTTAAGTACATGGCCTCTTCTACAGCAGCATCTCCTCCGCCTACAACATATACCTCTAAATCTTCGAAGAATGGCCCATCGCATGTGGCACAATAGGAAATCCCACGGCCTACTAGCTTATCTTCACCTGGACATCCTATAGCCCTTGGGACTGAACCAGTAGCAATAATTACAGTCCTACCTTGGTATTCCTTCTCTTTACCCTTGACTATTTTAATCTTATCTCTAAAATCTACTTCAATTACTTCATCTGAAACCTTTTCAGCACCAAAGCCCAAGGCCTGCTCAACCATTCGAGCTACTAATGATGGTCCTGTTGCATCAGCTGGTACACCAGGATAATTCTCTACATCACTGGTAGTAGCTATTTGCCCACCATCTACATCTTTCTCGATTATTATGGTTTTTAGCCTTGATCGGGCTGCGTATAAGCCTGCTGTCAAGCCGGCAGGGCCACCGCCTATTATAATAACATCATAAACCACAACACTTCTCCTCCTAATAAGCAATATTTTCACTTACTCTATATATTCCCATTATAATATAGTTTAAAATCAAAAAGTAAAAGAAACAGGATAAATATATCATTACCCTGCTTCTTTAGGCATTTTATGAAATAGCCACAATAGCACTTCCCATGATTCAGAAATTATTTAAATTTATCTAGTACATACATGGCTATGTTGGCAGAGTGGTCTGAAACCCTTTCTAGGTTACTCAAAGAATCTAAGAATAAGACTCCTGGTTCTGTTAAACATTCCATCCTGCTCAATCTATCCATATGTTCCTCTCTATTCTTCTCCTCTATCTCATCAATCTCATCTTCTAGGACCAAAACCTCTCTAGCCAAGGTCTCATCTTCCGTTACAAAGGATTCCATTGCAGTTGCAAAGACCTTTTCAGCCTTATCAAACAAGTTATTAAGGCCATCCTTAGCCTCCTGGCTAAATGCCAAACCATGGCTAATCTTATATTCAGCTAGCTCAGTTATATTTTCAACATGGTCCCCTATCCTCTCAATATCATTTATTGTGTATAAGTAATTATTAATTGCTGCATGCTGCTCTTCAGTCAATGATTTGCCTGATAGTAGGACTAGGTAGTTGGTGATTTCTTTTTCTATCATATCAATACGTTCCTCAGTACTAAGAACAGTCTCTATCGAATTCTTATCATCATTTACCAAGATTTCCCTACTAAGTTTTAAGTTTTCAGAAACCAAACTTCCCATCCTGATTACTTCTTTTCTAGCCTGTCCTAGAGCAATACTAGGGGTCTCTAAAATCCTGCTATCTAAGTAGATGGCTTC
>JAAYTL010000078.1 GCA_012518035.1 Tissierellia bacterium | reverse complement strand
CACTCCTCAAAGATCTTACTGCCAAAACCCTCCTTACAGGAGCCAACTAGGATGATTATTCCCCCATCCTTGACAGCATGCTCGGCGTTAGCCAGGGCCTTTTGGGTCTGGTAGAGGTTGATATCTTTTGGAGCTCCCCCTTGGGATACAATTACCACATCAGCCTTCTCCTTGAGTTCCTTCTTATAGATCTTATCCAAAAACTCACAACCGACCCTATGGGCCTTTATATAATCTCCTGCAACGGAGAAGATTATCTCCTTTTTCTCATTTAAAACCACATTTACTATGAAATCTATTGGACAATACTGGATGGCTTCATTTAAATCATCCCTGACAGGATTACTAATTAACCTACCTACCTTGGCATCATCCAGAACCATGTTCCTGTGGTTGGCCTGGATTGCAGCAGGGGTTGATACTCCTGGCATTATGGCCTTGGCCCCTCCACTATATCCTGCAAAATAGTGGTATTCGATATTACCTATACAGATTCTCCTGTCTGCTTCTGCAACAACCCTGAAAACATCCACCGGAGTACCGCCCTTGGTAATCCCCATACTGACAGAATCATTGGCATCGGAATCTATACATTTAACTTCCTTATATACCCTTTCACCCACCAATTGGATGATTTCCTCCTGGGTATGGGGCCTATGGCTACCCAAAGCAAATACTACTGTAATATCCTCAGGGCTAACCCCAACTTCATAAAGCTCATCTAGAATAGAAGGAATTACCTTATAGCTGGGAAGGGGTCTAGTAATATCACTTGTAACTATAACTACCTTCTCACCTTTTTTCACTATCTGGCTAAGTCTACCTGTACCTATGGGGTTATTTAGGGATCTTTTAACCTCTTCTTCACCAGTCATTTCTAGTTGGATTTCATTTGGCTCCAATATACCCATTATCAGACTATCTTCAATTTCTACTTCCTGTGGTTTATGTCCAAATCCTATGGATAATTTCATTCCTTCGCCCCCATATCAGTCATAATTATCTAATGAATCTTATCCTTCAAAAACCTCATAGGACTTACAAAATGATTTGTATGAACTAGGATTCCATTCTCTGGGAATAATACATCAAAGTCATTGTTGGAAATCTCTATATCGATTATTTCACCACTACTGTGTCCTATTAGGAAGTTAGCACAACAACCTAGTCTAAACTTGGTAGCTGCTGCAATAGCTTCTGTTAGGGTTGATGAATCTAGAATTCCACGCATCGCTAAATGTAGAGGAATTCCATCTGGGCTATCGTTTACAGCTAGGGCATTTAAATATAGGCTGATGCCGTCGCTATTAAAGCCAGTTTTACCAATTATTCCAGCCTCTGTGATTAAGTGAATGGTAGGTTTACCGTTGGCTTGGGTTATATTCATCATAACCATGGCTTCTTTTTGTACATCCTTCCAGTCCCAGTTATGGGCAACCAGTGTATGTCCTTCTGGGTTCTTTGAAGGCATAATACCGATGGATGTACAGCCATCTATCTCAGGATCTAAGTTCTTACCACTTTGAAGAACTATTTCACTCCTAGAGTTTAAGGCTAGAATATCTTCAAAGGTTACTTCAGCACCATCAGCTACTCCTTGCATCTCCTCAAGATAGTCAGGATTATAACTCCTGATAGGCTCTATATATCTTTTGGCGATTTCCTTACCTTCATCCCAGGTTAGTCCTGAGTAATCCTTAAACATTTGCTTATAGGTTTCGATTGAGTGCAAAACCTGCTTCTTGTAATTCTTTCCGTGGGCAAATCCTATTTCATAGGGTGTACCGGAAATATCTATACACGGAAATAATTCATTTACATCCTTTGTCATGTCAATAAATCCTCCTAAACTAGTATAAAATAGTATTAAAGAACCTACCCTCCTTAAGTAATTTGACTAATATAGTATAGATGCAAATATCGTGCCAACGTTTCCACAGCTATTTGAAAACCCTCCCGTTCATTTTTTGAACAAAAAACTGAACAGTTGTTTATTATATGGGTGGTTTGTTTGTCAAATAACTGACGTTGTTTTTTCAAATAAGAAAATCGTCATAATCCATCTTAACAGATTATAACGATTTTGAAAAATCCTTATTATATTATTTATTCAATTTCTTCCAAACTGTAGTCCTGCTAATCCCCAACCTTTCAGCTAAAAGAGTAGCATTATAGTTGCATTCAGCATACAACTTTTCAAATATTTCCTTCTCCATTTCATCCTTAGTACCCTTTTTTATGATTAATGAGTCTTCATCAACATAGGTTCCCAGGGTCTTTTCCTGACCCTTGACCATGTCCTCAAAGATCTTTTCCATGGATATATACTCATTTAAGAGGCTAACCCTTTCAACAAAGTTCTGTAATTCCCGTACATTGCCAGGCCAGTCATATTCTTCTAACCTCTTTATAAATTCATCGCTTATAGAAATCTCCTGGTCACTGTACTTACTTATGAAGTATCTTAGGATATGTTTTATATCGTCCCTTCTTTCCCTTAGGGGAATGGTTTCCAGGTTTAGGACATTGAGTCTAAAATACAAATCCCTTCTGAAGTCTCCCTTTTCTACAGCTTCAAAGAGGTTAGTGTTGGTGGATGCAATAACCCTTACATCTATTTTTATACTCTTATTAGAACCCAACCTCCACACTTCTTTCTCTTGCAGTACCCTAAGTAGCCTTGATTGGAGGTTGAGGGGCATGGAACCTATCTCATCCAGCAGGATTGTGCCTGTATGGGCTAGCTCGAAAACCCCCATATTGCCTCCCTTCTTGGCACCAGTAAAGGCTCCTTCTTCATACCCAAAGAGCTCACTTTCTAGGAGGTTTTCTGGTATGGCTGAGCAGTTGATTGCAACAAAGGGATTGTTGCTTCGGCTGCTGGCATTATGGATGGCCTGGGCTAGGATCTCCTTTCCCGTACCCGACTCACCTGTAATCAAGACAGTAGAATCGGATATGGCATATATCTTGGCAGTACTTATCATCTCCTTTACCTTAGTGTTCTCCCCTATATAGTCATAGAAGGTATAATTGGCT
Organism: Tissierellia bacterium; assembly: GCA_012518035.1. Lineage (GTDB taxonomy): Bacteria > Bacillota > Clostridia > Tissierellales > Tissierellaceae > JAAYTL01. The sequence continues at coordinate 5,793 of JAAYTL010000078.1, read as the reverse complement.
ACTAGCCCCTTCTTATAGATCTCGGACCTATACATCTTTTCATAATCCTGAATCTTGCTTATCTCTTGGAAGGTGGCCACTACTCCCTCCACCTTGTCCTTGACCTTGATGGGTATTCGGTTGGTTATTATTGTGTTCTTATTGACCGTCTGAATCTGACTTAATTGGGGTTGGCCAGTTTCCACAACTTCTAGGAGTTTGGTTGTAGGTATATATTCATCTGCCCTCTTCCCTACGATTTCTTCCACATCTATATTGAAGATCCTTTCAGCTGTTGGATTAAAAAAGGTTACTATTCCATTGGTATCTGCTACAATTATTCCCTCATAGGAGAATTTCAGGATATGGTTTAACCTTTCCGTCTCCATCATCTGCTGCCTAGTTAAGTCGTATACTTCTAGGGCGGTATTTATAGCCTGGACCACAGTCTCCCTGGAGGTCTTTAAGAGGAAGCCCCTCTTACCTAGACTTTCAGTATATTGAACTGTGGATATGCCTCCTATAATGACCTCAGCCCCTTTGTTGATAGCCTCATTTACCATTAGCTTGGTCTCCTCTATGTGGCTGTATGAGGCCATATAGATTAATTCTATATCAAGTATATTAGATATCTTATTAACTTCCAACCCATGATTTAGAGGTAGGATCAAGCCAATCTTCCTCTTATCTTTTAGGTATTGTAAAGAGTCATAAAGTGCATAGAGAATGTCAAAGGAAGTTGTCTCACACCTGATTATTGGTATCTTAACAGATTCTCTTATATGCTGGTAGGTGGCTCCCCTACTGATAAGAATATCATAACCTTGGTCTTCCAATCTCCTGGCAATCTGGGCTGCAGTTTCGAAACTTCCCGTATAGGCATCGACTTTAATTCCTATCTCCCTCGAGACTTCTATGACCAAGTCTGTAAGTTCTTCATATGGCGCAATAAAGGCAATCTTCATATTTCCTCCTCCTAATCCTTCCCTACTATTATACCCTAGTCATCAATTCCTCTCTACAATTTTCTTGAAAACTAGGCCCTTCTAGTTAAGATTAACCTCTCCCCTATGATGATGACTAAACCTCCTTCAGTATGTGAATAAAAGTAAAGGAGACCATCCGGTCTCCTTCTATTAATACCAACCTCTTAACTTCATCACTTCCGCAACCCTCTTAACTGAGTACAGATAGGCTGCCCTTCTCAGGCTTACACCATATTCTTCCTTGATCTTCCAGACATTGTTGAAGGCCTTAACCATTTCCACCTCTTGCTTTTCCACTATCTCAGCCTCATCCCAATAGTAGCCATAAAGGTTCTGTACCCACTCAAAGTAGGAAACTGTTACTCCTCCAAAGTTGGTAAGGATATCTGGTGTCAGCTGGATACCCCTTCTTTCCAATACCTCGTCACCGTCTGGGGTTGTAGGTCCATTTGCCGCCTCACAAACAAGTTTTGCCCTCAACCTTTCTGCTACTTCACCTGTTATGACATTTTCCAGGGCTGCCGGAATCATAAGATCTATTTCTAGCTCCCAGAATTCATCCATACTGATTATCTCGCCCTTAGGATAGTTTATGAAGCTCCTATTTCCCTGGGTGTAGTAGTAGTCATATAAATCCTCAAAGTCTAGACCGTCCCTATTATAGATAGCATAGGTCCCCTCTTGGTCATCCTTTTCAGCTACTGCCGCTACCTTAGCTCCAAGACCTTGAACATTCTTCACGGTAAAACTTCCCACATTTCCAAAGCCTTGAACAGCAGCTGTGGCAGACTCTATATCTATATTAAATTTCCTTGCTGCCTCCCTAGCTATGACGGCAACTCCAAATCCTGTAGCTTCATTTCTTCCCCTAGAGCCTCCCCATTCTACAGGCTTCCCAGTTATTACTCCTAAATCATGGTTGCCAGTTATCTTGATGTACTCGTCTACCATCCAGGCCATTACCTGGGGATTGGTTCCTGCATCCGGGGCAGGTATATCTATCTTTTCTCCAAGGTACTTATAAAGGCCTCTTATGTAGCCTCTGGATAGTCTTTCCAGTTCCCCTTGTGAAAGGCTTCTGGGGTCTACAGTTACCCCACCCTTGCCTCCACCATAGGGGATACCAGTTACACAGCACTTGAAGGTCATCCAGATGGAGAGGGCCTTAACCTCTTCTAAATCCACATCTGGATGGAACCTAATTCCACCCTTGCCAGGTCCTATGGCATCATTATGGACTGCCCTATATCCTTTGAATACTTTGGTAGAACCATCATCCATCCTTACTGGAATGGATATCTCTATTACCCTTTGAGGCTCTTTTAATAAATCATAAACCGCTGGGTCAAGTTCTAATTGCTCGCAGGCCAACTTAATTTGCTTTTGAGCGCTTTTCAATGGACTTGTATACTCTTTCGACATGTTTTCACCCCTGTTTTCTTTATTACACTACTAGAATAATACATTCTTACCCAAAATTCAAACAATTGTATTTAAAATATACAACTCCTCTAGATTATTAAATCTAGGGAGTTGTAAAGCTTTAATATCTCTTGGAAAGGTCCAGGATGTTCTTGAGCTCTTTTCCATCCCTAAAGGCCTTCAAGTTATCTATGGCGTCATCTATAAATGGATAGCCATCATACATGATATCTGCCCTATGGGGTGTCATTATCACATTGTGTAACTTATGGAAGTCATAATTGGATGGCATGGTTAGCTCTTCACCCTCAGGATACTTGTACCAAACATCAAGGGCTGCTCCTCGAATTAGGTTATTGCTTAATACATAGAAAAGGGCTTCCTCGTCAATCACCCTACCTCTGGAGATGTTTATTAGATAGGCAGTCTTCTTCATCTTAACCAAGTTGTCCATATTTAACATACCCTCTGTCTTAGGGGTAAGGGGGACAGCCACTATGAGATAATCCACACTGGAAAGGACATAATCTAGATCATCCTGATCCCCTATAAAACTCAACTCATCATATTTCTTGCTCTTATCATTGACTATGGCCATGAGCTCACAGGAAAATCCACTAAGGAGTCTGGCTATATTCCTAGCGATATGTCCATAACCTATGAACCCAACCTTAGAATTGGATACATAGGAATTGTGGAGGGACAAGGCCTCCTTGGAGTCCTCCTTAGTCGTCTTATTCCAATCACCCTTCCTTAAGAGTCTATCATGGTAGGGGATTTTCTTGGCTATACCCAGCAAGAGGGCAAGAGCCGTTTCCGCTACTGGCAGGGCATTGGAATGGGAATTACATACTGGAATATCATACCTTGAAAGTAATTCAAAATCCAATTTCTCTATACCAGCTATGGGCACTTGAATTAGTTTTATATTCCCGGATTCCAGCATGGCCTCTGTTATATAATTTCCCAATAGAACATCCGCCTCTTTAATATGCTCCAGGATGGCTTCTTCACTATAGTCCCTAGGCATGATTAGATTGATATCATCATCTAACTTCTCCCTAAGGTAGTCAATCTGGGACTGGGGCCTTTTCATGGTCATAAGTACATTTAATTTACTCACTATTGACATCGCTCCTTTCCATGTCTAATCTTCTATTTCTAAAATAGATACCCAAGTCTATGGAGACCATAACCAGGTTAATAACATAGAAGATGACTACATAGTTGATTTTGCCTGCTATAAACTTGGAAGCTATTCCGCATATATATCCAAAGATGATTATAGCTAGGAAATAGGGGCTCTTCCCTTTAGCCGTTCTAGCCCTTAGGCTGTTAGCTATGGAGGTAGGCCAGGCAAACCCAAAGGAAACCACCATCAAAACCTCTAAGATCTCTGCCATATCCTCATCTCCTATCCTAATTGTGCATGTACGCGTTTAAGCATATCTATAATAGGTAGGTTGTAAGGACATCTTGGCTCACATTCTCCACATTCTATACAATCACCTGCATTTACTTCCTGGGCTTCGTACCTTCCAATAGCCCAGTCTGGTAAATCATATCTAGAATAATAGCCTTCTAAGATAAACTGAAAGGATATGTTCATTCCTACGCTACAAGGTTGGCAATATCCACATCTCCTACAAAACTCCTTTTCCAGGGTCCCGACTTCTTTATTTATGATTTCCCATTCAGCACTTGTCAATGGCCTTCTATCTATCCCAGCCCTTGAATTCTCTATTACTTGCTCTACCGAGTCCATACCTGGTATAGCCGTGGTTATATTTTTATTATCTAATATGAATCTTAAGCATAGTTCTCCCTTGGGAATAGCCCCTCCAGCTAAGGGTTTCATGCAGATTACCCCTATATTCCTCTCCTTGGCCTTCCTAAATACTTCCTCCCCCTGTCTCTCTACAGGATTGTAGGGATATTGGATTGTACTAAACTCATCTGTTTCTATGGCAATCTTCAACAAATCAACACTATGACTGGATAGTCCAATCTCCTTTATTACCCCCTGGTCCTTGAGTTCTTTGATGGCCTTAAGGGCCCCCTTGTCACTCATAACTAGATCTAGAAGCTCTTTTGTGGCTATATTATGAAATTGAAATAAATCTATGTAGTCGGTCCTTAAATTTTTCAAACAGTTCTCCACGTCTTTTAAGATGTCATCATAAGTTCTACCATGGGCCTTGGTAGCCAGGATAAACTTATCTCTCCCTATCTTCTCTAGGGCATGTCCTATAAGTGCCTCACTTTGGTTATATCCCCTGGCAGTATCTATAAAGTTGATCCCTCTTTCATGGGCTGTTTTAATCATCTCATAAGCTGTCTCCTCATCAACCCTTTGGATGGGGATTCCACCAAATCCAACGACAGAAACTTCGAAACCAGTTCTACCTAAGATCCTTTTCTCCATAATGCTCCCACCTTTATTAATATAATCAATACTAAACCTTGTAAGCTCATTATATCAGATTAAATATGATAACAAAAGAAGACAAACTTGAGTATAAACTTTTCCCCTGGGTATAGAAAAAGAACAGATTGGTTTACTTGTTATCCAGAAAGGAGTTTCTTATGAAAAGGATATATTTTATATCTATGATATTGATTATACTGGTCTTGATTCTTACAGGATGTGCTAGTAGCCCCAGCCCTGAAGAAGACCCTAGTGACGAAGGTGATATGCTCTACCTAACCCTTAGTGAGTTAGCAGAATATGACGGTAAAGATGGAAGACCTGCCTATGTTGCTGTTGATGGAGTCATTTACGATGTTTCCAATTCAAGGCTTTGGGCCAATGGTGAGCATAATGGTTTTCAAGCTGGTAGGGACTTGACTCAAGAGATTCAAGGTTCTCCCCACGGTCCATCAACCCTATCTAGAATGCCCAAGGTTGGAGAATTAATTGATTAAGGAGGGTTTTTATGAATTACTCACTGGCAGGGTGGCTAAATCTTTTAGTCCTCTTAATTATTCTAGGACCCTATATTCTTAATAGCTTAAATAGAAAGTATCTAAAAACCAAGAATAAATCCTTCCTGAATCTAGTCAAAATATTAAGGAAGATCCACAAACCACTGGGTCTTGTATTAATTGTCTTAGGAGCCAGCCATGGTTATATGGCCCTCGGAGGATTTAGGTTGCATACTGGAACCCTATTCTATATTTCCATCCTGATAACAGGTAGCTTGGGAGGTGCCTTCCACAGGCTTAAAAAGAAAATACTCTTCGTATGGCATAGGAGAATGGCCCTTATAACAGCCTTGCTATTTCTGTTGCACTTTTTCTTCCCAAGTGCCCTCTACTATCTATTGGGGTAAAAGGAAAGAGTTTGAAATTCAACTGATGCGTGAATTTCAAGCTCTTTTTATATTTTTGTATCCTACTTTATATT
>JAAYTL010000077.1 GCA_012518035.1 Tissierellia bacterium | reverse complement strand
GGCTGCAGCCTCCGTAACTCTACCTAGATTTAACACCAAATTTCTATCCATTCTGGCACCCCCATTTATAATTAGTATTAAGACAACACGAAACTCCCATGAACTGGGATATACGTAATTTTTCAATATTATTTAGTAATTTATATGGAATATCTATAAGACGACTAGACAAACACGAAAGAATAGAGGGAACAATCCTAAGATTATTCCCTAAGACTGTTCCAATCTTTAATAAATCTATCTATACCTTTATCGGTAAGTGGATGGTCTATCATTTGTAAAAATATCTTGTAGGGAATAGTCGCTATATGTGAGCCAGCTTTTGCAGCATTCAAGACATGAATGGGATGACGTATACTTGCAGCTATGATTTCTGAATCTATTCCATGGATATCAAATATCTGTACTATATCTTCTATTATATCCATTCCTAGATTACTTATATCATCTAACCTACCTACAAAGGGACTTACATAAGTGGCCCCTGCCCTAGCTGCCAACAAAGCCTGGTTAGCCGAGAAGATCAAGGTTACATTTGTCTTGATTCCTTCCTTATAAAGAACCTTAACTGCCTTAAGACCCTCCTTGGTCATAGGAACCTTGATGACTATGTTGGGGTGGATCTTGGCAAGCTCCCTTGCCTCCTTCAACATGCCCTCCTTTTCCAAGGAAATAACCTCTGCGCTGATGGGACCATCAACAATATCTGCTATCTCCTTAACCACCTCTTCAAATACCCTACCCTCTTTTGCGATCAGGCTTGGGTTGGTAGTTACACCACAAATAACTCCCAACTCATTAATCTCCCTTATTTCATCAACATTGGCAGTATCTATAAACAGCTTCATAAAACCCCTCCTTAGGCCTTATCAACTGAGCCAAATATCTCTATCTTTTTCTTGATAGCCTCCTTCATTGCCTTTCTAGCTGGTCCTAGGATCTTTCTTGGGTCTATTTCATCAGGGTTTTCTAATAAGAATTCCTTTACTCCTTTTGCAAAGGTTGCCCTAACATCTGTATCGATGTTTATCTTGCTTATTCCAAGGGAAATAGCCCTTCTAAGGCTCTCCTCTGGAACCCCACTAGAGCCATGTAGTACCAAGGGTACATCTACTAGTTCCCTTATAGCCTTAATCCTATCAAAATCTATCTTGGGCTCTCCCCTATACACTCCATGGGCTGTTCCCACTGCTATGGCTAAAGAATCAACTCCTGTCTCTTCAACAAAGATCCTAGCCTCTTCTGGGTCTGTCATAGTAGCCTCTCTTTCATCTACGGTGATGTGGTCTTCTGTACCACCTATCTTACCCAACTCAGCCTCAACAGAAACACCTACAGCATGGGCAATGTCTACTACCCTTTTAGTAAATTCTATATTTTCTTTCAAGGGAAACCTTGAGCCATCTATCATTACAGAGGTAAATCCGTGCCTTAAGCATAACATAACCTGGTCAAAATCAGTGCCATGGTCAAGATGTAAGGCTACTGGTACATTGGCATTTCTTCCAGCTATCTTTCCTAAGCCTGCTATGTAATCAATTCCTGCATATTTTATTCCACCTTGGCTTGCTTGGAGGATAACTGGGGAGTTCAGCTCTTCTGCTGCACTAATGATAGCTTGGATTATTTCCATGTTGTTTACGTTAAATGCTCCTATGGCATACTTATTTTTCTGAGCTTGTAATAATAGTTCATTTCCTGTCACTAACATAATCACTCACCCCTCTATTTTCTATAGCTATATTATACCACTAAAAGACTCCTAATTCCAAATATGTTTGACTTGAGGTTTTCCAGACAGAATCTACCAATGAAAAAGGCATCACTAAAAAGTAATGCCTTATATTGATTATTCCTTTGTCCTTGCCTTAACCGCCCTTATAAATTCCCTGAATAGGGGATGGGCATTAGTAGGTCTT
>JAAYTL010000076.1 GCA_012518035.1 Tissierellia bacterium | reverse complement strand
CTTTGCCGTGCTAGATGGGGAGGTAGCGGTGCCCTGTAACCTGCAATCCGCTATAGCAGGATTGAATTCCTAGCAGAGGCACTTCTATTACGAGGTCTGCCTCAAGAAAGTGGCGTTGACGATTGGGTCCTGCGCAACGGGAACTCATGAACCCCGTCAGGTCCGGAAGGAAGCAGCGGTAAGTGAATCTTCTCGTGTGCCGTAGGGTCACCTGGTCCGAGTTAACTACTTGGGTAACGCTCGGGGTAGGGTGTCGAAGCTAGGTGCACGGATACATAATAGAAGGCTGTGGTTTAACCACAGCCTTTTTATTTTCTTTTTTGAACAAAAATTATACCAAACTTTCCTATTGTGATATACTAAAGTCAAAGGTATCCAGAGGTGATGTAAATGTCTGAGGCTTATTTGAGTCATCTAGTTAGCAAGTCATCAGGATTGCATGCAAAATATACCTTTGACGATATTATTGGAAAAAGTAAGGCCATAGTAGAATTGAAAAAGCAGGCTAAGAGTATATCCAACAGTCCCTCCACCGTCCTTATTCAGGGGGAAAGTGGAACTGGTAAGGAGTTATTTGCCCAGTCAATCCACAATAATAGTAGCAGACGGAATAAGAACTTCGTAGCATTAAACAGTGGGGCTATACCTAAGAATCTCATCGAAAGTGAGTTGTTCGGGTATGAAGAAGGGGCCTTTACTGGGGCCAGAAAAGGTGGCCATCCGGGTAAGTTTGAGCTAGCCCATGAGGGTACCCTCTTTCTAGACGAAATAGGAGAAATGAGCTTGGATATGCAGATCAGGCTTTTGAGGATTTTACAAGATGGCTGTGTCACAAGACTAGGTGGAAATAAATGTATTGCCACCGATGTTAGAGTTATAGCATCCACCAACAAGGATTTAAAGAAAAAGGTAAAAAAGGGAAGCTTTCGCAAGGACCTATACTATAGGTTAAGTGTAATCCCCCTTTACCTACCACCTCTTAGGGAGAGGGAAGGGGATATCGAATTATTGGTCCAACATTTCCTTAAGGAAAAATCTAGAAAATTGAATAAGCCCATTCCCAAGATAAGGGATGACATCTATGAAAAAATTCTTAACCACAGCTGGCCAGGAAATGTTAGGGAGCTGGAAAACTGTATAGAGAATATCGTAAACCTAGAGGGAGACAGCTCCTTCAGTTTTGATGAGGAAAAAACTAGGAATTATAAAGACACCACTTGCTTTAATTATGATATGTGCACCTTGAGGGAATGGGAGAAGAGGGCCATCTTGGCCTGTGTGGAAAAATGTGATGGTAATATCACTAAAGCAGCAAGTATCCTTGGCATAAATAGGTGTACCCTATATTCTAAACTGGATGAGTACAAGAAAAAAGAAGTGTAGAAAATTTAAACAATCCTAAATAAGACTGTTGGTTTATCCAACATATTTTTACAGAACTCAAAAGAGGTAGATCCTATCAACTTGCTTAAATCAACGATTTCATATACCCCCCATATTTTGGCATAAAATTTGCACTATTATACTCTAGATTATCATATATTTAACACTACTTAATCTAATAGGAGGGGTTATATGAAGATTAAAGGTTTCGCAATGTTAGGAATTGGTAAGACAGGATGGATTGAAAAAGAGGCGCCCAAGTGTGGTCCCATGGATGCCCTGGTAAGGCCCATTGTGGTAGCACCATGTACATCCGACATCCATACTGTCTGGGAAGGGGCCATTGGCGAGCGTACAGACATGTTCCTGGGCCATGAGGCTGTTGGAGAGGTTATGGAAGTTGGTGAATTAGTCAAGGACTTCAAAAAGGGAGATAAGGTAATAGTTCCAGCCATTACTCCTGACTGGGGTGATATCAATAGCCAGAGGGGATATCCCATGCATTCAGGTGACGCCCTAGGAGGATGGAAGTTCTCCAACTTCAAGGATGGGGTTTTTGCTGAACTCTTCCATGTTAACGAAGCGGATGCAAACCTAGCCCATCTCCCTGAAGGAGTAGACCCTGTCTCCGCTGTTATGTTGACCGATATGACAACTACAGGCTTCCATGCTGCTGAATTAGCAGAAGTTGAGCTTGGAGAAACCGTCTGTGTCATCGGTATTGGTCCAGTAGGATTGAACTCCGTTATGGGGGCCAACCTCAAGGGAGCTTCCAGAATCTTTGCAGTTGGTTCCCGTCCTAATTCTATAGAGGTTGCAAAGGCATATGGGGCAACAGATATCATAAACTATAGGGAGGGAGATATAGTCGAGCAAATATTGGCTAAGACTAAGAATATTGGAGTTGACAAGGTCCTCATAGCTGGAGGAAATGTAGATACCTTTGCCCAGGCTATAAAGATACTGAAACCTGGTGGTGCAATTGGTAGTGTAAACTACCTTGGCAGCGGAGAATTCATCAAGATACCTAGGGTTGAGTGGGCAGTTGGTATGGGACACAAGAGGATAAATGGAGGCCTTACTCCTGGCGGACGCTATAGGATGGAAAAACTTGCTTCCCTGGTCGAGACTGGCAAATATGACCCAAGTAAACTGATTACCCATAGGTTTGAAGGTTTTGACAAGATTGAAGAGGCCCTTCTCTTGATGAAGGATAAGCCAGCAGACCTAATCAAGCCAATTGTAGAAATTAAATGGTAAACCTTCATTAATTGAAATAGCTAGGTCCTATTCTACCCCCAGCCTGAGGTGATAGGACCTAGCCTTATTTATTGATATCAAATATTAAGTTTTCCTCTTGAGCCCCTATTCTTACGGTGTCCTTGTCTTTTAAGTCCCCACTGATAAGAAGCCTACTTAGTTTGGTTTCCAGTTCTTTTTGTAAGAATCGCTTCACCGGGCGAGCTCCATACTGGATGGTATATGATTTTTCCAGGATTAAATCCTTAGCTTCATCCATAACCAGGATTTCAATCTGCCTATCCTTCAATCTTTCCCTGATCTCATCTACTTGTAAATCGATTATCTTATAGATTTCATCCTTCATCAAGGGCTTAAACATGACTATTTCATCGATTCTATTTAAGAATTCAGGCCTGAAGGTCCTTCTCATCTCGTCCATAACCCTCTCCCTGGCAGACTTTTCTATGCTTCCATCATCATTGATGCCTTCTAAGAGGTAGCTGGAACCAATATTGGAAGTCATGATGACAACTGTGTTCTTAAAGTCAACCACCCTACCTTGGTTATCTGTCAATCTACCATCATCCAGTACCTGTAGGAGGATATTGAAGACATCAGGGTGAGCCTTTTCTATCTCATCAAAGAGGACTACAGAATAGGGCCTTCTTCTTACCGCCTCTGTCAATTGGCCACCTTCATCATAGCCCACATATCCTGGAGGTGCCCCAACCAGCCTGGATACGGAGTGCTTTTCCATATATTCACTCATATCAATCCTAACCATGTTCCTTTCATCATCGAATAGAACCTCTGTTAAGGCCTTGGTCAGCTCCGTCTTACCTACCCCGGTTGGCCCTAGGAAGATAAAGGAACCAACCGGCCTATCCGGCGACTTAAGACCTGCCCTGGCCCTGATGATTGAATCACTAACAGCCTCTACTGCCTCTTCTTGGCCTATGACCCTCCTGTGTAAAATCCTATCTAGGTTTAAGAGCTTCTCCCTTTCGCTTTCAACCAGCTTGGCCACAGGTATATTGGTCCATTTGGCAACCACTTCAGCTATTTCCTCTTCAGTTACCTCTTCCTTTAACATGCGCTCCTGGTCTTCATATTTGGCATTGGCCTCTTCTAACTGCTTATTAAGCTCAACCAGCCTACCGTACTTTAACTGGGATAGTTTTTCTAAATCATACCTTCTCTCAGCATCTTCAATCTCCCTCTTGACCCTATCTATCTCTTCCTTAATCTGTTTAATCTTGCTAAGGCCTTGTTTCTCTTCTTCCCATCTAGCCTTCAAGAGGTCATATTCCTCCTTGGAGGCTGCTAGTTCCTTTTCCAATTTCTCCAGCCTTAGCATGGAGGCCTCATCGATTTCCTTCTTAAGGGCCTGCTTTTCAATCTCCATTTGCAAGATTCTCCGCCTAATTTCATCCAGCTCTACTGGCATGGAGTCTATCTCTGTCCTCAGCATGGCTGATGCCTCATCCATCAGGTCTATGGCCTTGTCAGGTAGGAACCTATCGCTGATATACCTATCTGATAGGGTGGCTGCAGCTATAACAGCCCCATCTGATATCCTGATACCATGATGAATTTCATATTTCTCCTTGAGCCCCCTTAGGATGGAGATGGTATCCTCCACGCTGGGCTCCGTAACCATTACTTTTTGGAATCTTCTCTCCAAGGCTGCATCCTTTTCTATATATTTCCTATACTCATCCAGGGTTGTTGCCCCTATGGCGTGTAACTCCCCTCTGGCTAGCATGGGTTTGAGGAGGTTGGAAGCATCCATGGCCCCTTCAGTCTTGCCAGCCCCTACGATATTGTGAATCTCATCTATAAAGAGGAGGATCTGACCCTCTGACTTTTCAACTTCAGATAATACCGCCTTGAGCCTTTCCTCAAACTCTCCCCTATACTTGGCCCCTGCTATCAAAGCCCCCATGTCTAGGGCAAAGATGGTCTTACCCTTTAAACCTTCTGGAACGTCCCCATTGACTATCCTCTGGGCCAGGCCTTCCACTATGGCGGTCTTACCTACCCCTGGTTCCCCTATGAGTACAGGGTTATTCTTGGTCCTCCTTGATAGGATCCTGATGGTATTCCTAATTTCACTGTCCCTACCTATCACCGGGTCCAGTTTACCAGCCCTGGCCTCTTCCACCAAGTCCCTACCATACCTCCTTAAGGCATCATAAGTTGCCTCAGGATTATCCGAAGTGATGGTTTGATTGCCCCTAACCTCCCTTAAGGCATCTAGGAATCTTTGGAGGCTGATATTGTACCTTTTGAATATGGCCTCTGATTTTGTATCCTTCTCCTTTAGTAACCTGATATAGAGGTGCTCAGTACCGATATACTCATCACCAAACTTCTTAGCCTCATCCTTAGAAGCATTGAGGATCTTGTTAAAAATCCTACTGGGATAGATGGTGCCACCAGTTTGCTTAGGTAGCCTTTCTACTTCCCTTTCTATATCCTTTCTTATCAGTTCAAGGTTTTCACCCATATATGAGATAAGCCTAGGTATCAGGCCATCCTCCTGGTTTACCAGACTATAGTTCAGATGGATTTCTTCCACCTGAGGGTTTCCATATTCCATGGCTAGGTTTTGTGCTGCTTGTATAGCTTCTAAACTCTTTTGTGTGAAATTATTCAATTCCATAAGCTTCCTCCTACTCCCTTGGATTATATCTAGAAATTTCACTTAGCTTCTTATAGAGCTTCTCTTCCTCCTTGGTAAGACTTGGTGGATTTACAATATTGATTTCAATATAGAGGTTTCCTCTATTACCCTTCATATCCCTATAGCCCTTATTGGGTATGCGGATTTTCTTACCACCTACAATTCCCTTAGGGATATTTACCTTGATCTTGCCATCCAGAGTGTTGACTACAGCCTTAGTACCTAGGGCTGCCTCCCAAGGTAGGACATCTATCCTACTTATAATATCTAGTCCATCTAGCTTTAATCTACTCTCCTCTAAGAAATTGATTGTAAATAGGATGTCTCCATCCAGACCCCATTTTTCACCCTTGACCCTAAGCTTTTTCCCAGGCAGGATACCCTTGGGAATCTTGACTGATATGTTTCTACTCTGCCCACCTAGACTGATGTTGACTTCCTTGCTTCCTCCCGTGTAGCCTTCTTCAACACTTATATAGAGTTCGGACTCATAGGACTGTCTTTTGGGCCGGCTTCTGGTAAAGCCACTACCACCAAACAAGTCATCTAGGTTAAAACTACTCCCCTTCCTAGCATCTCCACCAAAGAACATATTGAAAAAATCACTAAATCCACCACCGTCTCCAGATGTGGTATAGGTATAGGCATTCCCAAAGCCAAACTGGGATGGATCAAAGTTCTGTCCACCAGTAAAATTATAGCTGCTGCCAAACATGTCATACTTCTTCTTCTTTTCCTCATCCCCCAGTACCTCATAGGCCTCATTAATTTCCTTGAATTTCTCCTGGGCCTCCTTGTCATTAGGGTGCAGGTCCGGATGATATTTCTTAGCAAGTCTTCTAAAGGACCTCTTTATCTCATCCTGGCTAGCATTTTTATCAACCTCTAATATCTTATAATAATCTTTATACTCCATTATCTATCTCTCCTTAAAGTTAGGATGTTATCTAAAATTTGTCTGACCTTCTCTAACCTTTATAATATTATAACCATAATTAGGCATTTTATCAAGTTATGCATCTCCCATCCTATCTTGTACTATGGTTGATTTTAGCCACTTCTATTAGGATGCTTTACTACTTAAGAAATATTTTTATCTAGCCAGGTTGTATTTGGTAAACTTTGTTATAATATATAAGGATAGGAGGTTTGTGAATGTTACAGGTAAAGAACATTTCAAAAAAATATATAACAGGAGAATTAGTTCAGTCTGCCCTAGATGATCTTAGTTTAAATCTAAGGAAGAATGAATTTGTTGCAGTATTAGGACCCAGCGGTTCCGGAAAGACCACCCTTCTCAATATAATAGGAGGGCTTGACCGCTATGATAGGGGAGACTTAATAATAAATGGAATTTCTACAAAGAAGTACAGGGATAGGGACTGGGATTCATACAGGAACCATTCCATAGGCTTTGTCTTTCAAAGCTATAACCTGATACCCCACCAGTCCATTTTGGCTAATGTGGAGCTGGCCCTTACTATCTCCGGCGTCTCACGTAGTGAAAGAAAGAAGCGGGCTAAGGAGGCTTTAGAGGTAGTGGGGCTTGGAGAGCATGTCCATAAGAGGCCCAACCAACTGTCTGGCGGTCAAATGCAAAGGGTGGCTATTGCCAGGGCCCTTATCAATAACCCAGACATCCTCTTGGCTGATGAGCCCACCGGGGCCTTAGATAGTGAAACCAGCCTCCAAGTCATGGAACTCTTAAAGGAAGTGGCCAAGGACAGACTGGTCATTATGGTTACCCATAATGCAGAATTGGCAGAGAAATATGCTACCAGGATAGTAAAACTTAGGGACGGAAGGATAATCGATGACTCTGACCCCTATCTTATAGAAGATATTAGCGAGGAGGATTTAAAGCATAAGAACATGGGAAAGGCCTCTATGTCCTTTTTCACCTCCCTTGCCCTTAGCTTCAACAACCTCTTAACCAAGAAGGGAAGGACCCTTTTAACAGCCTTTTCAGGCTCCATAGGGATTATTGGGATTGCCCTAATCCTGGCCCTTTCCAATGGTGTCAACAAGTATATAGAGGATATTCAGAGGGATACCATGACCTCTTACCCTATCACTATAGACGAGCAGACCTTTGATTTTAGCAGCATCATGGCAGAGGGAGGTCCAGGGGGTCCCATGGGACAGATAGATGAAGAGCCGGACCATGACTTAGAGGCTGTCTACTCTAATAGCCAGAGTCTAGAGATAGCCAGCCAGATAACATCCAGCCTAATGGAGAATAATCTAACTGAATTTAAGAAGTACCTAGATGACCCCAAGAGCGAAATCCAAGACTATCTTGGAGAAAATGGAATCATCTATTCCTATAATGTAGCCTTTAGTGTCTTCACCCGTAACCCAGAGGGAGACCTGATAGATTCTAATGAAAACGCCTTTTTTGAAACAGATAGGTCTTCCCATATGCCTGGTGTTTCTGAAGAGGTGGAGACTGGCATGAGGAATACCATGTCCTCCATGATGGAGGCATCCCCAAGGAGATCTATGTTTGAATCGGATATATTTCAAGAACTCTTACCTGGTTCAGGTGATGATTTAATAAGTGCTGTCACCACTGATAGTTACGACCTTGTCCATGGCAGTTGGCCCCAGGCCTATGATGAGGTGGTTGTTGTTTTAAATAAGGATAATGAGCTTCCCACAACAGCCCTATACTCCCTGGGATTATTGCCCCAGGAAGAGTATGAAAAGATTAAGGATATCCTGGATAGTGGGGAAGAATTCATACCAGAGACCTATCGCTGGGACTATGACGAAGTCCTAGACCAGGTCTTCTATCTGATACCCTCCTGCGATTATTATGTGGAAAATGAAGATGGATACTTTGACTATATAGGCAACGATGAGGATGAATTAGAGAAATTAGTAGAGGATGCCCTTCAGTTAAGGGTCACCGGCATCATTAAGCCAGCAGAAGATGCGAAAAATGCAAATATCAGAGGAGCTGTGGGATACACTAATGCCCTTACGGATTACATCATAGAATACTCAAACAATAGTCCTGTGGTCCAAGCCCAATTGGCCAACCCTGATACCAATATACTAAATGGTTTTACCTTTGAGCCCCTAGATGATGAAACTAAGATTGAGGATGCCAAGGAATATATCGATAATCTAGGCATATCAGACAAGGCCACCCTCATTAGGAGGATTTCCCTTGCTGCCTATGCTGACAACCCAGAGGTCCTACAGGCTATGCAGAATATGGATGAGGCCCAGCTAGCTGGGATGATGGACCAATTCATGCAGGATCCAGATGATGAGGTTCTTCTGGATATCTATGATAGATATATATCCTCAGGAAGTTATGATGACAATATGAATGCCTTTGGCTTTGTAAGCCTAGATGCTCCTTCATCCATCAGCATCTATGCAGATACCTTTGAGGATAAGGACAGGATAGCTGAGGCCATTACCAACTACAATGCCAAGGTTGATGAAGAAAACCGAATCACCTACACGGATTTTGTAGCCATGATGACCTCATCCATAACCACAATAATAAATGTTATATCCTATGTCTTGATTGCCTTTGTGGCAGTATCCTTAGTGGTTTCCTCTATCATGATTGGCATCATAACTTACATCTCAGTGGTGGAGAGAACCAAGGAAATAGGTATCCTAAGAGCCTTAGGTGCTTCCAAGGGTAATATCTCCCAGGTCTTCAATGCTGAGACCTTTATAATAGGGTTATTCTCTGGAATATTAGGGGTTGGTATTTCAATCCTATTGACCTACCCCATCAATAAGATAATCCACAACATAACCAATAACCCCATGGTAAATGCCTACCTGCCCCTAGTAAATGCCCTAGCCCTAGTCATCCTAAGTGTTATACTTACCTTGATAGGTGGCTTGATACCAGCCAGGAAGGCAGCTAAGAAGGACCCAGTCACTGCCCTTAGAACGGAATAGGCACCAAACAAAAAAGGTAACCCTCCTAAGGGTTACCTTAATCTTATTCCTTTACTAACTCATGAACCTCCAGTGACTTATAGTATTCTACGATAAGTACATCCAGCTCTCTACTGATATCCAATATTTTTTTCTGGTCCTTCTCCTCTTTTCCCATCAAGTCATCTAACTGTTTCTTTAGCTGATTTATCTTGTCCAACATAACTATCCTCCCATAAGCTTATACATATCAAAAAAGGGTTGTCGGTATAATGAATTATACCCTGTATGATATATCTTATTCTATCTTTATATTAATTAAATAATTTATTTAATCACAATACTCATATATTAGTCTACTATAATTTAAAATATATGCAAGGATAAATTAGCCAATAGCGCTATTTTTCTTATGCCAATCGCTAATTTAACTAAGTCGATTTTCATAATAGAGTTAGACACAAGGGGGAAGGACACAATGCAAGATAATCCTATTATAAATCTTGAGGAAATCGGCTTAAGAATCAGAAAAGAAAGAGAAAAATTAGGCTTAACTAGGGAAAAATTTGCTGAGCTTATAGGTCTATCTCCATACTACATCGGTCAAATAGAACGGGGAGATAGGAATATGAGCCTTGATACCCTAATTAAGATATCATCATCCTTAAATGTTTCCATGGATTACCTGCTAAGGGGTTATACACATTACATGGAGGGTATCCTAGCCCGAGAGGCTATTGAGGAGAACTACAAGGAAGAATTGGATGAGGAGATAAAGGAGATTCTATCCTTGCTTTCTGGTACCTCACGAGAGAAACTTAACTTAATTAAGGATATGATAAAGCTCCTACTACCGAATATTAATGGGTAAAAAGGATAAAAAAACTTCCCTACGGGAAGTTTTTTACTTTATATACTTATCTATTACGTTGATTATCTCTTCTATCTTTTCGTTGCCTTGGTCTTCGCTCTCCAAGATGGCTGTTATAACACAGGACCTGATATGGTCATTTAATATGTCAATATTGGCTTTTTTCAATAGGCCGATGACTGATAGGATTTGGGTGGATATGTCTACACAATACCTATCATCCTCCAGCATCTTTATTATCCCATCTATCTGGCCACGGGCTGTTTTCAACTTGTTAAAGGCCCTCATTTTCCCCTCATTCATCTTATCACCAATTTCTAGATAATATTTTTAACCTCATAGCCTGCCTCTTCTATGGCTTCTATCAGTTTCTCCTCTACCAGGTCTTCCCCTTCAACTACAACCTTGTTAAGTGATAAATCAACCTCAACCTTGTTTACCTCTGTCAATTCCTTTAGGGCAGATTCCACCGCCTTTACGCAATGTTGGCAACTCATGCCTTCCACTAAAATTGTCTTTGTCATATAATTTCCTCCTCTTATTTAAATCTTCTTAGCCTTAATGAGTTTGTAACTACAGAAACTGAGCTAAATGCCATGGCTGCTCCAGCCACCATAGGATTAAGAAAACCTAGGGCTGAGAATGGTATTCCTACTGAGTTATAGAAGAAGGCCCAGAAGAGATTCTGCTTTATGGTCTTCATGGTTCTATGGCTCAACCTAATGGCTGTGACAACTCCATTCAAATCTCCCCTCATCAGGGTGATATCTGCTGCCTCCATGGCCACGTCAGTCCCTGTACCTATGGCAAATCCCACGTCTGCTGCAGCTAGGGCTGGGGCATCATTAATACCATCCCCCACCATACCTACATGCCTACCCTGAGATTTAAGGTCTTCTACTACCTCTGCCTTGTTTTCAGGCAGTACATCAGCCAGTATATTGTCTATACCAACCTCCCTGGCTATGGCCTTGGCAGTTCTTTCATTGTCACCTGTTATCATATAAACATCTAGATCCATAGCCTTTAGCTCTTTGATAGCCTCCAGTGAGGTTTCCTTGATCTTATCTGCCACTGCAATTATACCTGATATGACTCCGTCAATTGAAAGCAGCATGGCTGTCTTGCCTTCCTCTTCTAGTCTTAGCATTTCATTTTCAAAACCAGTTAAATCGATATTATTTTCCTTCATCAACCTTCTATTACCTATATAGATGTCTTTTCCTTCAAATCCTGCCCTTAACCCCTTACCTGAAAGGGACATAAAGGAGTCAGTATCCACTAGGGTTATATCCTTGTCTTCAGCATATTTGACAATGGCCTGGCCCAAGGGATGCTCAGACACTTTCTCCACTGATGCAGCTATTCTTAAAATCTCATCTTCGTCTATCCCATTAAAGGCCAAAATATCAGTAACCTCAGGCTCGCCCTTGGTAATGGTTCCTGTCTTATCAAAGATTATAGTGTCCATTTGATGGGCCCTTTCCAGGTGCTCTCCCGACTTTATCAGGATTCCATTCTCAGCTGCCTTGCCAGTACCCACCATAATGGCAGTTGGTGTAGCCAAACCTAGGGCACAGGGACAGGCTATTACTAGGACTGCTACTGCATTGATAAGTCCAGTATTAAAATTATTTCCTATTAGGCTAAATCCTAGTACAGTAACTAGGGCTATACCCACAACCACAGGGACAAAGATACCGGATATCTTATCCGCCAGCCTTTGGACTGGGGCCTTGGAACCCTGGGCTTCCTCTACCAGCTTGATGATTTGGGCTAGGACTGTATCCTTACCAATCTTTTTTGCCTCAAACTTAAAGGAGCCAAATTTATTAATGGTGGCCCCTACCACCTGGTCTCCAACAGTCTTATCTACAGGTATACTCTCCCCTGTTAGCATGGATTCATCTATGGATGAATGGCCCTCTACTATCACACCATCAACCGGGACCCTCTCTCCAGGTCTTACTACTATGATGTCCCCGATTTCAAGCTTTTCTATGGCTATATCCATCTCTTGGCCATCCCTTACCACCCTAGCTGTCTTGGGCTGTAAACCCATTAGCTTCTTAATGGCCTCGGAGGTTTTACCCTTGGCAACTGCTTCAAAGGTCTTTCCTAAGAGGATCAAGGTGATAATAACTGCAGATGATTCAAAATAATACTCATGGATTCCATTTAGTAAATTATAAAGACTATAGAAGTAGGCTGCAGATGTACCCATGGCTATGAGGACATCCATATTAGCCCCTCCCCCTCTTAGGGAGTTATAGGCACCTCTGTAAAACCTATAACCTATTATAAATTGAACAGGGGTAGCCAATACTAGTTGGAACCAGCCATTGTTCAAAATATTACTCAAGGCATTGTCTGTCCCAGCCATATGGAAAAACATGGCTGAGAATAGGGGGATACTTAGGATGGCAGATACGATAAAGGAAGTCTTAAGGGACTTGATCTCCTTTTCCCTAAGCTCCTTCTCCCTGTCTACATCCCTTTCCACTTCTAACTCCGCCTTGTAGCCTGCCTTCTCAACCGCCCTAATCAGGGTCTCCACATCAACCGCCCCTGAAGGAAATTCCACCAGGGCCTTGTTGGTGGATAGGTTTACACTGGCCTTGCTAACACCGTCTAGCCTGTTAAGAACCTTCTCCACCCTTGTGGAACAAGCTGCACAGGTCATACCCTCTATCAGCAAGGTCTTCTTGATGGAAGGTACCTCATATCCCGTTTTCTCGATTACCTGGATTAGGTCCTCTCCCTTTATACTTTCATCATCATACTCTACGGTAGCCTTGTTGGATAGAAGGTTGACTACGGCCTTATCCACTCCTTCCTGCTTATTGAGAGCCTTCTCCACCCTTGCTGAGCAGGCTGCACAGGTCATACCCATAACATCTATATCAATCTTTTTCTTAGCCATTCTAATGCTCCTTTCCGCACCCCCTCCCCCGGGGGTGGTTTCTGATTATATGATATCATTCACCTTATATCTTGTCAATTATTATTTATTTAATTCTTTATCCTCTATCAGTCTAAGAATCCCCTGAAAAATAAATCTTCCTATTTTTCCCATACTGAATACTAAGAAGAATATTCTTGAACCCTGTCAGGTGGAAGTCATGAATTTTACAGGATTATAGGGGATAGGACAAATTAATAAAAAAATTTTAAAATTTTTTCTAAAATATGTTTAAAATCTTATATCTGGGTATAATATTACTACAACCAAATAAATTAATTAGTTGGATTAAAACTAATTAATTGGTTGTTAATAAAACTTCTTGGCTACACCAACCTAGAATTAAGTAGTAAATGCATCAAGATTTTGGTGTAGTGCACAACTGAATATGGTTTAAGCAGTTCAAGCATGAATCAACAAATTCTGTCATCTTCTTGAAAGAAGGTGTAAATCTTCCCTAAGTGGAGGATGTGAGTATCTCGTAGTGTATCGAGTAATACCAGGATTTAAGATTGTAGCCTATGGATTGGATGTTGATTCAAGGTAGTAGTAGTATCTTAAGTCTGAGTACAACCGTAAGGAGTGTTGAAAAGTCGTAGAGATTAAGTCAGAACCAAAATTTGTTGGTTGGTGTAGCACAAGTAAGTTTTATTTTAATTGATAGGTGATTTCGAAGGAAGTATTAGAAGTCACCTATCTATATTTTTTGGCCAAATTAATCTAGGTATTTAAATATCAAGAACCCCATCACAATCTACTGTAACTTGAATTATTTTATATATAGGACTATAATTTACTTAACAAATTGTAAAGGAGACGGAAATGGAGAATTTTAATTGGCAAGACAAGAGAAATCTCTCAATGCTGGCGGATTTCTATGAGTTTACTATGGCTAATGGCTTTCTTGAGAACAAGATGGAAGACAGGATAGCCTATTTTGATATGTTTTTTAGGGAAATACCAGAAAACGGTGGATTCGCCATAATGGCCGGTGTTGAGCAAGTTATTGATTATTTAAAGAACCTAAAATTTTCAGAAGAGGATATAGAATACTTTAGAAGCAGGAAAATCTTTGGTGAAAAATTCCTAAACTACTTAAGAGATTTCGAGTTTACCTGCGATGTTTGGGCAATACCAGAAGGTACACCCATCTTTCCCCAAGAGCCCATCATGATTGTAAGGGGTCCCATAGTCCAGGCCCAACTGATAGAAACCATGATCCTTCTAACTATCAACCACCAATCCTTGATAGCTACCAAGGCTAACAGGATAGTTAGGGCAGGCCAGGGCAGGACCATCATAGAGTTTGGCAGTAGGAGGGCCCATAGTTATGATTCTGCCATACTAGGGGCTAGGGCAGCCTATATAGGAGGTTGCGCAGGTACTGCCAATACTTTATCTGACAGGCACTATTCAATTCCAGCCCTGGGTACCATGGCCCATAGTTGGGTTCAGGCCTTTCCAAGTGAGCTAGAGGCCTTCAGGGCCTATGCCAGGACCTATCCTGATAACTGCTACCTACTAGTGGATACCTACAATACCCTCAGGGATGGAGTACCTAATGCAATTAGGGTCTTTAAAGAGGAGGTTGTACCCAGGGGGTTCAGGCCTAAGGGTATTAGGATAGACAGTGGGGATATAGCCTACCTATCCAAGGAAGCTAGAAAGATGCTGGATGAAGCTGGTTTCCATGACTGTACTATAATGGCATCCAGTGGTCTGGATGAATACCTAATAGAGAATTTACTTAAGCAAGGTGCCTGTATTGACAGCTTTGGTGTGGGGGAAAAGCTGATTACATCAAGCAGCCAGCCTGTATTTGGTGGGGTATACAAGTTGGTAGCCGTAGAAGAGGAAGGTAAGATTATACCCAAGATAAAAATAAGTTCCAATGTAGGTAAAATCACAACACCTGGATTTAAACAGGTCTATAGGCTTTATAACAAGACTACCAATAAGGCTATTGCAGATGTAATTACGGAGCACCATGAGGTTATCGATTCTAGTAAACCCTATGAAATCTTCCACCCCCTCTATACCTGGAAGAGGAAGACCCTCACCAACTTCTATGCTAGGAAACTATTAGTCCCAATATTTAGAAAGGGAAAACAGGTATATGAAAGTCCCAGTATTGAAGAGATTAGGAACTATTGTAAGGAAGAGATAGATACCCTGTGGGATGAGGTCAAGAGGTTTGAAAATCCCCATGAATACTTTGTGGATTTATCACAGGCCATCTGGGATATCAAGGATAATTTGCTAAAAGAAAACCAATAAGCTCAGCTTATTGGTTTTTTATTAATTATTAATCTTATCCTTCATTGGTGATAGATCCTGCTCATAATAGGTACCCTTTGGATGCTCTTTATCAAGGACCTTCTCATATTGGTTTATCTCCCAATGTAGTACAAATGTCAACCCCACCCTTAAGGCTGCTATACCCACTAGAACAATTAGGTTAGGTATGGTCTTTATCATGATGCTGAGAACAATTTCAGCAGCTAACAAGAACCCCAAGCTCATGCTTAGACCCTCTGCTATTGTCAGGGAAACATTCATGTTATTAAACTTAAATCCATCCTTAATAAATATGTATAGGGCCTTAACTCCAGATATTATAATAATTATGATTCCTACAATTTCCATAGCATATGCTACGAAATTTACCATAGTTTCGATTATATTACCCACTTAACTCCATCCTTCCATTTAATATTTATGGCGGAGAGAGAGGGATTCGAACCCTCGGTGCAAGTGGACCTTGCACAACGGTTTTCGAGACCGCCACCTTAAACCAACTCGGACATCTCTCCCTATGCCTAGTTTTCTTCCTTATAAACAGGTTCTGACTCCTTTAAGGATAGGGACTTCTTCTCAGCCCTAAGCTCCCGAAAAAACTCAGACAAGATCCTACTGCACTCCTCTTCCAAGACTCCATGTACCACCTGGATTTGATGGTTGAATTTCTCATGGCTGGTGAGGTCCTCCACAGTCCCTGCACACCCCATCCTCAAATCCCTAGTGCCAATTACCAGCCTATCTATCCTAGAATTTACCAAGGCCCCGGCACACATGGCACAAGGCTCTAGGGTGACATACATGGTGCAGCCATGAAGCCGCCAAGATTTCAAATACTCACTGGCCTGGTTGATGGCCATAATTTCAGCATGGGCCAAGGGGTTTCTTAGGCCCTCCCTCTGATTATAGGCCCTGGCTATTATTTTTCCCTCATAGACAATAATAGCACCTACAGGAACTTCCATTTCCTTGTAGGCCTTGCCTGCCTCTATTAAGGCTTCCTTCATAAATTGTTTATCCATCCTATCACCTGTTTACAATAACAATTGTATTCTATACTATTTTAAGGCTCTTGTCAAAAAAATATCCCTTCCTATCCTTGACCCTATCAGTCTTTAAAAGGTTAATCAGTCCGGGACGCACAAAAATAATGCCTCTTATAGAAGAGGCATTATTTCAATTTAATAAATTCTTTCCTTGTAATCAACTTCAAGATTAAGATTTTCTTATATATATAGGAAATTATTGATCTGTTAAATGTAGATATTTTTGAAGAGTCTTTCTAACAGCACCTTCTTCTGCCACTAACTCTTCAAAGTAACCTTCTACCTTCTCACCTAAACCTGCTTCATATAAGTCAATACCAAATATATTAGCATTTGATAAGACAGGCTTAAGTTGCTCATGGAATGGTCCCCTATCTCCCAAGGAAATACCCTCCAGATGTGGTAGTAGCTCTTCTAAGAGTGGGTCAGGACTTAGCTCTATCTTTTCTCCCTTATCATCTATGCCCATTAAATATCTGCACCAGGCAGCTAAAACTAGGGGGATAAATTTTAAGTCCTTTACATCTAAATCCTCTCTTGATATATAGGCCTTTATAGTTTCTCCAAACCTTATACCAAGCTTTTGCGAAGTATCAGTTGCAATTCTTTGAGGGGTGTCTGGCATAAATGGATTTGGAAATCTAATATTAAGGACCTCATCTATGAACTCCTTAGGGTCAAGGATACCTGGATTAACAACTACTGGAAAGGCCTCTTCATAGCCAATTTTCTCTACTAGTCTTCTTAGGTCTGGATCCGCCATTTCCTTGGAGATTAAATCAAATCCCAGTAGACAACCAAAGATGGCTAGGGCAGTATGAAGGGGATTTAAGCATGTACCCACCTTCATCTTTTCAACCTTATCCACTGTCTCTCTATCGGTGAAAATTACGCCACCCTCCTCCAAGTTTGGTCTACCATTAGGAAAGTCATCCTCTATTACCAGATATTCCAACTCTTCCGCATTCACAAATGGTGCAGCATAACCCTTGTTCTCAGTTATTTTATCCTCTACATCTTTAAAGCCCGCTTCCCTCAACATCTCCTTAACAGCAGGGTCTGGCCTTGGAGTAATCTTGTCTATCATAGACCAAGGAAAGGACACAGAGTTCCTATCATCGACGTAAGCTTTAAAGCCCTGTTCTACTAGTCCTCTCTCCGTCCATTCACTTACATAGGTAGATACAGATTCATAGAGCTTGCTTCCATTTTGGGACATATTATCCATGCTTACCAAAGCAATGGGGTGTTTCCCAGCCAAATATCTTTCATAGAGTAGGGAAACCACCTTACCCAAATAGCTCCTTGGACTTTCTAGCCCATTTTTGAAATCCTCCCTTACATCTGCAAGGTATTCACCCTGACTATCAGTTAGCTTATAGCCCTTCTCAGTAATAGTAAAACTTACCATCTGTAAACTAGGATTTCTAAAGATCTCCTTTAGTCTATTCCAGTATGATTCATTACTAGCATCCAAAACTATGGCCTCTGTAACACTGCCTATAACCCTTTTTTCAATGCTACCATCTACCTTGAGGGTTACTAGAACAGTTAGATTGTCATGTTCATGATAGACTGATTTTATACTATTTCCACCAACTGCGATAATTCCTCTATCACTTTTCCCTTCATTTAGAATATTTTGCTGAACATTTGCTAGAAAAGCTCTGAAGATATTACCAGCCCCAAAATGGATCCAATTGGGAGCCTTGCTCGTATTTTCGCTTACCTTATCTAGATCAAACTGTGGTAGGCTAAAACCAGCCTCCTCCCAAACCTTCTTTTCTTTTAATGATTCTAACTTTAACTCCATACCTGCACCTCCTACTGTATCTTACCTAGTGGATTTTTCAATTGCTTCCCATAAACCAAGTAAATAGGTTGCACCTAAGGCCCTATCGTATAGGCCATAACCAGGCATAGCCTTTTCGCCCCAGATCATCCTTCCGTGGTCTGGTCTTATAGGCCCTGTCATGCCAATATCATAAAAGGCCTTCATAATCTCATACATATCTAATGAACCATCACTTGATAGGTGGGCTGCTTCATCAAATTTACCTGGAGCATGATGGATTAGGTTTCTTATATGCCCAAAGTGAATCCTTCCCTTAAAGGATCTGATTATATCTGGAATGTCATTGTCTGGATTTGAGCCAAGGGATCCTGTGCATAGGGTTAGCCCGTTATTTTCCTCTGGCACTGCGTCTAGTAATCTTTGAATATTCTCCTTGGTGTTCACTATTCTTGGTAGATTAAAGACTGACCAGGCAGGGTCATCCATATGGATGGCCATCTTAATACCATATTCTTGACAGGTTGGTATTATAGCCTTTAGAAAATAAACCAGATTATTGAATAACTTTTCTTCATCCACATCCTTATACATTTCAAAAAGCTCCTTTACCCTAGCCAGCCTTTCAGGTTCCCAACCTGGTAGTATAAAACCACTAGCATTGGCATCCATTTCCTCAAACATCTTTTCAGGGTCTATCTTATTGATAATCTCCTGATCATATGAAAGAACTGTAGAGCCATCAGGTCTTACCTTGGCAAGATCACTTCTAGTCCAATCAAATACTGGCATGAAATTATAGCATACTAGATCAATTCCCTCTTCAGCCAAGTTTTTAAGGGTTTGAATATAATTGTCGATATACTTATCCCTAGAAGGAAGACCAATCTTAATATCATCATGGACATTAACACTCTCAATACCACTTACTTCTAAGCCTGCAGCCTCAACCTCTTCCCTCATGGCTCTGATGGCCTCCCTAGTCCATACCTCACCAGGCTTTGTGTCGTATAGGGTAGTAATCACTCCAACACAACCTGGAATCTGTCTTATTTGCTCTAAGGTTACGGTATCATGCTTGCTACCAAACCATCTTAGAGTCATCTTCATATTAAAACCTCCATTTCAGTCAAGTCGATAAAATAAAGTCGCAAATACAGCTACTGTAAATACGACTTTACTTAATCTAAAGGACAATATTTGTATTTATTTATTAGCTTTAGAAACTAAATAATTGTAAAACTTTTCCATATCTGTTTCTATCATTCTATTTGTAATTATGAAGCCTTGATTTGAATCTAACATGATTATTATCATATCTGATTTTTCTACTATTCTCCTTATCTTCTTCCACCTTATAGTAGTATTTTGACTTAAAGTATTTATTTGCATACCCTTATTATCGAAGACTAGTTCCATTTCTTGAGGTACAGTCTCAATTTGTTTTTTAGATTTAAAATAGATAGTTATAGGTTGAATCAAAATAAATAAGCTTAGTCCAAATAGAAGTAAGATTTTTAGAAAGGCATTTACACTTCCCCAAAACCTTACAATCAAACCCAACATTGCAAGAGTAAATATTATATTAACTACCCCTACCATTGAACCATATATTCCATACATTGATAGCTTCCATAGATCAATTGCTTCTGGTTTATACTTAACTATATATTTCATATTACATCAATACTGATGGAAGCCATAAGCTAACTGCTGGAACAAAGGTTATCAGTAAGAGTGTAACTATCATCAAGATATAGAATGGCAATGTTGCTTTAACAAGTCTCTCTATTGATACCTTTCCAACTGCTGACCCAATAAAGAGAACAGAACCAACAGGTGGTGTCAATAGACCGATACCTGTATTTAAAATCATCATTATACCAAATTGAATTGGACTAATGCCTATGGATTGTGCTACCGGTAATAATATTGGAGTAGCTATCAAAATTATAGGTGCCATGTCCATAATCATACCCAAGACTAGTAGAATTAGGTTAATCAACAATGCTATCAGAATAGGGTTATTTGTAAGGTTTATAATAGCATTTGCCGCTTTAGTTGGTACATGTAAGGTAGTCAATAGATATCCAAATATACTAGATGTTGATATGAGGATTAGAACTATAGACAAGGTATCTACACAACTTTCTAAGGATTTCCATACACCCTTCCAGTCAAGACCCTTATAAATAAAGACACTCACGATTAGTGAATATATAACTGCTATAGCTGCTGATTCTGTAGCTGTAAATATACCACCAACAACTCCAACTACAACTATAAGAACTGCTGCTAGAGCCCAGAAGGAAGATATTAACTCTTTAATTACATTTATTATACTGAATTTTTCTCCCTTAGGATAATTACGCTTAACGGAAATAATGTAAGCACCCACCATTAATGACACCGCTAGTAGGGCTCCTGGTAAATAACCTGCTAAGAAAAGACTACCTACTGAAACTCCACCTGCAGTAGTAGCATAAATAACCATATTGTGACTTGGTGGAACTAGAAGACCTTCGCATGAAGATGTGATTGTAACTGCTGTTGAAAAATCATCATCATATCCTTGTTCTACCATCATCGGGATCATGATACTACCAATAGATGCAGTGTCTGCTGCTGCAGAACCCGAAATACCTCCAAAAAAGTAGGATGCAACTATATTAACCATAGCCATACCGCCTCTCATCCATCCAACAAGAGAGTTGGCTAGTGCGATTAATCTCTCAGATATACCACCTGTTCCCATCAATACTCCCATTGTTATGAAGAATGGAACAGCCATCAAACTAAATGAGCTAATGCCCTTAACCATCTGTTGAGCAACTATTGAAAGTGGTAATCCCTGATAAATTAAAGTGAAAATTGATGAAATGGCAACTGCATAAGCAATAGGGAATCTTAAGGCAACCATTAATAGGAATCCACCAATCAGTATCAATATTGCTATATTATCAGGACTCATTTATTCTACCTCCTTTAAGAGTAGTGTTTTTAGATGCTCATATAGAATCTCTAATTCAAATATAACCATAGCTACTCCAGCTAGAGGAATAGGGAAATACATCCAAAATCTAGATAAGCTTGGCATACTCACATAAGCTCCCTTTGACCCAATTTGAATAGCATATTTCCATCCTACTACTATCATTACTATACCTAAGGCAAGTACTGCAATATCTGCAAGTATATCTAAAAATACTATTACTCTCTTAGGGAAATACTTATCTAGGGCTGTCATACGAATATGGGCTCTTCTTCTGATTGCCAATGCCGCAGAAAGAACTGCCATATATGACATTAGGGTTAAAACCACTTCTTCACTCCACGCTGGGTCAGGTATAAAGGAAATAAATCTCCCAGCAACAGCCATGGAAGTAATAAGAATATCAGTAATTAATAACATTTTACATAAGAATAGTACAAACTTATATACTCCATCATATATAGGTTTAACTCTATCTAATGTATTAAAAAAACCTGCCATATTTTCACTCCTTAGTAAAGTGGACACAAAGGCATGGTTGCCTTTGTGCCCCTAATTATCTTGTAGCATTTATATTATTTCATATCAACGATTTTTTGATAAAGATCTGCATACTCAGCAGTTTCTTTTTCTACAACCTCTTTTACAGCTTCTTGCCAAGGGGTAATGTCGTCAACCTCTACAACTGTTACACCTTCAGCCTTTAATTCTTCCAGAACTTCATTTTCTACTTTCTCTGAAAGCTCTCTATTAAATTCTGATGCTAGTTTGCCAGCTTCCACAAGAATATCTTGTTGTTCTTCCGTTAAACTATCCCAAGCTTCATCAGTAATGATTACTTGAATGGCTCCAAGTGTATGTCCATCAAGGATTAGGTATGGTGCAACTTCATGGAAAGCATTTGATTTATAGTTACCTATAGGTTGCTCAGCACCGTCAACTACACCAGTTTGTAGAGCTGAGTATAACTCACCAAAGGAAACTACTGTAGGATTGGCACCTAAACCCTCAACCATTCCTGTCATTATTGGGTCATTTGAAACTCTTAGTTTCATGCCCGCTAAATCTTCAATACCATCGATTGGGTCAACAGTAAAGAAATGACGGAAACCTTCCTCACCATAGAATAGACCTCTAACACCACTACCATTTTCATGTGGTTCTAATAGGAATTCTGGTGCTAAATCGGATGTTGCAAAGTTCCAATAATGGTCACGATCTACAAAAGTGAATGGTATTGATAGCAACTTAGATTTTTGTCCACCATATGGAGTAAGTGCAAATGCTGAGATACGAGACATATGAATTGTACCGCCTCCACCTAGCATTGTATCAAGTACATCGTTTTCTGAACCTAAAACACCACTTGCTTGGATATCAATTTTAATCTTTCCATTGGACATTTCTTCTACCTTTTCTTTATAGAAAGTAGCCATTTGTCCAACTATACTATCTAGTGGGTTTACTTCTGCATAAACTAGAGTAACTTCTGGCATGGTATCATCTGAACCTTCACTTGAGCTTCCCTCATCTGTAGGTGGAGCTGGAGTATCTTGAGTTTCCGGTTCTTTCAAACCACATCCTGCTAATAGTGAAATCATTAGCATAAGCACAAGACTTAATGATAAAATTCTAAGGCCCTTTTTCATATTGTCCCTCCTAATATTTTAAATATATTTGCATTGTAGAAAACTCCAGAAAACCTTTTCCATTGAAATAATTGCTTATTAAGTTTTCTACATTAATGCCAAACCTAATTAATATGAATTATTTACCAAAAGGATTATGTTTAATCAATTTTAAAGTATTGAGGATATCTAGTTTTTAACTCTTCTTGTTCAGTAATTAGTTTCTTAATGTGGGTACTTATTACTTCTTGTCCTAGTTCATGGTCTTGGTTTTTGATGCTTTTTAAGATATGCATGTGCTGGTCGACAAGACCCAACCAATTTACATCAGCAATAAGTGTTAACATACGTACCCTTTTGTAATGGGTGTTTATTTGTTCAATATAAGACCAAACACTCCCTTTATTAACTCCGACGAAAATAGTCCTATGAAAGTCTTCATCCAGCATCAGGAAATCATAGAATTTTTTCTGCTTTATGGCTTGCTTTTGCCTTTTAAAATTATCCTCAAGGACATAAATCAAATCCTCAGGGAAACTTTCTGTAGCCATTGATATCACAGTTTTTTCCAAGCATTCCCTTATAAACCTAGCATCTTCTACCGCCTCTAAGTCTATATGTGAAATATAGGTCCCCTTTTGAGGAACAGCATAGATTAATTGCTCCTTAGATAATTTGATAAAGGCTTCTCTTACTGGTGTGCGACTAACGTTTAGTAAGTCCGATACCTCTTTTTCACTTACCCTACTACCTGGTGGCATATTGAGGTTGATAATATTCTTTTTAATTATTTCGTACACATGGTCACCAACGCTAGTCCCCAACTTTTGCTTTTCTATTACCAAATTCATTCGTCCACATCCTCTTAAGATTTTAATCCAAATTCAGTAATCAATAATTCAATACCATACTACCATACCAGTTAATATGTGTCAATAATTATATAAAATTTGAAAACGTTTGTGAAAACTGGATTTAAATTATTGGTACCCGAATTTCCAAATTTTATTAATATAGACTTTCACCGACTAGTTTACGCCCATGCTGGGCGCACATAAAAAGCAGCCTGAATAACTTCAGGCTGCTTTCATATGGTGCACCCGAGAGGAATCGAACCCCTGGCCTACGCCTTAGGAGGGCGTCGCTCTATCCTACTGAGCTACGAGTGCGTGTTACCAATTTATTTTACAATATTTCTATCTCCTTGTCAATTAGTTTAAGCCATTTCTCTTGTAACAGAAACCAGGCTAGATTTATATAATATATTAAGTCAAATAACTAATATATATTATGGAGGGATATAGATGACTGAATACAGGAGAGATTGTTGTAATGGAGGAGATAGTCTACTATTCTTCTTCTTATTGTTAGCTTTAATATTCTGCGGTGGAGATTTTGGCGGATTCTTTGGCAGAAGATAATATGAAGTAATAAAACTACCTAGGCTGAGCACCTAGGTAGTTTGTTTTTCTATCCTATTCTTTCTATACCACCCATATATGGCCTTAGGGCCTCTGGTATTGTGATTGATCCGTCTTCGTTTTGACAGTTCTCTAAGATTGCTGCAAAGGTCCTTCCAACTGCCAGACCTGAACCATTTAGGGTATGGACATATTCTACCTTACCATTGTCTTCCCTTCTGTATCTGAGGTTGGCCCTTCTGGATTGGAAATCCTCAAAGTTACTACAGCTTGAAATCTCTACATATCTGTTATAGCTTGGCATCCATACTTCTATATCATAGGTCTTGGCTGATGAAAAGCCTAAGTCTCCTGTACTCAACATTACTACCCTATAAGGGATATTCAATCTCTTTAGCACCTCTTCTGCATTGGCTGTTAGGCTTTCTAGGGCATCATAGGAGTCCTCTGGCCTGGTCAATTTAACCAGCTCCACCTTATCAAACTGGTGATTCCTGATTAATCCCCTGGTATCCCTACCTGCTGAGCCAGCCTCCTGTCTGAAACATGGAGTATAACCCGTATAAAGAAGGGGTAGGTCCTTCTCCTCTAAGATTTCATCCCTATGGATATTGGTCAAGGTTACCTCCGCAGTAGGAATCAAGAAATAATCCTTACCTGGCAGGTGGAACATGTCTTCTTCAAACTTTGGAAGCTGTCCAGTACCTGTCATACTGGCCCTGTTAGCCATAAATGGAGTCAGCATCTCAGTATAGCCATGTTCACTAGTGTGTAAATCTAGCATGAAGGTGATGATGGCCCTTTCTAGCTTGGCCCCTAGACCCTTGAACATGGTAAACCTAGCCCCTGTAATCTTAGAAGCCCTTTCAAAGTCTAAGATATCTAAGTCTGGCCCTAGATCCCAGTGGGCCTTGGGCTCAAAATCAAACTTCCTAGGCTCCCCATGCCTTCTGATTTCCACATTATCTTCATCGCTCTTTCCTTCAACTACATCCTTATTAGGAGTGTTGGGTATTTCTAATAAAAGGCCCTTAATCTTCTCATCTAATTCCTTCACCTTGGCATCTAGGTCCCCGATTTGAGTTGATAATTCCTTCATCTCCTTGAGGACCTCGGTCGCGTCCTTGCTCTCCTTCTTAAGTCTAGGGATTTCCTTGGACACTGCATTTTGCCTAGCCTTCATTTGCTCTACTTGGTTTAAGGTCTTTCTTCTTTCCTCATCTAATTCTAATACTTGATCAATTGGAAAATCTCCATGCCTTCTGGCTAAAAGATTCTTTACCTCTTCTGGATTTTGCCTAATTCTCCTAATGTCTAGCACTATGTATCCCTCCTATATAATTTTCTTTTGTAAGGATAATACCCTAGTTTTACAAAAGTAATTCATAAATAACTAAACTCCCGTCCCCACCTTATTAGGGACGAGAGTTAACCCGCGTTGCCACCCTACTTAACCTTTCAGTTCACTCAAAAGTTATTAGCTATCTTAACAAGAGACGGATTCAATAATTCCACCTACCAATTCCCACCAACCATTGGCTCTCTTAAAGGCTTTCTTATCTACTACTTCCCTTCTAGCTAGGGTATTAAATTTTGAATTAATTATATCACAAGTTAAATTTAAGTCAAGGATTTGATTCTGGCTTTTAATCCTCTGCCCATTTAAGGGACCTTTCTACTGCCTTCCTCCAACCCTGGTAGAGAATCTCCTGCCTCTCAACTTCCATCTCAGGCTTAAAAACCCTATCTACCTTCCACCTCTTGGCTATCTCATCCTTGTCAGTCCAAAAGCCTACCCCTAGGCCTGCTAGATAGGCTGCCCCCAAGGCTGTTGTCTCTATGATATCCGGCCTGTAGACATCTACCCCTAGGATATCCGCCTGGAACTGCATGAGGAAGTTGTTGGCCACAGCCCCTCCGTCTACCTTAAGGGTTCTAAGCTTGATTCCTGAGTCCTCCTCCATGGCCTCTAAAACATCCCTAGTCTGGTAGGCAATAGATTCTAGGGCTGCCCTGATAATATGGTTCCTATTGGCCCCCCTAGTTAGGCCCACCATGGTCCCCCTGGCATATGAGTCCCAGTAGGGGGCCCCCATGCCAACAAAGGCAGGTACCAGGTATACCCCATTACTATCCTGGACCTTTTGGGCAAAGTACTCACTCTCTGCCGCAGTGCTAATCAACTTCATCTCATCCCTCAACCACTGGACCACTGCCCCAGCCACAAAGATGCTACCCTCCAGGGCATACTCCACCTTTCCGTCCACACCCCAGGCGATGGTAGTAAGTAGGCCCTTCTTGGAGGGAACTATCTTTTCTCCTGTATTCATCAACATAAAGCAGCCAGTACCATAGGTATTCTTGGCCATTCCAGCCTCAAAACATGCCTGACCAAAGAGGGCTGCCTGCTGGTCTCCTGCTATGCCGGATATGGGTATCCCTGCTCCTCCAAAGATGTGAGGGTCTGTCCAACCATAAATTTCACTGGAAGGTCTTACTTCAGGCAACATAGAGGCTGGAATCTCCAGCTCCTCCAGAAGGTTTTCATCCCAGCAGAGGTCCTTGATATTGTAGATCATGGTCCTTGCAGCATTAGAATAATCTGTAACATGGACTTCTCCCCTGGTTAGGTTCCAGATTAGCCAGGTATCTATGGTACCAAATAGCAAGTCTCCCCTTTCAGCCCTTTCCCTGGCCCCCTCAACATTATCTAAAATCCATTTGATCTTGGTTCCGGAAAAATAGGCATCTATCACCAGGCCTGTATTTTCCCTGATATAACCCTCCAGGCCCCTCTCCTTTAATTCATCACAGAGACCAGCCGTCCTCCTGCACTGCCAGACGATGGCATTATAGACAGGCCTGCCTGTAGTCTTGTCCCAGACCACTGTGGTTTCCCTTTGGTTGGTTATGCCTATGGTAGCAATCTCCTCAGATCTGATTCCTGCTGTTTCTAAGACCTGGCTGGCTACCCCTGACTGGGTCCCCCATATCTCCATGGGGTCATGCTCTACCCATCCAGGCTTAGGATAATACTGGGTAAACTCGTTTTGGGCTATTTTTATGATTTGCCCATCCTTGTCGAAGATTATTGCCCTAGAGCTAGTGGTACCCTGGTCCAGGGCCAATATATATTTTTTCTCCACAATCCTTCCCCCCTATATATCTTGTCTAAATTAACCATGAAAATCCTTAATTGTATACAAAAAAACCACAACTATACCCCTTAGGTATAATAGTGGTTAAATTCTATATTAAAGTTTCATATCCCCTGGCTTGATTAAGCCCTTATTCCTCATCCACTCAGAAACCCCATAGGCAATTAACCCTGGCAGGATAAAGTGCATGAGGAGGATGGTGATTAGGACTATGGGTGAGGCTCCCATTACATCAATGGCTGCAAACTGTCCCACCAGACCACTGGTGCCCATCCCGGCCCCGATGGCATTGTTCTGCATCTTTAATACAGCTGAGGATATGGGCCCTAGGATTGCAGAGGCAATTATTGCCGGTAGCCAAATCAGCGGGTTCTTAATGATATTAGGCATCTGAAGCATGGAGGTACCTATACCCTGAGCTATAAGTCCACCTAGACCATTCTCCTTATAGGAGGCAACGGCAAAGCCTACCATATTGGCACAACATCCCACAACACTGGCCCCAGCTGCCAGACCAGATAGGTTGAGGGATATGGCTAAAGCCGCTGAGCTAATGGGTAGGGTCAGTATGATGCCCATGGTAACAGACACGATAATACCCATGGGTATTGGATGAAGCTCAGTAGCCATATTTATAAAGTTCCCTATGTAATTCATAAAGGCTGATATATAGGGGGCTATATAATTACCAACCAAGCCACCTACTATTATGGTGGTTATGGGCACCAGGACGATATCCACCTTGGTTTTTCCCTGGATCAGCTTGGAAATCTCCGCTGCAGCCAGGGCTGAAACAAAGGCCCCCACAGGCTCCCCAGTGTTTATGATGGCTGTAGCCCCATCAAAGCTAATACTGCCAGCCCCTATGGCTCCTACCACCACTGAAGAAAATATTCCCAGAGGCGAGGCTCCTACACTATAAGCCACCCCTGCCCCAATGGCTGGACCCATCAACTTCTGGGCCACATTCCCAAAATTAATCAGCAAATCATTGCCAATCAGGGTCCCTAACTGTTTGATAATAAGCCCAATTAGCAGGGAGGAAAATAATCCCCATGCCATTCCATTAAATACTCTTACCAAATACTCCCTTAGTCCTTTAGGTTTTCTTCTTGCCAATTAAAAACGCCCCCATTACTCCCATCTTAAATCATTGCCATAAAACTTCAAGGGATTGAATCTATGAAAGATTCTTGAAAACACCCTATCTGTATAGATGTCAGAAATTTCCTTGGGTGTAAGATTTGTAGATATGATAGTCTTTTTATTCCTTAATAGCCTTGTGTTTACAATGTTAAAGATCTCCGCATTGGTAAAGGTATTGGAAATCTCAGTTCCTAAATCATCTATTATCAATAAGTCACAGTCCAGTAGGAGCTCATATTGATAATTACTCAATTCCTTATCTCCCTTACCAAATCTCCTCTCCTCTAAGATATCCAGGATGGTAAAGGCAGTCTGGTAGATAACTATCTTATTTTTGTCCAAAAGGGACTTGGCTATGCAATTACAAAGATAGGTCTTTCCCAGACCCGTTGTACCGTAGAACAAGAGGTTTTCTCCATTATTTTCATCAAAATTGCTTATAAAGCCTTCTGCTATACCAACTATATCTATCATGTTCTCCCTAGGAGTTAAGACTTCTCCCTCAAAGGGTTCATCGCTG
>JAAYTL010000008.1 GCA_012518035.1 Tissierellia bacterium | reverse complement strand
TTGAGCGCAGCGAGTTTGGAGCTCTAATTTTTTGCGTGTGGTTATACTTCTTCAAATTCGTAACGGAGAGTCGGTTTTGAAATTTATTCTAGTATGCTAAGTACTAGGACTCAAACCATGAGTGAATAAAGATTTAAATTCTATTCTCTACTAAAATTCTTCTACGATATGAATAAGAAGACACGTTCTTTATCAAATGCGACAGAAGGGCTATCCATCTGTCGCATCAAATAACATAATATTACCTTTTTAAATTACTCAAGGTCCTTTGACGTAAATTATACTCTGCATCAGGGATGTTTGAAATTGCAAAGTTTGCCACTTCCTCAGCCTTAAGTGGCCTACCGTCCTTATCTACAACCTTTAGTCCTCCCCTTACCGGCTTGGTCCTTAACTCAGTAGCGTGTCTGAACTCATCCACTTCTCCCCAGAGATAAGGGGTTGGTAAGAAGCCCGCTGCATAGATCTTATAGAATCCTTCAGGGGAATATGGATTGTCGATGCTGGATTCTATAGCCTTGATGATTACCTTAGCACTGTCAACTAATTCATTCATCCTTTCATCTATATCAGCATTTTTGGACATGTCATCTATATTACCACTTCTTCTTAATTGCCTATACTTCTTGATGGACTGCTGGGTGATTTGGATACTTTCATTGATAATCTCAGGAGTAGCCAAGTGTGATGCTTCTGAGTAACTTACCACATGTATGATTGGTGGACTCATTTGGTTATGTGGATCTATATCGTCCATAAGGGCAGTTACAGCCGCTAATTGAATTCTAGCCTCATATAAATCTGGTTTGAAATAATCCAAACCTGCCCTTGGCTGCAATAGAACCCTGAAGTTATCATCTGCTAACTCTCCAATAAGTTTAAGTAAGGCTCTTGACTTAGCCAAATCCTGCACTCCCCATGTCAATCTAGGAGTGTTCAACATGTTTTGTAGTATATAGGTTTTGATACCTAGTTTTTTAGCAAGCTTGGCTGCCAAGTAGGCCGACACTATATAAGTCACATCATCCCCACCCCTAAAAGCAAAATGGTGGGATACATTGGCCTCGAAGGGTTTGTTGGTGCTTGCTATATACTTGATAGTTTCAATATGTTGGCCTAGGCTAGTATAAAGGTCATAAGGTCCTCTGTTATCTAGTTTATTAAACCACCACAAGGATAGGGCATGCCAGCAAATATTTAGGGTCTCCTCATGCATCCTAGCCAAGTCTGGGATATTTTTAGTACCTGCATAAGTCCTGATTAATAGTGGCCTCCCTACTTCCCAAATCTCCCTATATTCCTCAGGTGAATTGACAGGCACCCCTCCTCCATTAGGCCTATCACCCCAATCCTCACCAAAATTTGATTGGGTTAATTGTGAACTTCCTATGGATAGGATGTCTAGAAATCTTGTTTTTGCCAAAGTTTTAACCCATGATATAAACTCTCTAACATTCTCCTCCCTTGTAGCTAGGGAAGAGTAAGGTCCAACATGGGCCCTCATAAGGGGGGCAAAATCTTTATTTAGATTGGCGTCTATTCTTTTAACAACTGTATCCCTTCTACTTCCAAAATCATCATATCCAGACCTATCTATAGGTGTCAGTTTAGAGTACTCTTGGGAATCGATAATCTCCTTACCAAACTGTAGGAGCGACTCATCATACTTACTGCCTTGAACAATGTCTGAAGGAATATTGTCTTCAGGTACCCCAAGTTTTACAAGGGTTTCTTGGGCAGATTCACCTCCCATATAGGTTTTAACCAGTCCACCAAATTCCTTTTCTATAGCTTCACAGGAAACTGGAAGACCTGCAAAATATATGTGTTTAATTGGTCCATCTTGATAAGATAGCAAGTTTGATGATTTCAGTTCTTCTAGAAGATATCCTACCATCCTAACGGCATCATCCTTGTCAAGCCTATAGCTAATACCTAGATGGCTTATATTGTTGGCCAAGATCCAGTCAAGAACCTTCCTCCTGCTGGCCTCGTGTCTATATTCACCAATAGCCATGGAAATGCGTTCGTCAGCTATTAATACCTCAAAACCACATTCCCTTAGTAATTCTGCTGCTGTATTTACCCCCATGGTATGGGCATCCAGGGAGGGCTTTATGAATCCGTAAACACCTTGATTTTTAGCCAAGATATGCCACCTCCTATGTTTATCTATTCTTAGAAATTCATATAATCTTGATTATACCCTTTGTCAAATATATTAATCCAAGAAAGATCCAAGGGTCATTCTTCATCTATAATACCACAAGCTACCAGCAATTTACCACTACAAAACCTTTACAATTCCTTGCATTCCGTACAATATCCATAGACTTCAACCTTATGACCTGTGATTTGAAATTCTTCCTTCAGTAGCTTGGGTTTAAAATCATCCATGGGACAATTAAGCATGGGGATAATCTTATGACATCCTACACATACTGCATAATGTTTATGACCTGACTGTTTCAAGTCATATAAGGTTATTTCATTATCTAGAACCGAAGTCTTGGTCACTAGACCC
This sequence comes from Tissierellia bacterium, assembly GCA_012518035.1. Taxonomy (GTDB): domain Bacteria; phylum Bacillota; class Clostridia; order Tissierellales; family Tissierellaceae; genus JAAYTL01. The sequence continues at coordinate 19,585 of JAAYTL010000008.1, read as the reverse complement.
GCCTCAACGAAGGCATCCAATGCCCGATAAACAGTAGACAACCAAATACTCTCCCCCATCCTTTCAATCTCTGAATAGATTTCCCTGGCACTCAAGGGGGATTTAGAAACCTCCAAAACTGAGAGTACACTTTCCCTGGTCTTGGTCCTCTTTAACCCCTTAGGCCATTTAAACTTTGAAGCATCCTTCATTTCTACACCTCTTTAAGCAGATCAACTAATAGATTTTCCCATTAGTTTTTTTATTATAATAGTAGTTACTAAGCAGACAACCCCTACTAAAACTATAGTGCCTCCTGGCTTTAGCTCAGCATAATAGGATACAAATAAGCCCACTGTGGTAAATAAGACTGCCGATATGATTGAATATATTACCGTTTGTTTATAACTCTTCCCAAACTGCATCCCACAGGCAACCGGCACCACCATCATAGATGAAACTATAAGGGCACCTACAGTCCTGGCTGCTATGGATACGGTTATGGCTGTCAGGATTGTAAAGATAAAGTTAATACTTATCACAGGAATCCCAGCTAGCCTGGCAGCCCTTTCATCTATAGATACATAGAAGAGCTCCTTATATAGGAGAATAAAGGCCAAGAGCACAAAGAAACTAATAACAGCAACCAAGTACATTTCAAAATCACTTATGGCTACTATACTACCAAATAGGAAACTATTAAAATTTGCTGCATTCTTTACAAAGCCTGAAAGTACCCCTGCAAGCCCAATTCCTGCCGACATGATTATGGCTATGGACATTTCGGAGAACTTTGGGATTCTTTTACGTATAAATTCTATCCCCAGGGCAGCAATTATAGATATGACGATAGCACCTAAAATTGGGTTAATACCAAAGACCAGTCCTGCAGCTACACCTGCCAAGGATGTGTGGGAAAGGGCGTCACCTATCATGGATAAGCGTTTCAGTACCACTACAACCCCTATACAAGGGATGATTACTGCCAACATGATACCAACAGCAAAGGCCCTTTGCATGAAGGCATATTGAAATATATCCACTATCTGTCATCCCCCTTCGTTTCAATAGTAGGATGGTGGTGCTTATGTTTTAACTCCATCTTGACCTCCTCCTTGGTCAACTCAACCAGGGTGCCTTTTTCTAGGCAGAAGGCTCTGGTAATATGTTCATGGGCTCTGGCAATATCATGGGTTACAATAAGGATAGTGATACCCAAACTATTATTTAAGTCCTTGATTAACCTATAAAATGATTTTACAGTGGCATCATCTACACCTACAGTGGGTTCGTCAAGGATTAGGACTTCAGGGTCATTTACCAGGGCTCTGGCCAGCAAAACCCGCTGCTGTTGACCACCGGACAGGTTCCCTATCAGGTCTTTTGAATGTCCTCCCATCCCGACCAAGTCAAGGGTCTCCTGGGTTTTCTGCCTATGCACCTTTTTAGGAAATCTCAAGAGACCAATTTTATTAAAAAGATTAGCTTGAACGATCTCCTCGGCTGATGCGGGGAAATTATTAATAGTCTGGATTCCATGTTGGGGAACATATCCTACCCTATGCCACCTATCGTAGTCCTTAGGATTTTTGCCAAATATCTCTATGCTCCCCCTCTTAGCTGTCAGTTCCCCAAGCAAAAGCTTAATCAGGGTACTTTTACCAGCCCCATTGGAGCCTATAAGGGCAACGAAATCGCCAGAGTTTATGGTAAAGTTAATCCCTTTAAAAATCAGGTTATCATTGTAGGCAAAGTCTACATCTTTAACTTCAATAATCTTTTCCATAATCCACCTTCTAATTTAATGACTTATTGTAAGGCCCTTTTTATTGCAGCCAAATTCTTCCTCATGACAGAGAAATAGTCTTCCTTAGATGTAATCTCATCTTCACTCAAGCCTTCCAGGGGATTGAGAACATCAACCTCAGCCCCTGTGGCATCACTGATTGTCTTAGCTAACTTAGGACTGGCTAGCTCCTCAAAGAAGATAACCTTAACATCATTTGCCTGTACAAAATCTATAATTTCAGCCATCCGGGCTGGATTGGGCTCAGACTCTGGAGAAATACCGTCCACAGCAAGCTGGTTCAAACCATAGGCTTTACATAGGTAGCTAAAGGCCTGATGGGACACAACCAAATCCTTGCGACTCAAAGCAGAAATAGTTGTGGAAAATTCATCATCCAATTTCTCTAACTCTTTAATATATTTTTCAAGATTTGCTTCATAATAGTCTTTATTGCCTGGGTCTACTTCAATAAGACCAGCTGCGATATTCTCCATCTGGATTTTAGCATTTTGAGGATCCAACCAAACATGAGGATCAAAGTCCCCATGATCATGGTCTTGTTCATGGTCATGGGCTTCGTGGTAATCCTCTCCATTTTCTAGTAAATCAATACCCATAGAAGCTTGAACTATAACCAAATCTTTGTTTTCTAAAGTCTTTAAAACATCTTCTACCCAATGCTCCATACCAGCTCCATTGTAGACAAACATGTCTGCCCTTTCTAGATCGACAATATCAGAGGCAGCTGGCTCCCAATCATGAACATCTACACCTGCAGGTACCATGTTGTGGACAGATACCTTATCCCCAGCCAGTTTGGATGTAAAATCATACATGGTGTAAAAGCTGGTATACACCTTCAAGCCAACATCATCATCTGGCCCTTGTGAGCATCCTATCAAGCCTAATATTACACTTGCCAATATAAATAAAAGAAGGACAATTCTTTTTCTCTTCATATAAACCTCCAAGTCAATATGTTAAATGCAATTGATTCGCAACTACACTTAACTATATCATGTCCATTTTTGGCAGTCAATATCCATAATAATATATTTAAAAAAACCCTATATCCAGGATGGATATAGGGGATTGATTATTTAAGATAGGAGATTATATCGTATTCTTCAATCTTTTCTTGGTACCATTCAGCATATGCATCATAGAACCTCTCTTGTTTTAGCCTATCATTTACATTATCTTTAAATTCTTCATAGGTTGCTTCCTTGGCTTCTATCTTTTCCTCAACTAGGATGATATGGTAGCCATACTCAGACTTAACAGGGTCACTTATTTCACCTACAGGAAGGGAGAATGCTGCATCTGAGAATTCCTTAACCATCCTTTCCCTATTAAAGGTACCCAAACTTCCTCCAAGCGCACCAGAGCTTTTATCTGTTGAGTATTCCTTGGCCAACTCAGCAAAGTCTTCACCCTCATCTAGTTTTTTCTTAATATCCAAGGCTTCTTCCTCAGTTTCTACTAGAATATGGCTAGCCTTAACCTGTTCCTCTTGGTCAAAGGATTTCTTATTCTTCTCGAAATATTCCTTCATATCATCTTCAGTTATGTTTAGGTAAGGTTCCAATAAGGCTTCAATTAAATAATTACTCCTTAAATTGTTTCTGATATCATCCAGGGTTAAACCACGACTATCAAGCTCATTGTTCAAGGCTTCTTCTGAACCATAATAATCCCTCATCTCTTCTATACCTTCTTCAATTTTCTCTTCAGAGACGGATACATTTAATTTTTCAGCCTCTAACTCCATTATCTTATCAGCTACTAGGGCATCTAATACTTGAGAACCACTATATTTAACCAACTCGTCATAGAACTCACCCTTTGTTATTGTGACCTCTCCTACCCTTGCTATTACTTCTTCTTCTGATGAATTAGAACAACCTGTTACAGCTATAACCATGACTAAAACTAACATTAATAGTCCTACTATCTTCTTATCCAAAATCTTTGACATTTCTAAGCTCCTTCCTTATGTAGTTACTCTTAATACTATAACATATTTAAGAGAATATTCATATCTATAATCCTTACCATTATAACAAGGATTTATGGTAAGAATGTGAAAATATGATGATTTAATTTAAAATATCATGAATGTCTTTTTTCCAAATCCAATAAAAATTCCTTAATCTTAAGACCTCCTCCATAGCCCACCAGGCTTCCATCCTTGCCGATTACCCTATGGCAAGGGATAATTATAGCTATAGGGTTTTTATTATTTGCCAAACCCACCGCCCTAGCAGCCCTTGGATTTCCAATTTTTTCAGCTATTTGGCCATATGAATAGGTCATACCGTAGGGGATTTCCTCTAGGGCCTGCCATACTTTTTTTTGGAATTCAGTCCCCTCGAGCTTGATAGGGAGATCAAATATCATCCTCCTGCCACCAAAATATTCATCTAGCTGCCTCTTAGCCTCCTTGATCAAGGTTGTTTCCTTAAGTTCTAGACCTTCTACAGCCTCACCACCAAAGGTTAAGTTGGTTATATGCTTGTCTCCTTCTACCAAGGAGATGGGACCTATTTCAGTATCGTAAACATAATAATATTTCATAAGAAGACCCCCTAATTTCCTATACTCTTTATTGTACACCAATTAATTAAATCTACAAGGTCCTTTTTGTTTCTAATATGTCTATGAAGTGTGCTATAATATTTTCGAGGTGATAGCTTGAAGGATTTGATAAAACGTATAAACGAATTGGCCAAAAAATCTAAAACCCTTGGTCTTAATGAAGAAGAAAAGATTGAACAAAATGCTTTGAGACAGGAATATCTAAATAGATTTCGGGCAAACTTCAAAGATACCCTTATGAATGTTAAGGTTGTAGATGTCATGGGCAATGATGTAACCCCTGAAAAGCTATTGAAGGAGCAAAATAAAAAGAAAAATTAAGGGAAATTTCTCTTCTGAGAAATTTCCCTTTTTTCTATACTAATTCCATGGCCTTCGCTACTATGTTCTCAACTGTAAAACCAAACTTCTCGAATAATTGGCCTCCAGGACCTGAAGCACCAAAGGTCTCCATGGCTATTATATTGCCCTCAAGGCCTACATACTTATGCCATCCTAAGGAACTGCCCGCCTCTACAGCCAGCCTCTTGATAGCATGGCTAGGTAGAACCTCCTCCTTGTAATCCTGAGACTGTTCCTCAAATAGCTCCCAAGAAGGCATACTTACAACCCTTACTCCAAGACCCTTTTCTTCCAAGACCTTGGCAGCCTTAAGGGTTAATTGAACCTCTGAGCCACTAGCTAGTAGGATTATATCCAAATTATTCATTTCCTTCTTAAGGATGTAAGCCCCCTTTAGGGCTCCCTTACCGGTACCATCAATCAGGGGTAGACCTTGCCTAGTCAGTACCAATCCAGTAGGTCCTTCCATCCTATTAAGGGCAGTATACCAGGCTGCAGCAGTCTCTCTAGCGTCAGCTGGCCTAAATACTAGGAAGTTTGGGGTCGACCTAAACATAGCCAACTGTTCAATAGGTTGATGGGTAGGACCATCTTCACCCACACCTATACTATCATGGGTCAAAACATAGATAATTGGCAACTTCATCAGGGCAGCCAGACGCATAGATGGTTTCATATAGTCACTAAATATGAAGAAGGTACCTCCATATGGTCTCAGCCCCCCATGTAAGTAGAGTCCATTTAGGATGCCACCCATGGCATGCTCCCTAACACCAAACCTAATGTTGGATCCCTTATAATTGGCCTTAGAAAAATCATCCCTTTCCTTCATATAGGTTTTATTTGAAGGTCCTAGGTCAGCAGAACCACCGATTAGGTTGGGCAACTTAGCAGCCAGCTTATTTATAAGGACTCCTGATGCCTCCCTAGTTGAAAGGTCCTTGTCAAAGTCCCAAAAGTCTCCTGATTCTAAATAGTCCATAGGTAAATCTAAGTTGAGCCAGGTCTCAAATTCCTTGGCCAAATCAGGATATTCCTCCCTGTATGCCTTAAATTTCCTGTCCCAATCTTCATTGGCCTGAATACCCTTGGCCACCAACTTAGCCGTATGCTCCCTGACATCTTCTGGAACAACAAAGGGTTCTTCTGTCCACTTGAAGAATTCCTTCATACCCTTTAACTCTTCAGCACCTAGGGGTTCTCCATGGGCAGAACTTTTTCCTTGTTTTCCAGGACTACCATAGCCTATTTCAGTTGTAATCTTAATCAAGCTGGGCTGGGCAAGGTTTTTCTTTGCCATTTCTATCTTGTTAAAAATATCCACAATATCATTGCCGTCATCAACCTCAAGGGTCTCCCATCCCATGGCTTCAAATCTTTTACTGACATTCTCTGTAAAGGCCAGATCCGTACTACCCTCTATGGTGATTGAGTTTGAGTCATACAGGACTATCAATTTACCCAACCCTAAGGAACCAGCCAAGGAACAAGCCTCATAAGATATACCCTCCATCATGTCGCCATCTCCTGCAATGACATAGGTGTAGTGGTCAACTATATTGTGGTCCCCACGATTGAAATGAGCAGCCATATGGGCCTCGGCCATGGCCATACCTACAGCATTTGCCATCCCTTGGCCTAGAGGTCCTGTTGTCACCTCAACCCCTACAGTCTCCCCGTACTCAGGATGCCCTGGTGTCTTACTATCTAGCTGTCTAAAGTTCTTTAAATCTTCACTTGTCAGTCCATATTCGAATAGGTGTAATAGTGAATAGATCAGGGCAGAACCATGGCCTGCAGATAAGATAAACCTGTCCCTATTAATCCACCTAGGATTTTTAGGGTTATGATTCATAACCTTGGCCCAGAGAGTATAGGCCATGGGAGCAACCCCTAAAGGTAGGCCAGGATGTCCCGATTTTGCCTTCTCTACCATATCAGCAGATAAAACCCTCATGGTATTGATTGTTTTTTGCTCTATATTCATTTTTAGTCTCCTTTGCCTTAAAAATTTTCCCTATATACTATAACCCATTTCCTGCCTTAAGACAAGGAGGCATCCTACCTCCTAATCAAATCCTTGGCAAGCTTCTCGGTCATATATTTTATCAACTCAACATCCAAAGTCTTGATTTCCCTATTCTCCATAATAATCTTCCCATCCACCATAACCGTATCCACATCAGATCCATGAGCAGAGTAACTGATAGCAGAAACCAGATTATGCCTTGGATAGAAGTGGGGTTTATCTAAATCTAGTAGGATTATGTCTGCCTTTTTACCAACCTCAATGGATCCTATCTCCTTGTCCCATCCCAAGGCCTTGGCACCATTGATGGTTGCCATTTCAATTGCTTCAAGGGCGGAAACAGAAACTGCATCTAGGTTTACCCCCTTGTTTAAGATAGAAGCTAGATTGATCTCTTCAAACATATCTAGGTTATTATTACTGGATGGCCCGTCAGTTCCTAGGGCTACTGGTATTCCCTTCTTCAACATCTTATCTATAGGGGCAAAACCAGAAGCCAGCTTTAGATTACTGGTAGGATTATTGACCGGATAGACCCCATGTCTATAAAGTATATTTATGTCCTCATCATCTAGATGAACACAGTGGGCTGCAATAGTATGAATATCAAAAAAACCTAAATCCTCAAGATACTTGACCGGTGACTTTCCGTGGGCCTTATAACTATCCTCCACCTCTATCTTGGTTTCTGAAAGATGGATATGCAGGCCTGTATCAAATTCCCTTGCCATATCCATGGTCTTTAGGAGAAATTCAGAACTAGTAGTATAAATAGCGTGGGGTGCTATCATCACCTTTATTCTTCCATCTGCCTTACCATGCCAATTCTTATATAAGTTCCTGGCCTCATTGAGCTTTTTGTCTGGATTATTAGGGTCTTCTACCATACCCCTGGTCAGGACTCCCCTAATACCCGCTTCCTCAACTCCCCTTCCTACTTCACCCATAAAATCGTACATATCGCAGAAGGCAGTGGTACCTGATTTAATCATTTCCACCATACTTAACAGGGAACCCCAATAAATATCTTCGGCAGTCATCTTAGCCTCTATGGGCCAGATCTTCTCTTCCAGCCAGGTTTGCAACGGCACATCATCGGTATAATTTCTAAGCAAGGACATGCCTAGATGGGTATGAGCATTAACTAGACCTGGAAGAGCCAGCTTGTTCTTCCCATCTATTACCCTGTGAACTTCCTTGCCTTCAATATTATCACCAATATAGTCAATTTTATCATCCACTATATAGATATTGGAATTGAAAACTTGGTCATGTTTTCCATCAACCGGTAGTATGTCAACGTTCTTAATTAGAATATTCATCTAATCAGCTCCTTTTCTTCGATATACTATTATATATCCAATTATATCAAGCCAGTAAACACTTGTCATTGAAAAACTCTAAATTAGCCTTAGTTCTGCTAATGATGGATGGTAGGTTATTATGCCTGAACAAATCCACAAGGAAAAACTGCTAGATAACTAGCAGTTTTACTATCTTACATATTCCTTAACTTACTTAAGATAATCTTTTGTTCCACAGAGGCAACCAATCTCCTGGTATAGGCTACAGTATCTGGGTTAACACTGATACTATCAACCCCTTGCTGGACTAGAAATTCAGCAAACTCTGGATATTGGGATGGTCCTTGACCGCAAATTGATATGGTCTTTCCATACTTATGGGCAGCCTTTATCAAAATGGTTATAGCCTTTTTAACAGCTTCATTTCTTTCATCGAAATAACCCATGTTGTTTAAGATTCCTGAATCCCTATCTGCTCCCATGACCAATTGGGTTAGGTCATTACTTCCTATACTGAAGCCATCCACCAGTTGTGCAAACTCCTCAGCTTGGAAGACTACAGCCGGTACTTCTGCCATAATCCAAATCTTGAAGTTCTTGCTTTGGACCAGACCTTCTTCAGCCATGATTTCCTTGGCCCTAATCAACTCTTCTGTGGTTCTAACAAAGGGTAGCATGACTATAACATTGGTCAAACCATAATCTTCACGGACCTTAAGGATAGCCTTACACTCCAGCCTAAATCCTTCCTCATATTCTGGTGAGATATATCTAGATACCCCTCTCCAACCTATCATAGGATTGGCCTCGATTGGTTCCACCTCTTCACCACCCTGTAGACCTCTGAATTCATTGGTCCTAAAGTCAGACAATCTTACTACCAAGGGTTTAGGAAAGAGCTCCCTAGCTACTGTCATCACTGCTTCACTTAGTTTATCTATCAATAATTGTCCTTGACCAGTCTTAACCAGGTACATAGGATGGATCCCCACCATATTTGTAAATACAAGTTCAGTCCTCATAAGCCCAATTCCATCAATGGGAAGATTCTTATATTTACCGATCAAACTTGGTTCACCTAGGTTCATATATATCTTGGTTCCAGTAACTGGGGCAAGCTGGGCTAAGATCTCCTCCGATAGGCCAAGATTAGTTCTTGGTTCTGTCTTTTCATCCTTTGTATTATCAGAAGCTTCATCCTCCATAACCTTGCCTTCGTATACCACGCCCCTAGTGGCATCTACCGTTACCTCCATACCTTCTTTCAATACAGAGGCTGCTGACTTGGCCCCTACTATACAGGGGATTTGAAGCTCCCTGGATACTATAGCAGCATGGCAGGTCCTGCCCCCTTCTTCTGTAACCACAGCAGCAGCCTTTCTCATGGCTGGAACCATGTCTGGGTTGGTCATGACTGTCACAAGGATATCCCCATCTTGAACCAAATCTATTTCTGTAATATCTTTAATATTTCTTACCTTACCATAACCTAAGCCAGGTGAAGCTGGTAGGCCCTTTGCCAATACCTTCAACTCTTCCACCACCTTGTTCTCTATCTTTTCTACACCCTCCAGGGTGGTAATCGGTCTAGATTGTAAGATATAGAGCTCCTTGGTATCCCTATCAAATCCCCATTCTATATCCTGGTATGCCCCATACATCTCTTCAATCTTTAGACCATAATCAATCAGGGTAAATAATTCTGTCTTGTCTAGGCATTCCTTGCTTATAAAGTTCTTGCCTAGTTCGTCTTCAACCTTGACCTCAACTGTTCCAATTCCATCTTCCGCCTTGACAACCATGGTATTCTTCTCAGATATGAACCTATCTATAACATTCTTGGTTTTCTTATCCACCACATATTCATCTGGAGTCACTATCCCAGATACAACAGCCTCCCCTAGGCCCCACGATGCGTTTATCATCATTTCATCTGCCTTATTATTGATTGGGTTAGCAGTAAACATAACACCTGACTTCTCGCTATTTACCATCTTTTGAACTACAGCAGCCAGGGAGACTTGGAAATGATTAAAATCCTGTTTCACCCTATAATAGATTGCCCTAGCTGTCCAAAGGGATGCCCAACACTTTTTAACATGCTTAATTAGTTCTTCTTCTCCACTAATGTGAAGGTAGGTATCCTGTTGGCCTGCAAAGGAAGCTTCTGGAAGGTCCTCAGCTGTTGCCGAGCTTCTAACTGCAACTTCTGGATTTTCTAGTTTAATATTACTAGAAAATTCCCTATATGCCCTCTTGATCTCCTCTTCCAATTCAGGGAGAATACTGCCATCAACTATTCTCTTTTGTATCTCCTCACTGGCATAGGTTAAGGCCTTGGAATCCTCCTCGTCCAAACCATACATTAGGGCCCTGATAACCTCATCAAGCCCTGCATAACTAATAAAGTCCATATAAGCATTTGCAGTCACACAAAATCCAGGCGGAACATTTAGCCCTTTTTGAGTTAACTCTCCTAGATTAGCCCCCTTCCCCCCCACTATGGGAATATCATGCTTGTCAATTTCATCAAACCATTTAATGTACCTGTAAGTCATTTTGAACCTCCTATTTATATATCTTCTTATATATGTCACTCTTATTGATGATTTCACTTATATATTATAGCATATCATTTTATATGTGCCACACTATTTATTGTGTTTATTAATATTTTTTCAAAAATAAAAATCTCGTGGTTACGAGATTTTTATAATTAGCTATTCTCCTGAAACTGCTAAGGATTTGACCAGAATACTAGGTGAGCCAATATAGCCATTTGAAGGCAGGCCAAATTTTAGGTCATTACCAACAGCTACTATATTCTTAAAAACTTCATATAGATTGCCAGCAATGGTGATTTGATTAACGGGTCTTGCCTTTTTACCATCCTTGATCTCATATCCTGATGCTGATAAGGAGAAATCACCAGATACCGGATTTAAACCGGAATGAAGCCCTTCTAAATTATTTATCAACAAGCCCTTGTCAGCAAGGGCCATCATCTCATCCAGATCCAGGTCCCCATTGACAACATAGAGATTGGTAGGTGCTATGCTAATTGGCCCCTTGTAGCTTCTGCTGGCATGGCCTGTAGATGCTACCCCTTCCCTGTTAGCTGTCTTCCAATTGTAGGCAAAGCTTACAAGTTTTCCATTATCTACTATAGTCTTGAAGGTGGATGCAGTGCCTTCATCATCGAAGTTCCTGGAGGCAAATCCTCCCTTTAAGAATGGGTCATCAACTATAGTAAGCAGGGGACTGGCTATTTCCTCACCTAATTTCCCTTTTAGAAGGGACAGGCCCTTCTGGACATTATCTGAAGAGAAAATAGGGGTAAAGGCTGATAATAGGTTTGCAAAGGTGGTATTTTCGATTATTATTGGGTAGTTTCCTGATTTTATGTTACTTGCACCCAACATGGATATCGCCCTATCCACTGCCTCCTTGGCTATTTCCTTGAAGTCTAGGCTTGAAAAATCATAAAAGATCCTGTATGAAATGCCTGTCTTGGTGTCCTCATCATCCTTTACTACTACGAAAATATAGGCTGCCCCTCCATTGGATTTATCATGTAGATCTAATCCTTTAGAGTTTACCAGGTATCTCTCACCCTCAAACTCTTGATAGGCACAGGCATTTACGGCAAACACCCTCTCATCTAGGGAGTAGGCCTCCTTTTCCAAGTTTATTAGAAAGTTTAACTTATCCTGAGTGGGGACTTGGTTTAAAGAATCATCATAATGGTTTATTTCCTCATAACTTTCAGAACCTGAAAAGATAATCTCATCATCAGACCCCTCAATATATTTACTATTCTCTAGGGCCTCGTAAACTAAACTATCCAGAGCAGATTCTTCCAACCTTTCAGTGTAGGAATATCCCATCTTCCCCTGGGAGCTGCCCCTAAAGGATAAGCCTCCACTTTCTGCAAGGCTGTACTTGTCAATTTCACCCTTATAGATTTCAATATCCAATTGCTTGTTTTTAACCAGGAAAGCCTCTACTTCATCCATCTTTTCCTGGCCCTTTTCAATTAATTTATTTAGAAGGTCCTTGTAGTCCATCTTATTCGTCCCCCTTTCTTCCGCCTACGGTTAATGATTTGACCCTTATACTTGGCTGGCCTACGTTGGCAGGGATTAATCCACTACCTGCCCCACACATACCTTGCCCTAGTTCCAAGTTGTCTCCCACCATGTCTATAAGTTCTAGGACCTTGACTCCGTTACCTATCAGAGTCGCTCCTCTCACAGGTTTAAGGATCTTACCACCCTTAACTATATAGCCCTCCATAACAGCAAAGTTGAAATCTCCTGTAGCTGGATTAACACTACCACCACCTAACTTTTTAGCATAAAGACCATAGTCTGTTGCTCTAATCATATCATCTAGGCTGGAGTCACCAGCATCTATGAAGGTGTTATTCATTCTTGAGGTAGGTGCAAACTTATAGGATTGCCTACGGCCTGATCCAGTTGATGGCTTGTTCATCCTTCTACCATTTAGTTTATCTATCAAATAACTCTTTAAGATACCATTTTCTATTAAAACATTTCTCTGAGTAGGGGTCCCCTCATCATCCACATTGGTAGTCCCCCAACCATTTGGAATGGTTCCATCATCAATTGCTGTAACCATGGGTGATGCTACCAATTGGTCCTCCTTGTTGGCAAAGGCAGATGTTCCCTTGGATACAAATTCAGCCTCCAGGGCATGCCCACACGCCTCATGGAAGAGGACCCCTCCAAATTCATTGTCTATAATTACTGGCATATTCCCACTGGGACAATAGTCTGCATTTATTGCAACCTTGGCTATCCTTGAGGCCTCCCTGGCTACTTCCTTAACATCTATAGTGTCATAGAATTCAAAGCCCATGGATGCCCCTGGTGAATAGGAACCCACCTGCATCTCATTCCCTTTGGTAGCCACTGATTGGACAGAGTATCTAGTCCTCACCCTGCTATCATTGACCAGGGTGCCTTCTGTATTTGCTATTAAAACATTTTGCTCCTCTTCCATATAGGTTACAGTTACCTGAGAAATTGATTCATCATAGTTCTTTGCTTCCTCATAGCCCATTCTAATTAGGTCTACCTTTTCGCTTTTAAGGACCCTGCTAGGTAATAAGCTGATGGGGTTGTAGTTACTAGGCTGCTCCTTCATCAAGTTTAACCTAACATCTACCTGCCCCTGGCTCAAGGCCTGGGCTGCCTCCTTGGCAACCTTTATCAGGTTCTCCCTACTGGAATCATTGGTATAGGCGTAAATGCTATTATACTTGTCCAAGATTCTGATGCCAACACCATAATCCCTACCTGAGATATTGTTTTCTAAAATTCCTCCGACTATCTTCATGTTAGCATTATACTTGTCTTCTAGGAAGATTTCTGCAAAATCTCCTCCCCTTGACAAGGCTGCGTACAAAACGTCCTCAATGACATCTTTGTCTAACAAATTTATCCCCTCCATTCAAGTCATATCTATATTATATAGCATATTTAGGTAATATCACACAAAAAAAGAAAAGATAGATTTATCTATCCCTTCTATTCTATCCCTATGGATTCCAAGAGTTCAACTGCATCATCATAGTCATCTTCCAAGACCATTATATCACTCCCAAAAAGGGAGGAGCTTCCACCTATTATCCTCATATGTCCTCCAGGTCCATGGTCTTCCACCATATAGGGAATATTGTTATCATTTAGGATTTCTTTGATTAAGTTTAACTCCATTTCATTCTTTACACTTCTGAGCTTAATAAGCTTCAAATCATTTCCACTATCTCTCATATTACCCTCCTTAATCAATACCTAGATTTTGATACAATGTTAACAACTATTTATATATTACCCAATAAAGGGTCTGACTAACTGGAAGGCTAACATAAATACATTAAGATTTCCAAACTAGATAAGTAAAAAACATAAAAGCCTACCATGTCTTTCAACCTAGAGTAATCTTAGCTGCTCATAGGGCCTATCATAAAAGTCTAGGCCTAGGAGGTTAGTAAAGTCAACAGGGCTTCTTATATGCTCATAATCCTTAAAACCTACACCATAGCAGTAAAAATAAGGTTCACCACTTAGCCTATAGATGGATATCCTTCTTAACCCACTCCTAGTCTTCTCTCTTAGGCAGTCCATGGCATCCTCAAGGCTTATCAAGGCAATGTGGGTTTTGGTTAATCTATCATTTGTAAAGACCAGGCCTAGGAGATTTATTTTATCACTTGAATAGAAGCTATCTTTAAGGTAGTTATATTCACTATCAAAGAATAGGAATTTACAGGATGTTTTGAGTCTAGCCTCATAGCCAATCTTCATCTCTACTTCCTCAAGGGAAGTTGAATACTTAATGTAGATTTTGAAGTCTCCAGCCTGGGTTGTAAATTCCACTATCTTAGTGTTTTCGCTTGTCTTAAAATTTATAGCCCTTTCCTTAGAGTATTTTACTATGGTATTCAAAAATGCCCCCATAAAATAATCAGTTTTATTAATCCTAATCATAATATTCCCCCTGGCCTAATAGATCTGATAGATTGTATCATTTATATAACTATCCGCATATTTATGATTTATAAGAAAGCCTCCCCTAAGATAATATTCTTAAGGGAGGCCTCTCATCCCTAGTCTAGACAAATTAATCCAAATTACTCATCAAAAGCATCGCTAACCTTCCATTCCTTCCAGACATTTCCTACTAGGTCTGGACCTGGTTTAAGGGTCTTCTTACCTGGTTGCCATCCTGAAGGTGTAACTTCAGCCCCCTCAGTTTGTCTAACAAGTTGGAAGGCCTTGATTTGTCTCACGGTTTCGGAGACATTTCTACCTACTGGTGGAGTCAGTACCTCAAAACCTTGAATTATCCCATCTGGGTCTATTATAAACCTACCCCTTGTCTCAGTTCCACTTTCCTCATCATAGATACCATAGGCCTTTCCTATACTACCATCCTGGTCTGAACACATTGGGAATGGTATGTCCTTGCCAATCATCTTGGATAGCTCATGGTCATTCCACATCTTATGGACAAAGGTTGAGTCTACACTTACAGATAAGACTTCTACGCCTAACTCTTGTAATACAGGGTGTTTTTCAGCAACTGCTGAGACTTCAGTAGCTCAGACAAAAGTGAAATCTCCTGGATAGAAACATAATAACACCCATTTACCCTTATAATCATCTAAATCAATGTTAACAAATTTACCATCATAATAAGCTGGTGCTGCAAATGATGGTGCCGGCTTACCAACCTTGATCATAGCTTGTCCATCCTCCTTTATATTTTCTTCGATGTTTGGTTCTTTTTTAGTCATTACTTCCTTTACCTTGCTGGTAGGTTTTGGTGCTCCACATCCTACCTTAATCTCCTTAGACAAGATTACACCTCCTATATATTTTTATATTAACTTATGAAGTTAACATTCTACATTAAAAGGTAACTCTAGACCAAAGATTTTTGACATATTCCCTTATATATAGTTTACTTTACTTGGGAAATTGTGTCAATAATTGGAAAATTACAAATTTTTCACTAAAGAAAAAACACAGTTTTCACTGTGTTTCCTAACGGCAATCATCATTTAAGAGTAAAAGAAGCAGAATTATTAGTATGATATTGTCTCCATCAAATATTCCATCATCGCATCTATCTCTATCTCTACATCCAAAACCCTTGCCAAATCCTCCAAATAAGAAAAGTATTATGAGGATTAGGAAAAGGTCATTATCGCCTCTACCTCCGAAAAGATTTCCGAACATACAAAAACCCCCTATATATTGAATTACTACATAGTATTCATATAGGAGGTCTTGTGTTACACTAGTTTTAATTCTTCTCTGAGTTGAACTATGGACTTGGTGGATATATTCTCCTGAGGTATCCCTAAGGCACTTGTAACCTCATTTAAATGTTTAAAATCCTTGACCTCAATTTCCAGGTAAGGATAGGGATAAGTGTGTGGGTCCCACTTGTCAAAGTCCAACCTAGCTCCCATCAATTCATATGAGGTTCTTTCTTTATAACCTACTTGAATTTTGTCGAAGCCAAGGTCCTTTAGGATCCTTAACATAGTTTCCTTGTCCCCTACATCAGTGGTCAACTCAAGATTATCCCTAAGCCCATGATTATCTATACTCTTCTTTAAGGTAATTACAGTTTTTTCCTTATTGCTAATCAAATCCCTGGTCTCCCGAATTCTTAAGTAGGCATCTAGATAGGTCTTGATTGGTTTGTCAGAAGAGTCTATGAGGGTATTGATTTGTTCTTCCTTGCTGATAAGGATTCCACCAAGGGATATAACCCTTTCTTTTAGGTCATCAAAGTCCATCCCTAATACTTTTACTTCTAATTCTCTTTCCATGGTTACTCCTTAGATTTTAGTCTCAGAATAGGCCTCTTCATCTACGATTATGGTGACATCTGGATGCAATTTTAAGATAGAAGCAGGCACCTTGGTACTTATGGTATCGTTATTCAGTATCTTGGCTATTGCAGAAGCCTTATTCTTTCCACTAGCAAGTAGAATTATTTTTTTTGCTTTAAAAATGCTAAGGATTCCTAGGGATATGGCCTTATCAGGAACCTCTTCCCTTGAATTGAAAAACCTTGCATTGTCGTTTATGGTAGACTCCTTAAGTCTGGCAATACTAGTATGGAGGGATAGCTCCTCTCCAGGCTCAATAAATGCTATATGGCCGTTTGATCCAATACCCAGTATTTGAATATCTATACCATACTTGTCTATTAGGCTATCATATGCCTTACAGTATTCCTCTAGATTTTCAGCTGTACCATCTGGTACGTGTGTATTGGATTTACATATATTGATATGGTTAAAAAGTACATTGTCCATAAAATATCTGTAGCTACCTGGATGGTTGCCATCCAAACCCACATATTCATCAAGGTTAATGCTCTTAACTTGAGAAAAGTCCAGACCTTCCTCACGATGGGCCTTAATCAGTCTTTCATAGGTTCCTATGGGGGTACTACCGGTAGCTAGGCCTAGTACTAAATCTTTTTTGCTTTTGATTTCCTCAATTAGAATCCTACTAGCCCTATCACTTAAGGCATCATAATCTTTTTCTACGAATACTCTCATTTCTTACCCTCCAATAATTAATTTGGGATAGAAGTTGATATAATCACTGGAAACACAATAAAAATCTATACCCTCTATCCTGCCCTCCACAATTTGGCTATGGCCTTCTGAATGTAGATGTCCATAAAGACAGATATCTACATGGAAATCTTTCATTACAGCTACAAACTCATTAGGACTTAAATCCACATTAAAGGGAGGATAGTGGAGCATAACAATCCTAGTCTTATCCGTATCCTTAATATGGGACAAGGACATCTCCAATCTCAAAAGCTCCCTTTTAAAGATTCTTTCATCATCCTGGGTGAAATTGTCACTATCCCTAGAATACCAACCCCTGGTCCCAGATATGATGTAATTATCAAAGGATAGGGAGGTATTTTGAATAAATACAATGGAATCCAGCCCCAAAGAATTCAGCTTATTCAAGCTCTGCCACCAATAGTCGTGGTTGCCTTTAATAAAGGCCTTCTTCCCTGGCAATTCATGAATCCTAATTAAATCATGGTGGGCTTCATCTAGTCTCATTGCCCAAGATATATCCCCTGGTACTAAGACCAGGTCTTCTTCCTTAACGTGTTTCTTCCAATTATCAATTATTTTATCTTCATGGTCTATCCAGCTTTGTCCAAAAATATCCATGGGTTTTTCTTTTGAATAGTCAAAATGTAAATCCCCAATTCCATAAATCATCTACCCACCCCGATTAAACTTAATCCTTAACTTTAAATCTTCTAAACTGTATTTATTGCTATTTTTGATATAAAATTAAACTTTAACTTTAACTATGTCCTTGGGTTCATGAGAAATTAAATCTTGTCCTCCAAGTGAATGAGATTATAGTCAGCTTCCATCTCATCTAATATTCTACTCTCTCTTCTCTGACATGTAAATAAAATTATTTGCCTCTCCTTACTTTTTTCATACAGAAAGTCCAGTATATTTCTGAGTCTATAGTCATCATATTGTATGAAGCAATCGTCTAATATTAAGGGTAAGCCCTCTCCCCTTATAGAATCAATTATACCAAATCTTAGGGCAAAGTATAATTGATCTATGGTACCGCCGCTTAGGCTATTGATGTCTAGGATTGACTGGGTTTCTGGACTGATAACTCCTATGGCCAAGCTGTCAGCTATCCTAACACTCTCATATCTTCCACCAGTAATCTCCTGGATAATCTTGCCTACCTTTCTATTGATCATTGGGGCAAATTGGCGGTGAATATCCTTTGAGATTCCCTCTATGGTGGATTTAGCCAGTTCCAAGGCCTTCCTCTTTTCATCAGCTTCTTGTAGAAATTTTTCCTGTCTCTGGATCTCCTCATCTATCTCTACCAGCCTTGATATAGAGCTATTTAAATTATTAATCTTCTCATCGAGTATGCCCTTGTCTATCTTAAGTTGACTTATTTCATCCTTTTGCTTGCTGATTCTCTCCTTTAGTTCATCAACCGTCAATGACTCTTCTATGATGGATATATCCCCTTGATAGTTAACTATTTCAGCTTCCAAGGCTCTTATGTCAAGATCTAATGTTTTTATGGCTAAGAGGTCCTCCTTAGACCTTATTTCTGCCCTAATCTCATCATAAGTGGCCTTCTTTTCTAAACCCATTTTAAAGTCCTCAAGATTGCTAGATGCATTCTTACTCAGAAGAATATCTAGTTTTGTCGACTTCTCTTGCCCTTCCTTTGTTAGTCTATCTATCCCTTGAACTAACTCCTCTTTCTTTAGCAAGGCTTCCTTTAAGCTTTTTTCATCTTGCTCCTTATTATGTCTTTCCAGGCTGGTTTTTTCCATTAAACGCCTAAGCTCTGGCTTCGATTTAAGGCCATACCTTTCTAGTATCTCCTTTAATTGCCTATCTATGGCAGCCACTTCTTCCTTTCTTCTCTTCTCCTCACTCACTATCTCCTTAAATTGATTGTCAATTCTATCTAAAAGATTCTGAGTCCGTCTAAGCCTGCCAAGGAAAAATATACTCAAGGGAATGGTTAGGATATTAGCCATTAGGATTACAAATCTGGATAGGAATAATCCTAATACCATTGAAACAATACTAGCGAGGACTGACATTATCAGGCCAAAGTTCAAGGTCTTTTTTGCCTGCTTGTTATTGCTTAAATCCCTCTCTAGGAATTGTAGTCTGTTATTGTAGTCATTGAATTTTAAGTCATCCAGTTTTTCCTCTAATTCTTCATATTGAATATAGTCCTCTTCTAAATCTAATAGGGATTTGTCCACCTGGGAATCCCTATTCTTTAACTCCTTAATCTTATTTTCTGTATATAAAAGTGCATCCTTGTAGTCCTGGATTTTTTCGTTAAGAGTCCTTATGTCGCTATTTAATTCCATACAGTCCGAATAATCTTCCATAGATAGGTTTTTATATTCTTCATAGGCCTTAGATTCTTCCTTAAGACAATCAAT
>JAAYTL010000075.1 GCA_012518035.1 Tissierellia bacterium | reverse complement strand
TACAAGAATCTATATACCAGGGGGAGCTGTTGGTGGATTTGACTTTATCCGGGCCCTATCCCTTATGAGCCCCACAGAAGCAACCATGACATCAGCTAGAAACCCTAGGGCCTATTACTACACTCCCTACTACAGGGAGGGCCTATTTGATATAGAGGAGCCAGAGAAGCTATTTTCGGGAAGTGTAAGGGAGCTTATGGAAGAGTTCCCCCACACCTACAATGTGGTAATGGCCACATCCCTGGCATGTGGAGGACCAGAGAAAACCAAGTTTAATATGTACGCTGCCCCAAGTGTTAGGGGGGATGAGTATAATATCCGGGTCATGGGTAGGCATGTAGCCATGGATATGAATGTCTACTCAGTTAATTACGGCATAGCAGCTTGGACTGTGGTGGCAATGCTACAAAATATAGTTTCACCAGTGGTCTTCTAATATTAAGGCATAAGAAAATCCCAGAGGAGACTCTGGGATTTTTTAACATGTATCCCTCCAGTAGTTATTGGCAGCAGCAATGGTCTGAAAGTTTATCGCTATTACCTGACTTACTGCAATTAGGCTATCTGCATCATAGGCATAACATGGGCGCAACTCCCTGCGTAGTTCTGCAGAGGGCTGGGTGTATTGGATACCCTTTTGGGATAGCAGGATAGCTAGCTCATAACCATCCTGGGGTGTACTAGTTTTTAAACTAATGAGCCATCTTTCCATAAACCTTCCTCCTTCCTTGCTAACAATATATGCAGCCAGAAGGGGTTGGTTCATGGATGGAGGCCTTTTTATTTGCCCAAGTCATGCTCCTTGATGAACTCCTTCAGGATTTCCTCAAGGTTTGGACTACCAATTTCCTCCAACTCATAATGGACCCTGGTTGAGGGCTTGTTGATGGAGATAACCCTGGTTAAATCGATGGGTGTACCTATAATTACAGCATCACAGTCCGTTCTGTTAATGGTTTCTTCTAAGTCCCTTAATTGTTGCTTGCCATATCCCATGGCTGGCAGCAACTTCCCAATTTCAGGATAAATTTCAAAGGTTTCCTTTAGCTTTCCGACTGTATAGGGACGAGGATCTATAATATCACTAGATCCAAATCGCTCTGCAGCAACGGTACCTGCTCCTATCTTCATCCCTCCATGGGTCAAGGTAGGTCCATCTTCAACTATTAAAACTCTCTTTCCCTTAATAAGCTCAGGATTATCCACGGTTATCTTGGAGTTTGCCCTAATAACCTTGGCAGAAGGGTTAACCTTTCCTATATTTTCTTCCACTTGAGCTATAGCTTCAGAACTGGCTGAATCTATCTTGTTGATTAGGGCGATATCAGCTATTCTTAGGCTAACCTCACCTGGATAATAATTCAGCTCATCACCAGGACGGTGGGGGTCCACTACGGTAATGGACAAATCGGGTTCATAGAAGGGGAAGTCATTATTGCCCCCATCCCAGAGGATAACATCACAGCCATCAGGGTCATTTTCTGCTGCCCTAAGGATATCCTCGTAATCCACACCAGCATAGATGACATTACCTCGATCCACATGGGGCTCGTATTCTTCCATCTCTTCTATAGTACAATTATGCTTCTCCAAATCCTCTACACTAGCAAATCTCTGTACCCTCTGGGCCACTAAATCACCATAGGGCATGGGGTGCCTTACTGCTATAACCTTAATATTGTTTTCCATCAAGACCTCAATAACCTTCCTTGATGTTTGGCTTTTTCCAGCACCGGTTCTTACTGCACAGACTGAAATAACAGGTTTCTTACTCTTTAATGAGGTGCTCTTGGGTCCCAGCAGGGTGAAATCCGCTCCAGCTGCATTGGCAATGGCTGAAAGCCCCATCACATCTTGGTAGCTGACATCACTATAGGCAAAGACGCATTCATCCACCTTAAGCTCCCTTATCAATTGGGCTAATCTATCTTGGGAATAAATCGGAATACCATCAGGATACAGACTACCAGCTAGCTCTGCTGGATATTTTCTATCGTCTATGTCAGGTATCTGGGCTGCCGTAAAGGCTACGACCCTATACATTTCATTATCCCGGTAATAGGTATTGAAATTATGGAAGTCGCGGCCTGCAGCCCCTATGATAAGCACATTTCTTCTATCCATTAACCTTCTTCCTCCTTCAGTAAACTAATCTACTAAAATTCTACACCTTAAGCCGGGAATTGTAAAGAAATTTACTTATATACATTTCTTGCCTGGGTGATTTAGTTAAGAAGTAAAGGAAATAAATTGAAGGGTAATGGGTGCTCCAATTATTGGGGCATCCTCTGTCTTCAATTCCAGAAGTCCTTCCTCAACCCTATAATTGATGGCTGGTTGAATTACTCCATTGATAAAGAGATTATAATAGGAAGAATTATCGGGGTCCATGATTCCCCCATCCCCATAAGAACTTATCTCGTCGGCATTTGTATAGACCTTACCACCATTGGAAAGGGCGTTATAATGGTAGATATCTGCCCTTAACAATTGATTATCCTTATCATATACCTTGAAGTATTCTAGCATAATTGGGGCACCTGCAATAGGGGTATCCTCAGTTAAGAGGGTAAGGACGCCTTCTTCTAGATTATAGTTGACCCTTGGTTGTAGGACTCCATTGATAAAGAGATTAAAGAAACTTATGCTCTCTGGGTCTGGTAGACCAAGGTTACCGTAGTCAGTTAATTCATCATAATCTGTAAACGTCGTCTTAGACCCATCTGAAAGGGTGTTATATTGATGGTTTTCCCCCCTATAAACATAACCCTCATGGTTAAAATAACCAGTAATTATTCCTACCAAGACAGCAGAGCTATTTGGCCTTAAGCAACCGATATCCCACCTTATTAAATCATCCTGGCGGCTAACCTGCCCCTGGCTGAGGCTGATAGTCCTAAAACCGTCTAAACCATCTACCAGTAGTCTATCCTCTACTACCACATTATCAACTGGCTTCTTTCCATCATTATCTATCCTTATTTCAAAGAGCCAGGTGTTGGCTTCCCCTGGGTTAACTGCCTGTGGGCCCAGGAGGAGATACTTTCTAATATTGAGTCCAGGGGATTTATCTCTTGGTTTTTCACATCCCTTCTTCCATAGGGGAAGGAAGAAGTAGAAAGGCTCATAATAAGCCCTTGCACTCAAAACCTTAATGGCTTTACCAGAACTGATTTGGGAGACTATTTCATCACCTGAGCCTGTATCTAGACCTCTAGCATAGGATCTTGATAGGAAACGGATGGGGCCTGTTTTAAACAAGCCCTCAAGAACAAGGACTAAAGTGGCAGATTCACCAGCTTCTAAGATATCAAGCTTCCAGATGAGACTTGTCTTATCTATAGAAACCTCTCCCTTTGGCTTGAAAGAAGATTGGACATCAGTGATAAGGTCTAGGAGGATATCCTCTTTTACCTCAAGGTCAGATATAGGAGTTTCGCCCTTATTTATAATTTTGATTTTTATTTTCCACCTGTTTAAGGAATCTAAATGGATAAATTCAGGACCAGATAGGACTTGTTTTTTCAGTATAAGATGAGGATTGACATAATCTTGGACCATAATATCCATGTCGCTGACAGGTCCTATGGATATATCTCCTCGGTGTAGACAGGCCCTAGCCCTGGCGGAGTTGAGTTTAGTGTATTCATCCTCCCTAAGAGTCACAAAGCATATAATAATACTTGAGCCTGCTAAAGGCAAATCTTCAGTTGTTAGGGTAAGGAGTCCCTCTTGGAGTTCATAGTTGGCCTTAGGTTGCAAGACTCCGTTGATAAATAGGCTATAATAGCTTACATCATTTGGATTCAGTATGCCCCTATTTCCATATTCCTCTAATTCATCATCATTAGTATATGTGTATTTTATACCATCGGACAGGGTTATATAATGATAGACATCTGCTTTTAACACTAGTATCACTCCGTATCTTAGATTTAGGAAAAGGATGTGCCTGGCACATCCTTAGCTTGATTAGGTCGTTACAGTTGTATCAGAGTCAGCTAATGGGTCGTAGTTGGTTACAATCAAGGTAATTGGGGAACCTACTGGGATAGTAGCTGCATCATTTACAACAACCTCAGATCCATCAGCAGCTACTGTATAGAGGCTGGATTGTTGTAAAGCACCATTGATGAATAAGCGATAGTACCCATTTCCTTCTATAGCTGTAGTTAGGTTTCCGGTTACTTGGTCACCTGCATCGTCTACAAATTTGGTTGATGGGATGGTAAGGGTGCCATTATCCCTATCATCTTCCTCCAACTCATAGAAGTAGTTTGATACTTCTGGATTTACCTCAACATCTGTAGTAGTTTCAGCATCTATTACTAGTTTGAATAATTTAGTAGCCATTACATGTCCTCCCTTGCTATATTTATAACTACCTTTACCATAATATATGAGGCCAGTCCAATTCTTGATACAGAAATTTTCCATATAAGGAGAAGATTTTTATGTGAAAATTTCTCTAAAGAATAAGACCATGGCCCCTGCAGTAGTCCTTTGGGCCAAGGGTAGGCCGCACCTAGCTATTCGGTAAAACCTTTCTTCTTCATCGGCTATATTTTTAAAATGCTTGTTTATCCTAATTGCCACCCTAGTGTTAAACCTGATATAATCTTCTATTGAATCTAGGAGATAGGCTCCTGTTTCCACCTGGAACTCCTTTACATACTTGTAGCTCCGTTTTATATAGTTTTCATACTGCCTATGGTTATCTAGTAGTCTTATATTAGCATGCTGGGGAACAGTCATATCCTGAACTAAATGTAAGGCAGCTCCAAAATA
This sequence comes from Tissierellia bacterium, assembly GCA_012518035.1. GTDB lineage: Bacteria > Bacillota > Clostridia > Tissierellales > Tissierellaceae > JAAYTL01. Next base: position 13,549 of record JAAYTL010000075.1, on the reverse strand, counting down.
AAACATGGCTTCCTTAAGCTCTTCCTCCTGCCACATGTCCAAGGCCTTTTGATGGTATTCAACTGCTAATTCCAGGGCGTCCTTTCTGCCAAAGAGTCCCTTCTTCTTAAAGGGATTATAAAAATGGCTGGCACTCCTATAGTCCTGGTCAGCCCAAACAGCTCCCTTATTGACTTCCTTGATATACTGGTTGAAGAAGTTGTATTCTTTTAAATACTTATCATTCTTTAAAATAGTCAGGGCCCTGATGTTTATAAACTTGTGGACCTTGCATTGGGTTCTAATAATTAGTTTCTTAAAGGGATTGGTAAAGCTAAATACCGTATTCAATACCCTATCATAAGCCGCTTCAAAAGCCTCCATTCAATCACCCCTAGATTTTCTTACATTTATTATCTGTATTTTATGGGATTTTACACAAGGAATTTCCCCATTAGTGTCTTGTCAGAAGTATGTCCAATTGGTATATTATATGTATAAGACTCTAGCAGAGGAGGCCCATATGAAAAAGTTTCTTATAGTACTAATTATATTGATAGTAATAGGCGTAGGTGCAGTCGCCTTCCTACCGGGCTACCTATCTAAGACCAGCAATAGTGAGCCCGTTACAGTAGAAGTCCCTAGTGGAGCTAACCTATCCACCGTGGCAGAGGACCTCTATGATAAGGGTGTAATCAGGAGCAAGCTTTGGTTTAGGTATAAGGGTAGGGAGATATCTAAAAATATCAAGCCAGGAACCTATGAAATAGATACTGGACTAGCCCTAGAGGATATATTTGAAATCATTCAGCAGGGAGAACAGGAAGAACAGGTCACCATAACCTTCCCTGAAGGCTTTATCCTATATCAATTTGCCGAAAGGATAGAGGAGGCAGGCCTGGGGACCAAGGAAGAATTTATAGAAGCAACTAATAGATACTTTGAGTCCAAGGGCTATGACTTTGATACAACTGATATCTATTTTAATATGGAAGGCTACCTATTCCCCGACACCTATAAGTTCGGGGTAAATCAGTCCATGGATGAAATCGTAGCCAAGTTAGCAGGCACCATGGAGGCTGTCTTTACCGATGAATACAAGGCCAGGGCTGATGAGCTAGGTTTGAGCATGCATGAAGTCCTAACCCTAGCCTCCCTAATTGAAAGAGAGGCATATAATGACGAAGAGAGAGCTGCTGTAAGTGGGGTAATCCACAATAGGCTGGATATAGATATGATTTTACAAATCGATGCCACAGTCATATATGGAATAGGTGAAGGCAAGGAGCACAAGACCCAGGTTCTTTTAGATGATTTAAAAGTAGACAACCCCTATAACACCTACATGTATAAGGGTCTGCCACCAGGACCCATAGCCTGTCCAGGGGCCAAGTCCATAGAAGCAGTCCTTTATCCTGAAAGTCATGATTACTTCTATTATGTCCTGGGTGATAATGGGCACGTTTTCTCAAAAACCTTTGAAGAGCATCAGGCTAATATAAGGAAATATAGATAAGATAGGATCCAGGTCGTAGACCTGGATTTTCCTTTCTCAAGTTCAGCGTATAAATTATCAACCTGGACAAGGATGATTGAATAGAACTAGGGATTGTTATATGATATAGATAATAAAGATAAGGACATAAAGAGGAGAATAATACATGAGACGTAGGACTAAAAGAAAAATCATTAGGATAAGCCTATTGATTATTATCTTAATAATTGGGGCAGAAAGGCTCTACAATAGCCAGGCCAAATTCCAAACAGAGGCCCAGGAGGCCAGCCACTATGGCATCATAGATGTTAGGTTTACCTCCAGTGAAAAGATGACTGACTTTAAGCACCTCAAGGAGCTTTTGGAGGAGCGGTATCCCTTCATCAAGGTCAATGAAAGAATCAATGGCATCGACTGGTTTCATAATGAAAGGCTTTATAAGAGGATACTAAAAAATACTGATGGAGATGGGGAGTACTTCGTAGCCCTCCAGAGGATAATAGGAGACTTAAATGACAAGGATACCTTTCTCCTAACAGGGGATGACTATAGGAGGTTTTACCTACACTATTATCCAGAGAAGCTGGATCTCTTTCATAACATCAGGTCCCAGGGGAGATATAACTTTTTCGAGGGTAGGGAGAACATCAAGCTTGACCCTAATAGTAATTTAATATTTTATAATGGACCTGTCCTTGAAACTGAGAAACTGATAGAAGGTGAGCTAGCCTATATGAGGATAGCCTCCATGTCCCATTACCATATAGAGGAGGATTATCCTCTAATCAAGGACTTTTTACTGGATATTAAAGATTATGATAAGCTGATAATCGATATTAGGGGCAATGATGGCTGGGCAGATGAGTACTGGATGAAGATAATGGAGCTTCTAACAGACCAGACCCTCAGCCAGGACTACTATTCCTTCTTTAAGTATAATTCACCCTTAAAGAATGATATCTACAGGCTTACAGGCATAACCACCGTCAGGGACCTGGATCAAGAAACCCTGGCCAGCTTTCCACCTGAGGTGGCAGAGGACATGAATTTCTATAAGGTTAACACCCTGGAAATCCATCCTAACAAGGAGTTAGATTTTAAGGGTAGGGTGTACCTACTGGTGGATGGTGAAGTTGGAGCTGCTGCTGAAAAGTTTGCAGCCTTTGCCAAGGATACAGGATTTGCCACCCTGGTTGGTCAGACAACAGGGGGAGGTATGGCCTTTGATGAGGTACCCTTATACTATTTTTCCTATGGGGGCTTTATGCTGAGATATAGCAGGGAGATGGCCATGAATACAGATGGGAGCATCAACAAGGAGGCTGGCACCATACCTCATATAGTCCTAGAAGATGTGACTATAAATGAAGACTTAATGAAGGACAAGGCTGTTCAGGCTGTTATAAATAACTAGCAAAAAATATGTAAAGGCGAGGTTTAACCTCGCCTCTTATGTCATATTAATTTTGAGTAATATTCTACAACTAGTTGGTCATCTATTTCTATAGGCACTTCATCTCTTTCAGGCATCTTTATCAACCTGGCTGAGAAGCTTTCCTCATCCTTTTGGATGTAGGGTAGGGTGTTTAGTAAGGCGTTTTGGAAGTTTTCCTTAAATAGCTCAACTGATCTGGACTTCTCCTTCAAGCTAATGGTATCTCCCACTTCGCATAGGTAGGAAGGAATATCTACCTTTTCACCATTAACCAGGATATGGCCATGGACAACCATCTGTCTGGCCTGTCTTATGGATGAAGCAAACCCCATCCTATAAACCAGATTATCAAGCCTTCTCTCAAGAATCTTGACCAGGGCGTGACCTGTTTGATCCTGGGATTTCTTAGCCATTCTTACATACTTAACGAATTGCTTTTCCATAACCCCATAGTAGGCCCTAAGCCTTTGCTTTTCCAACAATTGCTGACCGTAGTTGGTCAACTTCTTATCTGCCCTGCTGGTGCCCTTCTTAGCCCTATTCATTGCCTTGGGATGACCGTAAACATTTAAACCTAGTCTCCTAGATAGTTTAAATCTAGGTCCCATCATCTTTGCCAATTTAAAATCATCTCCGTTCAATATTGCCGCGGTGATTTTATAGCCAAGGATAGTATACCAAATTACTCGGGATTTGTAAATACAGAAATATTCTGCCCTATTAATTATAATTTATGCATATCTATGTGTTATAATTAAGAAAAGTTTAACAATCGGAGGTTTGCTATGGGAAAAAATATAATCAGAATTAACCGAGGTTATGGCTATGTTGGATAATAACCAAGGATTAAAGAAGAAGTTAAGGAAGCAGATTTCTCTAGTGATTGTAGGGATTCTCATCATCCCCATAGTAATTATTATTCTATTAGCCTACCAAAACATCAATTATTCAAGCAGGATCAAGGAGAACTTCGGCACTGAGTCTCAGCAAACAGCAGAATATCTAGCTATGCAAATAAATAGGGATATGAGTAAGTACATAACCTTGATCAACCTAATGGAAGTCGATGAGATAGAAGCAGGAGAATATGCCAACCTATTCCCAGAGATTGAGGATATAGCCATAATAGAGGGTCTCCAGACGACGGACTATCTCCACCGAGAATACATAATAAACCGAGATCAATACTCCCATCTAAACTCCATGTTAAATGGGGTCGAGCTGTTACAGACGGATGCCGGAGGCAAAATCCTAATTAAGAAGCAGCTGGAAGGCAGGGACAAGTCCGCCATCATCATCTTAAGCCATAAATATTGGGAGCAGATAGTGGGACCCCAGGTAAGGCATAAGGTATGCGTATTTACCAATGATGGCTCCATGGTCCTAGATAGCGGTAGCCAGGACAACTTTCTAGTGGACAATAGTATGTTTACTACCGAGGACTTCCAAGGCTTTTTCCGAAATAAGATTGTCAACAAGGCTGGTTATGATTACTATGATACATATGGCAAGTACGGTAGGCAACTGGTGGTTAGCTATGCCCCCATCCAGTATCCAGGCTCAGATAAAAGCATTGGCAGGGTGGTCCTCTTTGCAGAAACCTCCAGTATAATTGCAGACAAGAGGGTTTCTGAAATAGCCATGTTTATAACGATTTTCCTAGCTGGTACCGTGCTAGCAAGGCTAATCTTTAGCCTATCTGAGACCATCATTACCCAGTTTATCAGAATCAGTAAGGATTATGACAGCATCAGCCATGAAACTGAAATAATGAAACAGAAACTACAGGTCTCAGAAAAATTGGCCTCCATGGGAAGGGTAACTTCAGGGATTACCCATGAAATCGGCAATCCCCTATCCTCAATCTTGAGTATCTGTCAATTGTTAGAATCCGTTAGGCTATCAGAGGACCAGCGTACTGATTACATATCCAGGATAAAAAATGATGCCCTAAGAATTGATAGGCTTATCAAGGAACTACTGCAGTCAACCAAGGGTGTGACAGAAGAGTATAGCCAGATTGATGTCAATGACCTGGTAAACAAGGCCTTGGCTGCCCTACCTGAAGCCAGGACAAATGAAAACATCAGGGTTTACAAGGATTTGGAAACCAACCTACCCTATATAGAGGGGGCCAGGGAGAATCTCCAGATAGCCCTATCCAACATCATCCTAAATGCCCACCAGGCCACTGAAGACGGGGGAAGCATCTATATAAAGACCTATAAGCAGGACAACTATATAGCCATAAGTGTTAAGGACACAGGCTCTGGTATATCCAAGGAGGACCTGAAAAATATCTTTGACCCCTTTTACTCCACCAAGCCAATCGGAGAGGGCTCAGGGATAGGTTTATTCATATGTCAGCAGACTGTTAAGTCCCATGGCGGTATGATTAAGGTAATCTCTGCCTTGGGTGAAGGAACAGAATTCATTGTCAGACTACCTTTTGAAGCAAAAGACTAGGGGGGACAATATGACTGGAAAAATACTAATTATTGAAGATGAGTTAAACCTGGCAGATGTCTTAAAATTTATCTTAACTGAGGAGGGCTACAGGGTTCAAAGTGTGGCCAATGGTCAAGAAGGGGCAGATTTAATGTCAAGTAATAACTATGACATAGTAATCTGTGATATCCGCCTACCTGGATTAAATGGTTTTGAGATCCTCAAGCTTAAGAACCAGCTCAACCTGGACACCAGCTTCATCATGATAACTGCCTATGGAAGCGTAGAGGATGCAGTCAAGGCCATCAAAAATGGGGCAGATGAATACATAACCAAGCCCTTCCTCAATGAGGATTTAGTACTTAAGGTAAACAAACTTATGAAATACCGGGATATAGAGAAACAAAACCAGCAGCTCCGCTGGGAAGTCACAAACAAGTATTCCAGCTTCCATGGGATAATCGGCAAGAGCTATGAAATGGTGGAGATTTTTGGGCTGATTAAGAAGGTGGCCAAATACGATTCGCCCGTCCTAATCTACGGGGCCAGTGGTACAGGTAAGGAGCTCTTTGCCAAGGCTATCCACTACAACAGTCTTAGGGCAGACAAGCCCTTTGTGGCCATAAACTGTGGAGCTGTACCAGAGGGCCTCTTAGAATCCGAGTTTTTTGGCTATTGCAAGGGGGCCTTTACCGGGGCTGATAGCGATAAGATAGGCCTATTTGAACAGGCAGAAGGAGGGACCCTCTTCCTTGATGAGATAGGTGAGATGGGATATGGTCTCCAGGTCAAGCTCTTGAGGGTCTTACAGGAAAATGAAATAAGACGCCTAGGAGACATCAAGACTAGAAAGGTGAATGTCAGGATAATAGCTGCCACCAATAAATGGTTGGAAGATGAGATTGAAAAGGGCAACTTTAGGGAGGACCTCTACTACAGGTTAAATGTGGTGGAGATAAATATACCACCCCTTATGAAGAGGAAGGAGGATATCCCCCTCCTAGTGGAGCATTTTATCAAGGAGGCCAACAAAAACTACGGCAAGTCCATCAAGGGTATCAGCGATGAAGCCTTGGATTATCTGATTAAATATAACTGGCCTGGTAATGTCCGGGAGCTGGAACATGCTATCCAAAGGGCAGTGGTTCTATGCGATGAGGAAGTAATCCAGACCCAGCACATAGAAGATAAAATCATCGATAATAAGGAATCATTAAAGATAGAAATACCCCAGGACAGCTTCGATTTGAAGCAATTATTGAATGACTCAAAGGAAGTCATAGAAAAGCAGGTGATTGAGAAGGCCTTAGAAACCACCAATAACAATAGGACTGAAGCTGCAGAATTGTTGGGAATTAGTTATAGGGCCCTCATGTATAAGATCAATGACTATGAAATTTAATTCAAATACTATGAAATCATTTTCATAGTATTTGAATATTTTTTTAATAAAAATTACATTTATTAATCAAGTCAGAAAATTTTATACAAGAATTAAGATTAAGTATCTAACTTGTGTATGGCTTCAAACCTCTTATTCTAGGCGTTTCATTAATGAGATTATTGCCTTAGAATAATATTTGAAGCTATTTTTTATGAAAGTAATAAAACCTTGGCATGCAAATTGCAAATATTAAGGGTGAGGTGTTTAAGACATGGAATTTAACTATATGATTTTGGGCTTTATCTCCGTCTATTTTGTAATCTTAGTGATTTTAGGAGTTTTGGCATCAAAAAACATCTCAAGCCTAGAGGATTTCTATCTAGGTGGAAGGAAACTTGACACTATCTTAATGGCAACTAGTGTTAGCTCCACAGGGATGAGTGCCTGGTTAGCCCTAGGTTTCGCCGGTTTTACATATGAAAATGGTCTACAAAGCCTTTGGACCATGGTACCCAGTGCCACCATAGGAGTTTATCTTAGCTATAAATTGGTTAGCAAAAGAGTTAGACTGTACTCTGAAAAAACCAATTCCATAACAGTGACCAAGGTCATCCAGAAGAGGTTTTACGATGATAATCACGCCTTAACCATGGTCTTCAGCCTAGTTCTAGCAGCCGCAGCCATTATCTATGTAAGTGGTCAGTTGGTAGCAGTAGGTAAATTATTGGATGTTCTCCTTGGTTGGGACTACCATAGCTCAATCTTAGTAGCCTTAATTATCATCGTTTTTTATACCAGTCTAGGCGGTTTTACTGCTGTAGCCTGGACCGGCTTTATCCAAGCCAGTCTCATGGTGGCAGGTAGTTTCATCGCTGGAAGCTTGGCAATTCAATATGCAGGGGGATTTGCATCCTTAGGCCAAAAGGTTGTAGAGACCAATCAGATCTTTCCTGAATTTGCTACTACACCTTTTGCTAGCAGCCATGCCATCATCCTTGGAATCAGCCTATTCTTCGGAGATGGAATCATCAACTGGGTTGGCCAACCCACCCTCATGGTTCGCTACATGGCAGCTAAGGATATGAAATCCATTAAATCAGCCCCCCTAATCAGTGTAGCTATTAATAGTATCTTGTTCATAGGGACCTTTCTGGCTGCTATCTACATGAGGACACAGTTTCCAGACCCAAACATGCTACCCTATGGGGGAGATGCGGAGACAGCCATAATCCAGTTCTTTATTATCCTGGCCCATCCCATCTTGACTGGGATCTTTATCAGTTCAATCCTGGCAGCTGTTATGTCAACATCGGACTCCCTACTTATGCTGGCCAGCTCGGTCCTAGCAAATGATGTCTATAACTATTTTAAGCCTAGGGCCTCCCAAAGGCATCTAATCTTGGTCAGTAGGTTGGTGGTTATCTTTCTAGGGATAGTGGCCTACATAATATCCATGGACAAAAACTCCGTCCTATGGAGTTCATGGATTGGATGGACTACCCTAGGCATTATGGGAATGCCCATCATAATCGGCCTATACTGGGAAAGGGCTACTAAGGAAGGGGCCATAGCCGGACTAGTTAGTGGATTTACAGTCCTGGTCCTATGGAATGTCTTCAGTTTAACTGAGAAACTCAACATCTTCCATGCCTTGCCTGCAGGTCTAACTGCCCTTTTAGTGACCTTTTTAGTAAGCCTACTTACTTCAAAACCTCCGGAGCATATTTGGGAGGACCTGAGATCACTAAAGAAATCCGACGAGGACAAGGATAATGTTGAGGTCTTTGAAATCAAATAAATATACTTCAATTCTTAGAAAAGGAGTGATACTTAGTAAGTAAATACTTTTAAGGAAGTTGTGTTAACAAAGGTTTACTTAAGAAATTATTAAGGGGGATTAGTAATGAAGGAAAGAAAAATGAGGATAGGTATCGGACAATTTGAGCAAACACATGGAGACACAGACGCTAATACTAAGAAAATGTTGGAGATGATTGAGGAAGCGGCCAAGGAAGATGTGGATATAATCATTTTCCCAGAATTAGCCTATTCAGGCTATGATCTACCATCAGAAGATCTACAAAGGCTGGCAGAGCCTGTGGATGGTCCCTTTGTTCAGCTATTAAGAAACAAGGCTAAGGAACTTAGAATCCACATTATGGCAGGTTATCCTGAAGCAGATGAACTGATTCCAGGTAGAATGTACAATTCCCTGGTCTTTGTGGACGATGAAGGTAATGTATTGGAAAACATGAGGAAGGTATTTGCCTGGGGACAAGAAAAATTAAAATTTAGGGAAGGAAATCGATTGCCTGTTGTAGACACTAAATTTGGCAAGGTTGGACTCCTTATTTGCTACGATATGGAACATCCTGAACCAGCTAGAATTGAAGCCTTAAAGGGTGCAGAAATCATATTTAATTCATCATTCTGGTCAGTACCAGCTGAAAGAAGATGGCATGTAGACTTGGCTGGAAACGCCCTATTTAATCTTCTCTTCATGGTTGGGGCAAATGCAGTAGGAGACAACCTATGCGGTAGTTCCATGGTAGTGGGCCCAGATGGGGAAGTAGTAAAAATGGCATCCAGGACGGAAGAAGAACTCTTGATAGCAGATATAGATTTAAACAGGGTTCTAGAAATGAGAAGCAAGATTCCATATTTAAATGACTTCAAAGACGAACTATTCTCAATGGAAGCGGTGGAGAAGTTTTAGTAGATAAAATTGAATAAGGAGGTTTATTATGGAAGGTAATATAAAGGTAACTAAGGACGTTAATGAAACAGAAGTAAATGCCAGCGTTTATGAAGAAGGTAATCTCAAGATAGAGAAGTTAACCCATAACGAGGTTGTATTTGTTATCGTTGGCTGCGGTATCGGCTCTGGAGCCCTAGGAACTGCATATGGAGCAAGATTGGGCGGTTTTCCTATCATAGCATTCTGGTTGATAGTATCAGGAATATTGACCCTGGCATCCATGTACTATGTAGCAGAGTCCACCTTGAGGACCAGGACCATGATGCAGCTACCAGGTCTAGCAGAAAAGTATGTTGGTCCAATCGGTAGAACCCTAGTCTTCCTGGCAGTAGTCATAAACTCCCTATCATGTCTGATAGCCTATGTTAATGGTAGTGGTGACACCATAGCTGCCTTGACAGGTATACCTAGGATAGTATCTATATTGATATTTGTTCTTCCTGCTGCCTTGGTTACATATAAGGGCCTTAAGGCGGTTGGTAAAATAACAACCCATATGACGGTAATAATGATTGGAACCATAGTAGTATTGACAGTAGCCAGTATCCTGTCTAAGGATGCCGACTGGGTTAGGCTAGGTAGGCAAAACTGGACATATGCAATACCCATGTTCAACATAGCAGCATTTTCCTATATAGGCCAGTACCTAGTACCAGACCTGGCCAGGGGTTCAGCCCATAATCCGAAGCAGTTAGCACCTGCCATGCTTAAGGGGCAGATTATAGTAATGATATTACTAATCATGGTACCCTTGGGAACTTTTTTAGTGGCTGATCCACAAGATTTTGCCCAGGTAGCAACCATAACTTGGGGCCAGGCAATTGGACAATGGGCCTTCTTTACAGCTAACTTCTTTGCCCTATTAGGAATGTTTACATCATTCCTTCCAATAACCCAAACCCTGATATCAAATGTTGTAGACTTCTTTAAATTTGATAGTGACGTCAATCCTAAGGTTAGGATTCCTATAATGTTAGTTGGTATAGGTGTACCATTCTTCCTTGGAGCTACCAAGATGGTAACCTTCATAGATGCCTTATACTTCTCAGGAACATTTGCAGCCGCCATCATGGCTATCCTGCCAGTATTTATGATAAACAGTGCTAGAAAGAACGGAGAAATTGAACCAGTTTGGAATTGCGGTAAATGGGCATCCTTGCCAGTACAGGCAATCATCCTAATTATGTATGGTGGCACTGCCTTATATGCCATCTTAGGAGCCCTAGGCTTCCTACCAGCTGGCTGGTAATATAAAAATAGAATTGGATTGTGACAAGGGGTAGATAGGACCGACCTCCCAGGCTAAAAGCTTTGCCCAGGGAGGTCGGTCTTCTGTTTCAAAAACTAAGGTTAAGAAATGAATATTTGGGTAATTATAATCATAGAGCAAGAACTTGTCATACTAAGAAAGGAGATATAGATGAAGAAGATAGCAGTTTTGTTAGAAAATCTCTTTGATGATAGAGAGTTAATCTATCCATATTTTAGGTTGTTGGAAGCAGGTTATGAGGTGCACCTGGTAGCGCCTGAAAAGGATAAGGAGTATAAATCCAAAAATGGTCTACCAGAAGTAAGCACTCATTCCTCAGCAGAGATTTCAGCAGAGGACTATGATGCTGTGGTAATCCCAGGAGGATTCTCACCGGATCTTATGAGGAGGACCCCGGCCACTGTAGAGTTTGTTAGGGAAATGGATAAGGCCGAAAAAATAGTGGCAGCCATCTGCCATGGACCTTGGATGATGGCATCAAGCTGTGATCTCAAGGGTAAGAAGGTGACATCCTTTATGTCCATCAAGGATGACTTGGTAAATGCAGGAGCTGACTACCTAGACCAAGAGGTAGTGGTGGACGGACATCTAATCACCTCAAGAACCCCCAAGGATCTACCAGCCTTCCTTAGGGCAATCCTAGAAAAATTAGAAGACTAATGAAGAGCACTTGGAAACTTTCCAGGTGCTTTTTTGAATGAAAAAACCTAGTTCGGGTTAAAGTATATTAGAATAAAGAAATAAGGAGGATAAGCATGGCAGTAGTCAAGGTTATAGAACTTCTTTCAGAGTCCAAAAATGGCTGGGAGGCAGCAGTCCAGGAGGCGGTGGCAGAAGCATCCAAGACCATAGAAAACATCCAAAGCGTCTATATAAATGAGATGCAGGCTATAGTTGAAGGCAATAAAATCGTCAATTATCGGGCCAACGTAAAAATCTCCTTCATAGTCAAATAAGACAAAAAATACTTGGAAAGAATCTTCCAAGTATTTTTATATTCTTCTTAAAGGAATAACAAGAGGCTCAAGGCCATTACTCCCATACCACCGATTAGCCCGTAGATGCTTAGGTGATGCTCGCCATACTCCTGGGCTGTAGGGAGCAACTCATCCAGGGAAATATATACCATAATTCCTGCAATCCCTGCAAAGACTATTCCAAAGATAAAATCATTGATAAAGGGCATGAGGATTAAATAGCCTACCAAGGCCCCTATTGGCTCTGAAAGACCAGACATAAATGAGTAGATAAAGGCCTTTTTCTTGTCACCAGTAGCATAATAGACTGGCACAGAAACGGCTATCCCCTCAGGTATATTATGAATAGCAATAGCAACAGCTATGGGGATGGCTATGGATGGGTCCTGGAGGGCAGCTATAAAGGTGGCCAAACCCTCAGGGAAGTTGTGAATTCCAACAGCCAAGGCTGTAAATTTTCCTGTCCTAAGTAGACTTGAATTAGCTTGGGATTGAAGGTCCTCAATCTTATCTGGATCATCTATTTCTTCAATCTTATACATGCTGTGGGGGTTTTCCTCGCTGGGTACCCATTTATCGATTAGGGCCATTAATAAAACACCACCGAAGAAGGCTATAACAGTTGCCCATGAGCCAGCCTTAAGGCCTAACTCTCTAGCCAAGGTATTTCTTGCCTCTGGAAAGATTTCAATCATGGAGACATAAATCATCACACCAGCTGAAAAACCCAGGCTTACTGATAGAAACCTAGTATTAGTCTTCTTAGCAAAGAAGGCAATTCCGCTACCAATTCCAGTACTCAACCCTGCCAGTAGGGTGAGAGAAAAAGCAAATAATATATTGTTCATAAATCCTCCTCCTTATTACTGTCTATATCATAGTCAATTTAAATAGGATATATAAACTCAAGGCTTGATAATTAGACAATTATTGCCTATATACCCATTCTATCCCATATTCACTTCCTTGACTATTATTTTTGAATTAAAAATCGCCTCCGGGGTATATATCCCTAGTATAGTTTAATTATTTTCTGATATAATATGAGGAGTTGATAGATAAATTGAAACGAATAATATATATAGTGTTGGGCTGTATAGGCTTAATCTTAAGTGTAATAGGGGCCATAGTACCTATCCTACCAGCCTTTCCCTTTGTAGTCTTAACTGCCTTTGCCTTTGGCAAGAGCTCAGAAAGGCTCCATGACTGGTTCCTTGAGACCAATCTTTATAAGAATAACTTCAAGAGCCTGGTCAAGGGTAGGTCCATGACCATTCAGGCAAAGATAAAGGTAATAGCCAGCATTACCATATCCCTATCCATAGGGGCCTTCATGGTAGGGAGGATATCCTCGATATGGTTAGTAGCTATCCTGAGGATAATCCTAGGATTGGTCTGGTTAGGCCACTTCATATACTTTGTCTTTAGGGTGGAAACCATCTCTAAGGAAGAATTGAACTTAAAATACAATCTATCCAGCAAGTAAAACCTAAACAAACTTAAATATCAAAGAGAAACAGGAGGTAATTGTATGGAAGGCAAACTCAAGTCAAAGGACTATATCTATGTAGCATCTATGTTGTTCGGTTTATTCTTCGGGGCAGGTAACCTTATCTTCCCTGTATTTATGGGGCAGATGGCAGGGGGAAACACTTGGTATGCCATCCTGGGCTTCCTAGTCACAGGAGTGGGTCTTCCCCTATTGGGTATAGTAGCTATGGGAATGTCAAGAAGTAGCGGGCTTTATGATATGGCCAGCAGGGTCCACCCCTCCTACAGCCTATTCTTTACCTGTGCCCTTTA
>JAAYTL010000074.1 GCA_012518035.1 Tissierellia bacterium | reverse complement strand
TGGGGAGTTCTAGGGAACATATCCATTAACTTGACCTTATTAATCCTATATCCTCTTTCTGCGAAGACCTTTAGGTCTCTTACTAGGGTGACAGGGTTGCAGGATACATATACATAGGTTTCTGGATTGAAGTCTATGATTTTATTTATGGCCTTGGGATGGATACCATCCCTTGGTGGGTCTATAACTATCAAATCAGGCTTTTCCTTAAGATCATCCACCACCTTAAGGACATCACCTGCCATGAACTCTACATTATCTAGATTATTTAACCTAGCATTATCCCTTGCCTTTTCCACTGCTTCCTCTACAATCTCTATCCCTACAACTTTCTCAGCTACAGGGGATAGTATCTGGGCTATGGTGCCTGTCCCTGAGTATAAATCATAGACAAGATTACTCTTTTTGTCCCCCACAAAATCCCTTACTATCGAATACAATTTCTCTGCACCAAATGTGTTGGTTTGGAAGAAGGAAAAGGGTGATATTTCAAATCTTAGCCCTAAAATCTCCTCTATTATATAATCCCTACCATGAAGTAGCTCTAAAGTTTCTGCTACCACCACGTCTCCTAATCTATCATTTGTGGTGTGGAGAATCCCCTTGATATCACCCTTTAGGTCTAACTTCACTAGCATATCTACAAATTCTTCCTTGTCTAAGGTATCCTGGCTTGTGGTAACTAGATTAACTAGGATTTCACCTGTAGATAGGGCCTTTCTGATTACTAAATGTCTTAGGTAGCCTTCAGTCCTCCTCTTGTTATAAAAGGCAGTACCCCTTACTTGGAAATATTTAAGTACATGCTGCCTGATACTGGTAAAATCTTCATCCACTATATTGCACTCGTCCGTATTTACTACCTCATAAAACCTGCCCTTCATATGAAGGCCTAAAGCAAGTGGTCCATCCTTCTCTTCATCTCCAAAGGTATATTCCATCTTATTCCTATATCCATGAACTAAGGGACTCCCCTCTATGCCTAAATAATTTATATCCAAGCCTGCCTTTTCAAAGAGCTTGATTATTTGACCTTCCTTGTACTTAAGTTCAGCTTCATAGGTTAGGGTTTGATAGGAACATCCACCACAAATACCATAGTGGGGACATCCTGACTCCCCTTCTATAGAGGACTTCTCCACTATGTCCACCAGCTTGGCTTCTAGGTATTCCTTCTTCTTCCTGCTAATCCTTATCCTTGCTTTTTGGCCTGCTATTCCACCCTTAAATCTTATTTCTTGGCCTTCATAATAAGCCTTACCCTTGTTGGGAAAATCTACCCTATCTATATTGACTTCAATTATCTCATTCTTCTTTACCATCTTATCCTCCTAATTTCAACAAGCTATACAGTTCATCTGTATTATATAATATCTACTACTTATTTAAAATATATAATATTAGAAGACCTTGTTCTTAAGAACAAGGTCTTGTCTTCTTTAATCTACTGCTTTTTCCATTGCCACTTTTAAGGCCTGGGCTAATTGGTCTGGGCATGATGTGGATTTGAAACCGCATTCTAAGCCAGACAATCTTTCTATTACATCCTGGACATCCATTCCTTCAATCAATCTTGATATTCCTTGTAGGTTTCCATTGCATCCACCAAGAAACCTTACATTTACCACCTTATTATCCACTATGTCAAACTCAATGTTTTGTGCACATACTCCTGATGTTGAATACTGATACATATCCTGCCTCCTAAATTTATGCTATCCCTAATTATACTACAAAGTATCAATTATGGATAGACTTTTAGTTGGACCAGAATTCCTCTAATTCCTTCCTTAATTCATCATGGCTCCTGAGGATTTTATGATGGCTCCATTCCCTGGGAAATAATTTCCTATATCTAGGGCTGGTAAATCTATCATCCACTAGGAGGATGGCCCCCTTATCTTCTTCGGAGCGGATAACGCGCCCAGCACTTTGAAGGATCTTATTCATTCCAGGATACATGTAGGCATATTCAAAACCAAGATTTAACTTCTCTTTGAAGTAGTCCCTGATTATGTCCCTTTCAAAACATATCTGGGGTAAGCCCACTCCAACTATGACAGCTCCAATTAATTTTTCTCCTACTAAATCTATCCCTTCGGAAAAGATACCCCCCATGACTGCGAAGGCTATCAAATCATCCTCAGTATCAAACCTCTTTAAGAAGTCTTCCCTTTCTATCTCCTTCATATTACTTTCTTGGATTACCAGGTTTAAATCAGGGTTCCTATCTATGATAAGCTCATATGCCTTCCTCATATAGGTATAGGATGGGAAGAAGACAAAATAATTGCCCTTCTGGGCCTGGGTAAATGATTCTATGGTTTCTACTAGATCCAAGTAACTCCCCTCCCTATCCCTATATCTAGTGGATATATCCTCCCTGATTAAGAGGCAGAGCTTCTCCCTTGGGAAAGGAGAGCTAAGTCTTATGAAGTAATCATCCTTACTTGCCCCCAGTATATCCATATGGTAGTCCAGGGGAGTCAGGGTGGCAGAGAAGAATATTCCACTCTTAGCCCTCTCCAGGGCCTGGTTTAGCTGATAGGATGAGTCTACACAGTAGAGTTTGAAAAACATATCCCTATCCATGACTTCTATGGAGGTTACATAATGCTCATCGTAGAAATCAGCAATCTTGATAAAGGTGATTAGATTAAAATAAAAATCCATAACCTTGTCATAGTCTTCATGGTCCTTCTCTTCAATTAACCAGGGTTCCATAAGGGTTATAATCCTTTTAATGGGAAAGTATAAATCTCCGATTTCCTCTCTTTGATAGTAGTTATCTCCTCCTACTTCCTTCTTTAAATCGTTTAAAATCCTGTTGCATTTATTCATGGCCTTATAGAGGCTGGGATATTTGTCCTTAAAGATATCCCGTAGATCCAAGAAATCCGCCTTGTTTATCTGGGCTGAGAACATCTCCCTAGACCTATCTACCAGATTATGGGCCTCATCTATTAAAAATACATAGTCATTTCCAATTCCATCAAAGAACCTCTTCAGGTAGACCTGGGGGTCAAAGACATAGTTATAATCGCAGATTATTACGTCTGCCCATAAGCTTATATCCAGTGAAAATTCAAAGGGGCAGACATGGTGCTTTTTAGCATATTCTAATACCACATCCCTGGATATCATATCTTCATTCTTGAGTATGTCCATAATAGCATCATTGACCCTATCAAAGTGTCCCTTAGCATAACTACAGTCCCTGGGATTACACTTGACTTCATCATTTATACAGATCTTATCCTTGGCTGTAATGACCAGGGTCTTGGCCCTAAGGTCCTTGTCCATGAGGATTTCCATGGAGTTGATGGGTACCTCCCTGGTGATGGTCTTGGCTGTCAGATAGAAGACCTTGGATATACTTCCTTCCCTCAAGGATACTATTGATGGAAAGAGGGTGGACATGGTCTTCCCTATACCAGTAGGTGCCTGGGCGAATAGGTTCTTGCCCTCCTTTATGGTCTTATAGGAGGCTACCGCCAGCTCCCTCTGCCCCTTCCTATATTTGTCAAAGGGAAATTGAAGGCTTGAGATACTCTCATCCCTAATCTTTCCCCACTCAAAGGTTAAATTTGCCCACTTGATATATCTATCAATGATGTCAATAAAAAATATCTCTAACTCTGCAAAGGAGAAGTTCCTTTTGAATACCTTAAGTTCTTCCCTTTCAATATGAAAATAGCTTAGCTGGATGAAGATACTGTCCAACTCATTTTGAAGGGCATAGATATAGCCATAGCATTTGGCCTGGGCCCAGTGGATGGGATTATAATCCTCTTGGATCTCATCTAGGTCCCTGGTGGTGCTCTTGATTTCATCTATGATGATCTCATCTGGCAGCTTAAATATACCATCTACCCTACCCTCTATCTCTAAGGAGTAGTCCTTAAATTGAAAGTTGTACTTAAGAGTTACCTCAGGGCTATATTCAGGACCGTAGGACTTTTGAACCTTCTGGTGGGCCAGAGTCCCTTCTAGGGCCCTTGTTGTTGACATAAAACTATTGTCTATATCACCAGACCGAAGTACAAATTCTATTAAATTTCTAACTGATATCTTAATTATTCTCTTCATTATCTCATCCTTAGGTATATATATATTTGATTATACCAAAACTATAGATACAGTTAAACTTTCCCCACTTTTAAAAAGTTTTTTATTTTTTTAACTACTGATATCATGGGATTCTTTTACATTTTTTCTAAAAGTCCATAACCATCTCATTTGCATTGAATTTTTCAGTGTGCTATACTTATACTATTAAAAAAATAATGAAACGAATGAATTGCGTCGCTGAATTCTAATCAAAGAAGCGGGGGAACCAATTAACTGGGGTGAATCATTTTTGAGGGGCTACCCTTTAGTCCTAACCCGTCAGCTAACCTCGTAAGCGTTGTAAAGGGAGTCATGTTGTGCTAATTTTAGTAAACTATGGTACTCCATAGTTTTTTTGCTTTTATTTAGTATTTAATATGTCTCCTTAATATGGTGTATTTTACAATTGATGCTTTTCGTTTGTAAAGGTACAAATTATTGGAGGAAGGTGTAAAAATGAAAAAGTTAGTCGGTATATTACTCATGGTTGGTATTATCTCATTGACCTTAGTAGGTTGTGGGGGAGGAAAAACAGTAGGAGATGGACCCTTTGCTGGTGTAGAAATCAAGTTTGCTGACGCAGGGTGGGATAGTATAAAATTCCATAATGCTGTAGCAGGAACTATTGCCCAAGGGGTATGGGGTTACTCATGGAGTGAAGTCTCTGGCTCTACTCCAGTAACCTTCCAAGGACTTACGACTGGTGAAATTGATGCTTATATGGAGATATGGACAGATAATATCGCTAGTTATAAAGATGACTTAGCCAATGGCATGTTCCATGAATTGGGCATTAACTTTGATGATAATTATCAGGGAATTTATGTGCCCAGATATGTAATCGAGGGTGATGCAGAAAGAGGAATTGAAGCAAGTGCTCCAGATTTGAAGTATATTTGGGATTTAAAAAATTACCCAGATGTATTTCCAGATGACGAGAATCCTGGTATGGGTAGAGTTTATGGAGCAATTCCAGGATGGGAAGTTGACGAAATCCTACACAAGAAGTATCTACATTATGGCTTAGATGAAAACTTTATATACTTTAGACCAGGTTCAGAGGCTGCATTGGCAACTGCTATAACATCAGCCTATGAAAAAGGAGAGCCTGTTGCAGCATATTATTGGGAACCTACCTGGTTACTGGGTAAGTATGATATGGTCCTATTAGAAGATGAACCCTATAATCCTGACACTTACCTGAATGGGGAGACAGAAATGCCGGCTGTCAAGGTAACCATTGCTGTAAGCAACAAGTTCCAAGATGATGGTAATGAAGAATTGATTGCCTTTTTGAGCAAGTATAGAACATCCAGTCAATTGACGTCTGATGCTTTGGCCTATATGCAGGACACAGGCTCAAACTATGTAGATACAGCTAAATGGTTCTTAAATGAAAACAGCCAATTATTAGATGAGTGGCTTGAGCCTGAAGATGCTCAAAAGATGAAAGATTTCTTGAACAAATAGGAGGAGGAAAAGATGGATACTGAATGGTTATATGATTTCCCCTTTAAATTACCGATTAATCTGGAAGCTATAGATGATGCAGTTTTAAGCCTAAGTATAAAATTTGAAGGCTTCTTTGCCCTAATAAAAACTCTGCTAGGTGACCTAGTGAATTTTATTAATAGCATCCTAAATTATATACCTTGGTTCATCCTAGTAATCCTTGTTGTCATTGTAGCTTGGAGAATTTCAGGTAAAATTAACAAGGGTATACTATATGGAGCTATGCTGGTCTTAATAGGTGCCTTGGGTTTATGGAGTTTAATGTATGAGACCTTATCAATAATCTTAGCATCGGTAATAATATCCTTAATTTTCGGCTTTCCAATAGGGATACTCCTATCTACTAGCGATAGGCTAGATAGATTGGTCCGACCCATATTGGATACCATGCAGACTATGCCAGTGTTCGTGTACTTGATTCCTGCGATGATGTTTTTTGGCTTGGGTAAACCGCCAGCAGTCATTGCTACTACGGTATATGCAGTAGTCCCTATGATTCGCTTGACTAATCATGGAATACGACAAATAGACCATGAGGTTGTTGAAGCCTCTCTAGCCTTTGGTTCAACCAAAATGCAGTCCCTGATCAAGGTTCAAATTCCGCAAGCCCTACCTACTATTATGACAGGGGTAAACCAAACCCTCATGATGGCCATGTCCATGGTTGTTACCACATCTATGATAGGTGCTTCTGGCCTTGGTATGGAGGTTCTATTAGCGGTTAACCGAATTGAAATGGGTAGAGGGTTGGTTTCAGGAACAGCTGTTGTTATTATTGCAGTTATCTTAGATAGGCTAACTCAAGGACTGGTACAACGTAGTGAGGTGAAAACTGATGGTGAATAATAACAACAACAATAATAATGACTATATATTGAGTATCAGAAATCTATCTATGCTCTTTGGTTCGGATAAAAAGCAAGCTCGGGAATTAAAGAAAAAGGGGGTAGACCAGGCTACCATCCATAAGAAAACCGGTGTAACTGTAGCCCTTTGGGATGTTAATTTGGATGTTAAGAGGGGTGAAATCTTTGTTATTATCGGCCTATCTGGCTCTGGTAAATCCACTCTCATCAGATGTTTAAATATGTTAAATAAGCCCAGTTCTGGACAGGTACTATTTGAAGGCCAAGATATAGGTAAGTTTAATAAAAAGGAGTTAAATGACTATCGAAGGAATAAAATTTCCATGGTCTTCCAGCAGTTTGGTCTTATGTCCCATAGGGATGTCCTAGGAAATGTAGAATATGGCCTAGAAATAAAGGGAATGCCCAAGGAAGAACGACATGCCAAGGCCAAGGAAATGATAAATATGGTTGGTCTTGACGGATATGACTACGAGCCCATCACCAGCCTGTCAGGTGGTATGAAGCAGAGAGTGGGTATTGCTAGAGCCCTAGCCAATGACCCGGAAATCCTACTTATGGATGAGCCTTTTTCTGCCCTAGACCCCTTGGTTAGGAAGGATATGCAATTTGAACTCTTGAGTATCCAAAGAAAGCTGGATAAGACTATTGTATTTATAACCCATGATATCAATGAAGCTTTTAAACTAGGTGATAGGGTTGCTATCATGAGGGATGGTGAGGTTATACAAGTAGCCACTCCCGAAGAGATGAGCGAGCATCCAGCTGATGATTACGTGAAGCAATTTATAGATAGTGCTGATAAGACCCAGGTTATCCACGTTAATAATGTAATGGTTACTCCAAACAGTATAGTCAGGACTAGGGATAGCCTAAATCATGCCATAAAGACCATGAGGGCTAACGGAGTATCCAGTGCCTATGTGGTGGATGCTAAGATGAGGTTACAGGGAGTAGTTACCATTGATGATGCTTTAAAGGGTAAGGAAAAGGGCTTGTCAGTTGAGGATGTTCTAATTAGAGAAATAAATACTACATCGCCAGATACCCTATTGATGGATATTATGGAAGTTGCTGCCACAACCCCATTCCCTATAGCTGTAGTTGATGAGGAGAACAGGTTAAAGGGTATTGTATCCAAGGCACATGTCCTTTCATCGATGTTATAGAATAAGATCCTTCATTAGATTTAGGATGATACTAAAAAAGACCTACACTCATAGGTCTTTTTTATATTAAATTGAGCAAGGGCTATAGCCACAGGTTTGACATTCTGAACAACCGCCAGAATGAACCATATCCGGACTACCGCACATTGGGCAGGTATTAGGGTCTATGACAAGTTGCTCTGCAGCTAATTCATTTAGCTCCCTTTGTAATTCATCTATCCTCTCTAACCTATTGGTGGACTTATTGGTAATTAGGATACCATCCCTAGCACAACCATCCCTATAAATGGTTATACCCTTGAGGCCCTTCTCCCAGGCATACATATATAAATCCTCTACTTCCTCAACTGTAAATTCGTTGGGGACATTTACTGTTGATGAAATACTAGCATCTATATACTGTTGCCAAACTGCCTGTACTTCTATCCTCTCCCTATAGTCTAGGTTGGAAGTAGTTACTATAAAGTCTGGTAGGTCCTCTTCCCTGCTTATATTGTTCTTATCCATATATTCCTTTACTATTGGTGTAAATACCTTATAATAGGTATCCTCCAAATGTAGGGATTCTGATTTTCTAGTGTAAGAAATTTGGAATATGGGCTCCAAGCCATTACTGCATCCTATCAGGGTAGATATGCTTCCTGTAGGTGGTATAGTCAACAATTGACTGTTTCTAAGTCCATGTTCCTTAACCAGCTCTAAAACATCTTCATCTGCATTGCTTAGCAGGAAGGGTGAATTTAATACCGCTTCAGGGTTATACCTTGGGAAAGGTCCTTCCTCCTTGGCCAGTAGGGCGGATTGTCTTAAGGCTTCGTTGATTAAGGTCCTCCCTATCTGATGGATTAGGCTTAAGGATTCGCTGCTTCCATACCTAATACCCATCTTAATAAACATATCTGCTACACCCATGATACCCAAACCAATCTGCCTTAGCTCCCTGGAAACATCTCTTTGTTGTGGAAGGGGATGAAGATTCATGTTTTCATCCAATACTTCATTGAGATAGATAACGCCATCCCTTACTAACTCGCTAAATCTTTCAAACTCAAATCTTGCATATTCAGTGAAGGGATTCTTAACAAAGGCAGCCAGGTTTATGGAGGCTAGGTTACAGCTACCAAAGGCTGGCAGGGTTTCTTCTGCACAAGGATTAACACCTGCAAATTCAAAGCTTGGGTCCTCACTCATCAGATGCCATGCATTGATCTTGTCCGTAAATAGAACTCCCGGTTCCGCCATATTCCAGTTATTTCTTGCTATGGTCCTAAAAAGGTCCCTGGCCTTAATGGTCTTTATGATTTCTTCACCTGTAGCCTCTACCTTGAAGTATAAATCATATTCCTCATCATTCTTTACGGCTTCCATGAATTCATTGTTAACATTAACAGATATATTAGCGTAATTCACCTTGCTTAAATCATTTTTTACATTGATAAACTCCTCAATGTCCGGGTGGCTTACATCTAGATTAAGCATAAGGGCCCCCCTACGTCCCTTCATACCAATTAGGCCTGTCACAAGGGAGTACAGATCCATAAAGGAAACTGCCCCTGTTGTAGTGTTGGCGGCGTTGTTTACCTTGGCCCCCTTGGGTCTTAACTTAGATAGGGTTAGACCGCAGCCTCCACCATAGGAATAGGTCCTGGCCAGGTACTTGGCTGTATCAAATATGGCCTCTATATTATCCTCCACCTGGGGCATGACATAGCAGTTACTCAAGGTAATCTTTCTACCGAATTTATCCAAGCCTCTTCCTGCCAAGATTCTTCCTGCAGGCATGAATTTTTTGTCCTTGATGGCCTTTTTGATAGGTCCATTACCACCACTTACCCTATCAAGGAATTCCTCAAAACTTTCATTATCATATCTATATTTATTCTCGTAAATATCCCTTTGTAAGTCCGTCATGTCCCAGCCCTGTTCCCTGAGCTTGGCCCTTTCTTCCCTATAGATAATATACTTTCTAGCCACATCAGGACGGTTTTTCATTAGATGGATTTCAACCTGGTCCTGAATCTGCTCAATATGGACTACTTCCAAGTCCTTAAACTCTTCCCTAACAAGCTGGGCAATCTCCTTGGCTAATTCTTCATCTTCGCCCTTCTCAGTCTCTCTCATGGCTTTCATAATTGCTATTTCGATTTTCTCATTCTCAAAATCTACAATATTTCCGTTTCGTTTCTCAACCCTCAGCATTTGTCAGCCTCCTATAAGATTAATATAAACTTCAATGCACAATATCTTGTGTACTGAAGTTTATCTTCATACCATATATATACTTTAGCATAAAACTTGCCCTATTACAATAAAAATTACAAATATCTACAAAAAAATACAGCCGGATTAATATCCGGCGTAAATATCCCCTAAAAGATACTCCTCTAAAGTGAGACCCAGCTCATAAATCTTGGTGGCATGCTCAACACCTACATACCTAAAATGCCAGGGCTCATATATATAACCTGTTATATGGGTCTTATCCTTGGGATATCTAAGGATAAACCCAAATCTGTGGGCATTTTCTGCTGCCCATTTACCCTCTTTGGTGTCTTCAAAGCTCTCGGTCAATTTTAAATTTACACTTTCACTGGTAATATCCATGGCCAAACCTGTCTGATGCTCACTTTGACCTGCCCTGGCACTGAACTTATTGGCTGCCTCTTCACCATGCTTGGCTACATTATTCTTAAATAGCTGCTCCTGGGTCCTGTAGGAGCGGTAGCCTGAACGGGCATGAAGGATGATTCCTTCCTCCTTGGCTGCCTCAAACATCTCCTTTAAGGCATCAGCTGCAACCTTCCTCAATTGTTTTACCTCTGGGTTTTCTAGGACTGTGGGTACTTGGACTGTAACCAAATCCTCAGGCGTATAATCTGAACCTAGGCTGTACTCCTTATTTGCCAGAACAGTTAAGCTAGCGGGATTAAAAATATCCTCTTCCAAATCCAAGTCATGCAAGTTATCGTCTTCATTATCTATATCATCTTCATTATCTATATCATCTTCATTATCTATATCATCTTCATTATCTATATCATCTTCAAGAGGGTCTTCTTGCTCATCTTCAGTTATTTCATCATCTTTATTTAAGTCTTCTTCATCAATAGGATCTTCCTGCTCATTGCCCTTTTCAGATCCTATATCTACAGGATTCTCCGTCTCATCCTGGTTGGGTGGATTATCCGTTCCTCTTGAGCAAGCGGTTAGGCTTAGCATGATGGCTAATACTAATACCAAGGCTCTAATAATAAACTTGTTTCTCATAATCATCTCTCCTGTGAAATATTATTGACATATAACATTATAACACTTTCTAGCCTATCCTTGTAGGTATATTTCCGATTTATCCAAATTGTAACCTTTTACCTTAACCTATTGGTGCATTCTACATTAATATTCGTTGCCGGAAGGCTCTCCTTCTAGGTTCTCGTTCATATTATTACCCTTGACAGGTGATTGTTAATTAGGTATCTTTAAAATATAATAGTCGAAATTTTCTAGTAATATTCAGAAAGGTGGGAAAAATATGAGTATAGTTGATAGGATTGAAATGAGAAGTATCGATTACGGTTCCGATGAATATGAGGTCTCCATAGATATCCGGAACGAGGCATTTCGAAAGCCTTGGGGTATGGATATCCGGGATGAAGATTTAACAGGCGATAAGGACATGGACCTTTATGGGGCCTATTTGGATGGAACTATGATTGCTACTGTCTTCTTGACTGAAGATGACAAGGATACTGCCAGGGTAAAGAGTGTGGCCATCCTAAAGGAATATCGTAAGCAGGGTTTAGGAACCTATCTAATGGACTTCATCGAGAATATTGCTAGGGAAAGAGGCTATACCAAGGTCAACTTGATGGGAAGAGTATCCGTTGAAGAATTCTATCATAAGCTGGGATATAAGACCATAAGTGAGCCCTATGATTATCACACGATTCCCCATGTTGATATGACCAAGAACCTTTAAACTCTTAACCATACATAAAGGCATAAAAAAATATAGTCACTTCTTACACAAGCTAAAAGTGACTATATTTTTTCTTTTGTCTTTTTATTATCCATAAATTCTACCCTTCATATTTCAAATCAATGAGTAAGCTTACATAAATTCTAAACTACCTCATGTAATCTTCTCTTAGAAATCCTACCTTCTCTAGCTAATAGATGCATCTCAGTTATTGATAAGCCTTCTAGTCCTAATCTATCCGCACTTCTTCCTTCTGCTCTAAAGTTCCTATTAGTGATAATCTGGGCTATATCTATTATTGAGGATATGGCAGGTGTCTTCATGCCAAAAAGGGCAGCCATTGATTCCATAGGTACCAGGCTACATGGTACGTCCTCATAGATATATCTGGTATTAAGCCCTTGGGGAGCTATTAAGCCTTTATAGCCGGAATTGTTTTGAATAGCCTCATAGAGGTTATCTCCCTTGGCCCCATAGCTTTCATAAAGCCATTGAATAGTAGGGACTGCATCAACTTGTAACAGTCTACCTAATGACATCCTTTCACTATCCATTTTTTCTAAAAAGCTTGCTATTGAGGGGGTGATTCCTTCTCTATAGTATTCAAATGGTGAACATCTCTCTATATGTCCACTGTTTAAAAGGGTTGGTGCTGGGTGCAAGATTGCCCCATAATTATTGATGCTAGTTTCTAGTACATCTTTTGCAGAAGTAAATTGTGGATATGCATCCTTGAGAAGTTCTAATACGTAGTTTGTTTTTGTTGCTGGTATAGCTGCCAGGGATACTTCCTTCTTGGATTGATATATATGAGCATTGTTGATGGATGATGATCTTGCTGCATATATGAAGGTCTGGGCCTCAGCAACAATTATATTGTTTCTTTTCCTCTCCCTTAAGAGGGTTTCATATACTTCCAAAGCTCCACCTGTCCTACCTGGGTTTAGTACTATGACTTGCCCATCCTTTAGGTAGGGGGCCATTTCCTTGGCTATGTTATAGTGGGCTAGGGCTGGGGTCGTGATCATTATGATATCTACACCTTCTATTGCTTCACCCATATTGCTGGTAACTCTATTAAGTACCCCAATCCCATTTTCTTCACCTGTTAAATGGATTACGGGATTCTTTATCAGAGGTAAGATTTTTTCTAAGGTTCTATTATATAGATTTACCCTATAACCAATCATGGATAAATATCCTGCCATAGCTATACCGCCGTTGCCGGCTCCTATAACACAATATGTTAGTTCTCTTTTCATACGATCATCCTCTCTCAATTATATTTACTCTATATATTATGTAAACCAAATTTTTGGGAAAAAAATAACTATGGAGTTCCATAGTTAGATACAAGTTAACTCCCCTTTTCTTCGCTTACGAGGTTAGCTGTCGGATTAGGGCCAAAGGGTAAGTAGCCCATCCTATTGAAATAATAGGATTCACCCCGAGAAATTGGTTCCCCCGCTTCTTATATAAAGAATTCAGCGATATTAAATTGGAATTTAATAGAGTAGTCCTACCTACACAATTATAGCATAAGCTTGACCATTTTGGCAAGGGAATTTTAGAGGTTTGTTATATAATTCTCAAGATTTTAGAAAGATTTTATTTATCCTCTGGACTTTATTTCATCTTCTGTTACAACATCTACATATGATGTCAGTAATTCATCTTCGGCCTCACAACTAGTTTGATAGTACCAGTCCCGTACAGCTTTCTCAGTCTCTTCATCTGTTTCCCTAAGGGAATGTGGATATATAGCAATTATCTTCCCAGTTTCCTTGGATCTCAAGCCAATCTTTTGGCCATATTTAAACTTTCTCATCATAATCACCTCTTAGTCTTATTATTCCCAACTTATGGGATTTATAATCATTGGCTCAAGGTATCTTCCAGTGATTTTCTTCTGAAAAAATACACAATGCAGGTAAGGATGGGGACCACAATGGTTAGGCCAACAAATAGAATCACCCTTATCAGATTATAATCCCCCCTGTAGATGATTACAGACCTTGAGCTAATGGACCAAAATGTCATTATGGCAAGTATTAACCCCAAGATAGGCAGGATAATCTTATCCCTCTCATCCTTTTCTAAGATTTCCCTAAAGGCTAAGACACTAATCAGTAGAAAGGCACTCACTCTGATCAGACTGGTCATAATCCAGGCCACTACTGCAATGGAATCTATCCTCTCGACTAATTCAAACAAATCAATGGACCTCACGTAGAGGAGGAAGGGAAAGTTGGAATGTTCCATATGGTCGACTCCCAAGCTTATCTGACATATGATTACTATGATGGCTAAAAGACCAAGGGGATAGACAATGGATTTTATATATATCTTGTTAATATCATCCTTGTCATCCAAGTAGGGTATGAGCATGGTCAAATAAAACATTTCAGAATAAAAACTTGATAACTCAAGGGCACCTAGGTTGACATCTATTAGGCTTGAGTCAGATAGGATGGGGAGGAGTAGGTAATACTTAAAATTATTTATTCCAAACAAAAGGAGGATAACAATTATCCCCAGGGCAACTGGGGCTAAAACCTCTACCGATCTCAAGCTAGCTTCAACACCCCTGGAAACAGAATAGATACAAGTTATCATCATCCCAATGACGATTAGATATTCAGGGGTATCGAATAATATAGATGTAGAGACTAATTCAGACTGAAGAGTAGAGGCATTAAAGGCATTGGTTAGGAAATATAGACCATAGAGGCAGCCTATTATCCTTCCTATGGTCTTACCATATAGAACTTCCAAATACCCAATCATGGACTGATCTTTAAACCTATTGGCTAGAAAAAGCAAAGGGGCCAAGAGGATATGGGTATAGACTATGGATAACAAAACCACTATCCAGGTATCCTGGTTATGGGGTGGAATATTGATGGTAGGCATTATGGAAATTGCAAGGGCAATTCTTGATGTTGTCATCAAGGCTACTAGTTGTCTCGATGTAATAGTCGGTTTCACACTATTTATTCTCCTTTAAACGTTCTTCGTCTATCTCAATATTAACAGGTGTATTGATAAGTCCAACCCTTATCACATCAACCTTGACATTTATCTTGTAATCCAAATCAGGAAATATGCTCTCCCAATCATCTGAAATCTCCTTCCATAGGTCTGGATAGCTTATATGTACCAGGTTACCGATACTAAAGGTATCCGTCTTAAACTCCTTCTGAGACTTCTCCAAGGTCCTAACAATATATTCCTCAACTTTTTTGGCACAGGCAGATCTAACAGCCTCTAACATGGCTTGACTTGATATATTTAGTCCCTTTGTGTCTTCTATCAAGACCCCTTCAATATTCACATCAATCTTAAGAAGAAGCTTATCTTCTACTAACTCAACCTTAGATTTGGTCTTACTAGCCTTAACCTCCACTACTAAATACTGCCCACTTCTAGCTACAAACTTATTATCCTTAACCACTTCATCAGACATTTTAAAAATTATTAGACCATTTTCAAATTCGTCTATAAGAAAGTTAAATCCCTTCATCTCATCCCCAGTGTAGTAACCTATTAGCCTATCCTTCCGAAATACAGCCCCTCCCGTAACATCCAAGATGGTTCTATTGGGTTTTTCCTCTTCCTTATCAATCTCCTTTTGCTCAATTTTTTGGACTGTGGAAACTACTACGTTTTCTCCCGCTAGGAAATACCTTAGAAACTCATTTAGGGTTAGGTCCCTGGCTTTAAGGTTGAATCTATGGTTTTCCAATAAGTCAAAAAGATATTTTCCAGGAGTATCACTTAGGCCTCCCTTGATCCCCATTACCTCATGGGCTGGAGAACCCTTGGCAACTAGAAGGAGGGTGGATTCCCTAGGTTCAACATCAGAAACGTAAAAGTTGATTATATCACCTATCCCCCTTTTGGCCAGATCCTCTCCTAAGATAATAACCCTGTTGTGGGCCAGGAATAACTTCTTATCAAAAACTAGGCTTGCATTTCTAAGGGCATCTATTATAGTGTCACCCTTAGACTGGACATATTGGACATTGGGTCCTTGACCAATCTTGTCGGATACACTTGACTTTGGAACTATAACTTCATGGGTGAGGAGGTACTTATCACCTTCCATATCTATGCCAGTAGCTAGGACTATTCCCACGTCTTCTATCTCTT
The DNA here is from genome assembly GCA_012518035.1 of Tissierellia bacterium. GTDB lineage: Bacteria > Bacillota > Clostridia > Tissierellales > Tissierellaceae > JAAYTL01. Next base: position 14,770 of record JAAYTL010000074.1, on the reverse strand, counting down.
GTGATGAAGTACAGGAGCTTAATAATACTGCAATTATCAATATGATGCTTAGTATTATAGATTTATATCTCATCTCGCCTATTCCTTCTCCTAGATTTCTTATTTGAAATATATCTTGGCCTATAGTTTAACTTATATACATGGCACCTTAAGATTGTATCCTTCATAGCCTTCCTATCATAGGGGGCATAGGGATATAGGAAGGGGACACCTAGGGATTTGATACTAACAAGATAGTGGATGCTTACAACTATACCGCAGACTATCCCATAAAGCCCTAGGGTGGCCCCCAATACGATGAATGCCAACCTATTTACAACTATAAGCTCCCTCAGGCTTGGGTTTACGAATTCACTGATGCCAGTTGCAGATACTATGATGACCATAATTGCACTTACAATCCCTGCCTCTACAGCAGCCTGGCCTATGACCAAGCCTCCTATCAAGGTCACAGTTTGCCCAATAGCCTTGGGCAGCCTAAGACCTGCTTCCTTCATGATTTCAAAGAAAAATATCATCAGGAGGGCCTCCAAGAAGTTATTAAGGGGTACCCCCTGCCTTTGTCCTGATATGGAAATCAATAGGTCGGTAGGGATCATTTCTTGGTGGAATCTAGTAAGGGCAATATAGATTCCCACCAAGGCAATACTTATAAAGAGGGAGATAAACCTAATTATCCTCAAATATGAGGCATAGATAGGCTGGAGATAGTAATCCTCTGCAGCCATCAGGTTTTCTATAAAGAGCATGGGAACTGTCAGGACATTGGGGGAACCATCACAAAGGATGCCTATCCTACCTTCCAGAATCTTGCCTGCTAGTACATCTGGTTTTTCTGTATTATATACGGTATTTACCAGGCTATTGGGTACATCATCTATATATTCCTCTATACTATTGGAATCAAAGATGCCGTCCGTTTTGATTTGACTAATCCTGGATTTTAATTCGGCTAGGATATCCTCATTAACTATTCCCTTCATATATACCAGGGATACAGCGGTATTAGTCTGATCACCCATGGTGAAGTCTTCAAAGGTAAGGTTTTTGTTCCTAATCTTCCTTCTTATCAGGGTCTTATTTACAAATAAGTCTTCTATAAAGGCCTCCTTGGGACCTCTTATAACCTGTTCAGAGCTGGATGTATCTATGCTTCTTTTGGCATATTTACATAGGTTTAATATGAAGGCCTTATCCATATCCTCATGGAAGAGGGCTACATGGCCATCAACAACTCCCTTTATAACCTCTTGGAAGCTAGATATTTCCTTTACTTCAGAGATATATACTGTGTCGGCTATTTCCATGGGAGAGACTAGATTCTCTATTAAGGGCTTAATGATGTTGTCATTAAGGGCTTCCTTGTCTATAAAACCATTGATATAACAAACCATAACCTCGGTTTTACATAGGGTTTGAAGTTGGCGCGTCACAAGGTCTGATGAATTATTGAACTCACTATAAAACCTAGCCTTATTCTCTTCTATGTCCTTGCTGATCAAAACAATCACCCTCTATCCTTCTTTAATAGAGTATTACCAATTTATGTCTTAAATATGAAGAAAATATATGTTTATTTATGAGGGAAAGGGAAAGACTAATAGGGCAAGTAATATATGAATGGAGGATAAATATGGATACATTAGCTTTAGTTTTAGTAATAATTGGGGCCTTGAATTGGGGCTTGGTATCGCTGTTTCAGTATGATTTAGTAGCTTCACTTTTTGGTGGAAGTGATGCCTTCCTTAGCCGACTGGTATATGGTTTAGTAGCCTTGGCTGGAATTTATTGCATTAAGTTCTTCATGGACAGGGATAGGGTTAAGGAATAAAAAAAGCCTGATTAAGTTAATCTTAATCAGGCTTTCGTCTTATATTCTCTTACTACAGGGCAAACTTGGTCCTCTTTAGTACTGAATAGAGGATTACAGCTGTTGTTGCTCCGAAAACTCCCTGCATTAGGTTACCTGGAACCGATAAGAGGGCTGCCTTGGCCCCGTACATAAATATCTCTGCCATATAATAGCCAAGAGCCATCCATATACCGCCAATGGTGGTAGCAATAATTGGTTTCCTCTGACCAGCCCTTGTATCCAGTAGGACTCCAGCTATATATCCTTCCAATCCCTTAACTAGAAGGGTTATAGGGGCATAGTGGGTATATCCCAGTAAGATGTCCGCCAGGGCTGAGCCGAGTCCCCCTACCAGAAAGCCACCCCTTCTACCCAGCATCATGGCGGATATAAATACTACCATATCTCCTAGGTTTAAATATCCATTTGTAGCTATTGTAGGTATTTGAATAACCATGGTCATTACTGTGGTTAAGGCCATTAAGGCTGCTATTCTGGTTATATCCCTAGTTCTGGTTCTCATAAGATCGCCTCCTGTTGTATGGGTACACTAATCTAGTCCGTTCATTCTGTATCTATCATTATAATAACACTTTTAAAGTGTTTATGCAAGTGTTAGCTTACTTCCAGATACCCATATTTCTGAACTTTTTATATCGATTAGCTAATAATTCATCCCTATCCAGCCCCTTAAGCTCCTCCAAGGACTTGGATATATAGGACTTGATCTTATTGGCGGTGAAGTCATAGTCCTTATGGGCTCCACCCCTAGCCTCTTTAATTATATTATCGATGATTTTTAAATCTAGCAGGTCCTGGGCTGTCAACCTCATAACCCTGGCCCCCTCCTCTGCCCTGCTGGCGTCCTTCCACAAGATGCTGGCTAGACCTTCAGGTGAGATAACTGAGTATATGGAGTTTTCCAGCATCCCTACCCTGTCTCCTACTCCTAGGGCCAGGGCACCTCCACTCCCCCCTTCACCTATGATTATGGCTATGATGGGAGTTTTTAGCCTGCTCATTTCCAGTAGGTTTAAGGCTATGGCTTCTCCTTGACCACGTTCTTCTGCCCCTAGTCCACAATAGGCACCAGGTGTATCTATAAAGGTGATTATGGGCCTATTAAACTTCTCAGCCTGCTTCATGAGCCTCAGGGCCTTCCTGTATCCTTCTGGATTTGGCATGCCAAAATTCATCTCCAAGTTTTCCTTGGTATTTTTGCCTTTTTGGTGGCCTATTACAGTAACAGCCCTTCCCTCAAAGCTACCGATTCCGCCTATAATGGCCCTATCATCACCATAGTATCTATCCCCGTGAAATTCTATGAAATTATCAATCAACCTTTCAATGTAGTCAAGGCTGGTGGGTCTTTCTTGCCAGCGGGCTATGCTCACCCTCTGCCAAGGACTGAGATTTTCATAGATCTGTCTTTCCATCTGCTTGACTTTTCTCACTAAAACATAGATTTCATGGGATAAATCTAGCTTGTTTTCCTCTGAGAACTTCCTAAGCTCAGCTATTTGCTTTCTCAGCTCAATAATTGGCTTCTCAAATTCTAAAACCTTACTCATGGATACCACCGTCCCTTGAATGAAGTTTTATAATTTGAGCCAGGACACTTTTCATATCCTCTGGTTTTACTATCTTATCTACGAAGCCTTTTTCCAGTAAGAATTCTGCCCTTTGAAAGCCTTCTGGTAACTTCTCCTTGATTGTTTGCTCGATTACCCTAGGTCCCGCAAAACATATCAGGGTCCCTGGCTCCGCTAGAATTATATCTCCCAGCATGGCAAAACTTGCAGTAACTCCTCCTGTGGTAGGGTCTGTCAAGACCGAAATATAGAGGATGCCTTCTTCTGCCAGCCTGCCCAGGGCCTGGGATGTCTTGGCCATCTGCATTAGGGATAGGATACCCTCCTGCATTCTAGCTCCACCAGATGCAGTGAAAATTATCAGTGGTAGCCTCTTGTCCAGGGCTCTTTCTATGGCCCTGGTTATCTTTTCTCCTACTACGGAGCCCATACTTCCCATCATAAAATTAGGATTCATAACACAAATAACTACCTTTTCCCCATCTATGGCTCCCTCACCTGTGATTACAGCCTCTTTTTCACCTGAGGCCTCTATAGCCTTTTTAAGCTTATCACCATAGTCGGGAAAGTCCAAGGGATTGGAGCTTTCTACATCGGAATCATACTCTATAAATGTATCCTTATCTATTATAGCCTGGATTCTCTTTCTAGGATTAATTCTAGAATCCTTAATCTTATCATGAGAAGTATCTTGTGGTTTTTCATGATTCTTACTTACTGAAGGGCTGGGTGTTTTTTTATCTTCTTCAAGTGTTAATGTTGCGTATTTCTTCTTTTTATAAAAGAAATCCTTAAGCATCTTCTGCCCCCAATCTATTCTCTTTTAAATATTTCTTTTTCTATAAATGAAGTATCTATCTTGTTCTTGTTAAATTCTTCATTGTTAAGTATTTCCTTATGGAAGTCTATATTGGTATCAATTCCGAGGATGACCATCTCATCTAGGGCCCTTCTCATCCTACCTATGGCTTCAGTCCTGTCCTTGCCCCAAACTATGAGTTTTCCTACCATGGAATCATAGGTTGCTGGCACAGTATAGTCTGCATAGATATGGGTATCTATCCTGATACCGTAACCCCCAGGTGCAAAATATGTCTCTATCTTACCTGGACATGGTCTAAAGTTCTCCCTAGGATTTTCAGCATTTATCCTACATTCTATGGCGTGACCAGTTATGCCTATATCCTCCTGGGTTAGGTCTAGTTTTTCACCATAGGCTATTTTTATCTGCTCCCTTATAATGTCGATACCGGTGACTTGCTCGGTAACGGGATGCTCTACTTGTATCCTAGTGTTCATCTCCATAAAATAAAAATCATTATTCCTATCCAGTAGGAATTCAATGGTCCCAGCACTTACATATTCTACAGCCTTGGCTGCCTTTAGGGCTACCTGGCCTATTTTCTCCCTGAGCTCCTGACTTATTATGCTACAAGGGGCTTCTTCTATAACCTTCTGATTTCTTCTTTGAAGGGAACAATCCCTTTCTCCTAAATGGATTACATTTCCATAAGAGTCTGCCAGGATTTGGACTTCTATATGTCTAGGATTTTCTATTAATCTTTCTAGGTACATGGAGTCATCATTGAATCCAGCCATGGCCTCTGCCTTGGCCGTGTTAAAGTTCCTTATGAACTCTTTTTCCTCATGGACTATCCTCATACCCCTTCCACCACCACCACTGGCTGCCTTAATTATAAGGGGATAGCCTATTTCCTTAGCCATCTCAAAGGCTTCCTCTGCATCATTAGTGGATTTTTCCGTTCCTGGTACTACCGGAACCCCTGCCTTCACCATGGTGTTTCTGGCCTGGGACTTGTCTCCCATAACCTCTAAATGCCTCTTGTCAGGGCCTATGAATCTTATATTATTTTTGATACAGGCATCAATAAGGTCCTTGTTTTCTGATAGAAAGCCATAGCCTGGATGAATAGCTTCTGCCTTGGTCACTAGGGCTGCGCATATAATCCTATCTATATTTAGGTAACTATCCTTGGCCTGGGCAGGTCCTATACATATGGCCTCATCTGCCATGTGGACATGGATAGATTCTTCATCCACATCCGAATAGACCGCCACAGTCTTGATGCCCATTTCCTTGCAGGTTCTAATGATACGGACAGCTATTTCACCCCTGTTTGCAATTAGTATTTTCTTAAACATATCTACCTCCTAATCTTCATTAAAGCCTGGCCATACTCTACTATGTCTTCATCATTTGCCAGTATCTCTACAATTTCTCCTGAAATCTCACTTTCGATTTCATTCATTATCTTCATGGCTTCAATGATACATAGGGTCTGGCCCTTCTCTACCCTATCTCCTACTTTAACAAAAGGATCAGCATCTGGGCTAGGAGCCCCATAGTAGGTACCAACCATAGGTGATTCTACTAGAAAGATATCCTCATCTTCTAGTGGAAGATTTTCTTTTTCTTCCTTGACTACTCTTTCTTTTATGGAATCATCTGGTTTGACCATATGATTTTCCTGGGATTTGGATTTTGTTATCAAGACTTGTATATCACTCTTCTTGATTTCAACTGTCTCTATATCAGTATTGTTGATGGTAACAATCAAATCCTTAATATCCTTTATATCCACCTTCTCACCTCCTTTGAATTTTTCTTATGTTTACAATATATTTTCCTATTATAACATAATGAATAATCTATTTATAGTAATAATCTTATCAAACTGTATCCATAAAAGACCATCTCCAAAATTATGGAAATCTCTAGCCCATAAAGATTTGTGGTATAATATGAAGAGAAACTATCAGATTAAAGGAGATTTAAAATGAAAGTCAAGGAAATAACCCTAGTGGCATTGTTGACATCCTTAACAGCCATGGGAGCCTTTATTAGTATACCAATGGTTCCGGTACCCATAACCATGCAATCAATTTTTGTCCTCCTAAGTGGTATCCTTTTAGGACCTATTCTAGGGGCCCTATCCCAAATCCTCTATCTCTTGATTGGACTTATGGGAGTCCCCATCTTCTCAGGCTTCTCAGGAGGCATCAACCATATGTTTAAGCCTAGCTTTGGCTTTATCTTAGGCTTTATACTGGCCTCCTTTGTTTCAGGAAAGGTCTTTCAGTACTTGGAAGAAAAATCCATTAAAAATCTCTTTATTTCCTCCTCTTTAGGTAGCCTGATCATGTATATGATTGGTCTACCCTATATGTATTACATATTGAATGTGGTAATGGGCAAACACTTCACCCTTTATCAGATACTCTATGCAGGCTTCCTTATCTTCTTACCAGGAGACCTCCTTAAGATAGGTATAGTTTCCTTGGTTGGAAGGCGGCTCCTGCATGCCCTTGAAAGAATATAAAAAACAGGCTAACTAGTAGCCTGTTTTTGCTTAAGTATATCCATCTATCCCTCTTATGGATACCTCTCCATAGGAGATCTTCTCTACTCCTTCGGGAAATCTAACCACCAGCTCCCCATTTATACCTATGTCTATGGCAGTACCCCTTCTGGGTCTAGCCTTTCCCTGTAAAACCATAACCTCCCTTCCCGTCAGGGATGAGTTTTCCTTGTAGGCCTTTAGAAGTTCTTCCATATCAACCCTATTCTTAACAGCTAGATAGGATTCCTTAATCCTAACTAGGAGATAATCTAATAGCTCCTCCCTATCTATTTCCCTCTTAGATACTAGTTTTAGGGATATTGACTTATCTTTAAGCTCATCTGGGATGTCCTCCCTATCCTGGTTTACATTGATTCCAATACCTAGAATTACATGCTTGGTCTTATCCCCGCTGGTGGAGGTCTCCATCAGGATACCGGCTACTTTTTTACCCCCTATGATTATATCATTGGGCCACTTAATCTGTGATTCAATCCCTAAATCCTTGAGGGCCCTATTTACTGCCACAGCTGCAGCTAGGATGATTCTCTGCAGCTCACCAAATTCTAGTTTGGGTTTTAGGATTATACTAAAGAGAAGGTCCTTGCCCTTAGTAGATGTCCAGCTCCTACCCATCCTACCCCTGCCCCTGGTCTGCTCCTCACAGATGACCAGGGTAGCCTCCCCTGCCCCCCTAAGGGCAAGCTCTTTTGCCTTGGTGTTTGTTGAATCTAGGCTTTCATATTTGTAAATCTTGTAATTCAATCTATCACATCCAGTCACTAGGGTCCTTACCTATAAGATATCCATTTAAGAAAGGTGTTAGCCTAGCGCTAACACCTCTTTTATAGTAATTCCTTAAGTTTTCCTGTTATCTTGTAGTCTGACTTCTTTAATTCCTCAATATTCTTCTTGCCCATCAAGAGCATGATCATCTTGATCTTGTAGGTTAAATCATCCAGGTATTCCTTGGCATTCTCATAGCCACCATGAACTAGATAGGCAAGTATCTCACCGCTTATACCTGCCAGCTCGGCCCCTAGTACTACTGATTTCACTACTTCTAAGGCTGTCTTAATGCCACCACTGGATATAAGCTTTAAGTCATCTGCAACTTCCCTACACTTAATTAGGGAGTAGGCTGAAGGTAGGCCCCAGGAATATAGCTCCGTAAGATCGATATTCATATTCCTTAAATTCTCAATCTCCATAAAGTTTGTGCCACCAAAGCCCGAAATATCTATATATCTTACACCTATATCATATAGTCTTTGGCCAGCCTCCTTAGATATGCCAAAGCCCACTTCCTTAACTATGACAGGCTTGTCTATGCCTTTTACAATTGCTTCTATATTATCGATGACACCTTTAAAGTCCCTGTCTCCCTCATCCATGGCCAGCTCCTGGGCTACATTTAAATGGATTTGAATGGCGTCACCATCTATTACCTCTAAGGCTATTCTGGCATCATCTACAGATGCATGTCCACTTAGGTTTGCTATAACTACTCCTTCGTCACCGATATTTTCCCTTACGATTTTGAAGGAGTCCTTGCAGGCATCATCTTCACAGAGGAGGATAGTCTCAGAGCCTACAGCCATGGGGATATTGAAGTTCTTAGCTAGTAGGGATAATTCCCTATTTATCTCACCTGCAAATTCAGTACCACCAGTCATGGCATTGATAATAATTGGGTAATCTATAGTCTTATCAAGGAACTCCATCCTTGTATCTATTTCTGAAAAGTTTAAATCAGGTAAAGCATTATGCTCTAAAAATATATCATCAAATAGGTTGTTGCCCTTAAATGAAGTTTTTAGATAGTTCTCAACGTGTTCCCTTTTCCTACTCTTCCTCATTTCCTCACTCCTATTTACTATCTTAATAAATAGTCACCAACAACTTCTAGATAAGTAGTTTTTTCTAATGAAACTACTACTACAATAATACTACATTAAAGGAATAATTACAATAAAAGACACATTAAAGTAAAAATTTGTTGGATAAAAAAAGAGGCTTGCGCCTCTTCTTTCTATTTAGTCACTTAGGATCCTCTTCTCGCCTTCTAACTTTCTAATAGGAGCGACGTTTTGGACATATTCTAGGGTTCCTAGATACTCACCCTTTTCGTTTCTAACGGCAAAGAACCTAATTAGGATAAACATCTCCCCATTATCTATCCAGAAATCTTCGCTGTCCTTTACTCCATTTCTAAAATCATCTATGATCTTATCTACCACGTGGGCTGATTTAGGTGGATGGCAGTTTTCTACTTCACGGCCTATGACCGCCTTGGTTCTAGCGAAAATCCTATCCTCACCCTTGGAGAAGAACCTTACCTTGTTATTGTGGTCCACGAAGGATACCTCACCTGGTATTACCTCGAAGATAGCCCTTAGCTGTTCCACTGACAGGGAGCCATTCTCAAACCTTATATGGCCATCTAATACCTCATCCACTAATTCTTCTTCCTTTTCCTGGGTCTTTATCCTCTTGTATTCCCATTCGTCCTCAGGAACTATTAAACAATAACCTATTTCTTCTGATTCCTTATATATAGTTATCCATTCATCTTCCGTTAAAGTTTCTAAACTCATGGGGAATAGTATGTTTTCTTCCTTATATATCATCTCTTTAATTTGATGTAAGGTGTCGTTAAGCTTTTCCACTACCACTTCCTTGTTTCCCTTATAATTGGTAAGCTCTAGTTTCACGTCCTTAATCTTTGCCCTAATCTCATCGTCAACACCCCACATAACCTTAGGAGGTGCTGTTACTCCGTATTTTTCCAGGTAGGGGAAGATTAGGTTTTCCTTCCTACTATAATGCTTATCTATATCCCAAAGCAGGTTTATTCCTTCCAAGAGCTTGTATATATTATCCTTAGAATCATCCTCCTTGAATAAGTCTAAACTGGCTGCTATTTCTTTATCCATCAAATCCTCTAGGGCCCTGTTCTCCTTTTTAAATGTATAGATTGGATGTCCTGGAACCTGCTCTGGATGATGAATCTCATCTAGGCTTCCTTTAAAGACTTCCGCATGGACATCACATAGGTACTGGATCTCTTCTATGGGTAGTCCCTCTTTCACCAACTCCACTTCCATCATGGAAATCTCCTTGGGGGATACCCCATCTATAACCTCTGCAAACTTTTCCTTTACTTCCTCTACAGTCTTTCCAGCATGGAGCTCTCTAATTACCTCCTTCATCTTCTGCTGCCTATACTCTCTATTATTAATTGCTTCGCTCATAAGTCTACCTCCTATTTTTATCTTATTCTTCTTATTATTACCCATTAAAAGGTAGAATAATTAGGAATCCTGATAAAAGATTCCTATAGCTGGAAGGGCCTAGGCAAGAAAAAAGGAGCTAGTGCTCCTTTATTTAGCCAGTGATTCCTCCTCGGCCTCTCTTTTAACTACATTTTCCTCTGCCTTGGAAAGCATAAGTTTCAATCTGTTTAATTGGTTTACTTCGCTGGCTCCTGGGTCATAGTCCAGGGGTATGATGTTAGCCCTTGGGTAGATATCCCTTATCCCCTTGATCATTCCCTTACCAGTGATATGGTTGGGCAAACAGCCAAATGGTTGAACACATACCACATTTTCTGCCCCATGCTCTATCAACTCTATCATCTCAGCTGTTAGTAGCCAGCCTTCTCCCGATTGGTTGCCTAGGGATATCAACTTTTTAGCTAGTTCTCCCAGCTCCTGGATGGTAAGTGGTGGATGGAATCTCTTACTCTTCTTTAGGATTTCCCTTATGGGTTTTCTGAAGTGCTCAATAAAGGCGATGCCCATCTTACTGACTATCCTACCTTGAATACCCTTGCCAAGATACCTACTCTTGAAGTCAGAGTTATATAGGCAGTAGAGGAGGAAGTCTGTAACATCGCTAACTACAACCTCAGCTCCTTCCGCCTCCAAGATATCTATTAGTTCATTATTGGCGACTGGATGGTACTTGACCAAGATCTCACCCACGATTCCAACCTTGGGTTTAGTGATTTCTAGGATTTCTATTTCATCAAAGGATGTGACAATTTCCTGGGCCCTTTCTACAAAGGTCCTATAGTCAATATCCTTTAAGTCTTCTAGTAGTCTACCTATCCATTTATCCAGCAAGAGGTTGGTGGAGTTCTTAATTTTTTCATAAGGCCTTACCCTCAGGGATACCCTCATAAGGAGGTCTCCCAGTATGTTAGCCATTATACCCTTCTTAAGTAAATCATAACTTATGGTAAATCCTGGGTTGGTCTCAATTCCTTGGGCGCTAACGCTAATCACTGGAACATGGCTAAAGCCTGATTCCTTCAAGGCCTTCCTTAAGAAGCCCACATAGTTAGAAGCCCTACACATACCACCTGTCTGACTCAACAAAAGGGAGGTGTTGTCTGTGTCGAACTTACCTGATTTCAGAGCGGAGATAAATTGTCCTATGACCATTATGGATGGATAGCAGGCATCATTGTTTACATATTTTAAACCTTCGTCCACTGCATCCTTTTGTACATCTTCAAGGACAACCAGGTCATAGCCTCCATTTCTAAAGACCCTCTCAAGTAGTTGAAACTGGATAGGGGCCATCTGGGGCATGAGGATAGTATGTCTCTCCTTATGCTCCTTGGTGAAGACTATTCTTTCTCCATATAGTTCTTCCTTCTCAGGTATTTCTTCTATAGGACCCTTCTCCTCTAAGGCTGCCTTTAGGGACCTAACCCTTATCTTGGCTGCTCCAAGATTGCTTATCTCATCTATCTTTAACTGAGTATAGATCCTGCCCCTGCTCTTCAGTATCTCATGGACTTGGTCAGTAGTCACTGCATCTAAACCACATCCAAAGGAATTTAACTGGATTAGCTCTAAATTCTTATGTTTAGATACAAAGTCAGCTGCCCTATATAGTCTGGAATGGTAGGTCCATTGGTCTAAAACCCTCAGGGGTTTTTCAATCTCTCCAAGATGGTCTACACTGTCCTCAGTCAAAACAGCCATTCCCAAAGAATTTATTAGATTAGGGATACCATGATTTAAGGCTGGGTCTATATGGTATGGCCTCCCAGAAAGGACAATCCCCTTTAGATTATTTTCTTCCAGATATTTAACAGTCTTCTCACCTTCTAGCCTGATATCAAGTTTATACTGATACATCTCCTCCCAGGCCCTTTGTAGGGCTCTCTTCATTTCATAATAACCTATATTGAAGGGGGCAAGAGCTTTGGTAAGTTCATTTCTTAAACTATTCTTGTTATCAAAGGTTATAAAGGGGTTTAAGAACAAGATATTCTTATCCTTTAATTCTTGGATATTGTGTTTTATCACTTCTGGATAACCAGCTACAACTGGACAGTTTAGGTGGTTATCAGAGGCTGGGTCCTCTTTTTCCTCATAGAAGACGGATGGGTAAAATATGAACTTTATCCCCCTGTCTATTAGGTCCATGATATGTCCATGACTTATCTTTGCTGGATAGCAGGCAGTCTCACTAGGAATAGACGCTATTCCTCTTTCATAAACCTTCCTGCTGGATTCGGTGGATAGCTCTACCCTAAATCCTAGCTCCGTAAAGAAGCTAAACCAGAAGGGATAGTTTTCAAAGATGTTAAGAACCCTTGGGATACCAACCCTACCCCTGTGTGCATCTTCAATGGGTAAGGGGATATAGTTAAAGGTTCTCTTATATTTATAATCGAATAGGTCTGGGAATTTCTCCTCTACAGTGTGGATACCTGTCCCCTTTTCACACCTATTACCTGTAATATACCTGCTGCCATCAGAGAATCTGTTTATGGTTAATAGACAATTATTTCCACAACGATTGCATTGACCTTGGGTTGACTTATAGCTGAAGCTTTCTAATTCATGGGCCTTAAGGATGGTAGACTCCTGTCCCTTACATCTTTCCTTAGCTATCAAGGCAGCTCCTAAGGCCCCAATAAGTCCTGTTAGGTTGGGTCTTATGGCCTGTCTTCCTGAAACCAGCTCAAAACTCCTGAGAATAGCGTCTCCATAGAAGGTGCCACCTTGAACTACTATATTCTTGCCTAGGCTTTTGGGATCCCTGGCCTTGATTACTTTTTGAAGGGCATTTTTTATTACGGAATATGCTAATCCTGCTGCTATATCTCCTATGGTAGCCCCTTCCTTTTGGGCTTGTTTAACCATGGAATTCATAAATACAGTACATCTAGACCCTAAATCCACAGGGTTCTCTGCAAAGAGTCCTTCCTCTAGGAAGTCTCCAACACTCATATTTACAGACTTAGCAAAGGTTTCTATAAAGGAACCACAACCTGAAGAGCATGCTTCATTTAAGAGGATATCATCTATAACCCCATCCTTGATTTTCATGGACTTCATATCCTGGCCTCCAATATCCAGTATAAAATCCACATCCTTCTGGAAATGGCTGGCCCCCTTATAATGGGCGATGGTCTCTACCTCTCCAACATCTAGATTTAATCCTGCCTTGATAAACTCTTCTCCATAACCTGTAACACAAGAGTAGCTTATGGGGATATGGGGCATCTTTTCATAGATGTCCTTGAGGATAAGAATGGACTGATCCAAGGGTTTACCCTTATTGTTTCCATAATAGGAATATAGGACATCCCCATCTTCGCTTATAAGCATGGCCTTGGTCGTAGTAGACCCCGCATCTATACCTAGATAGGCCTTACCAGTGTAGGTTTTAGGGTCTATGGTCTTGATATTGTTAGCTGCATGTCTGGCCTTAAACTCCAGATACTCTTCCTTGCTCCTAAATAAGGGCTCTAACTTGTTGACTTCTGAGCCCGTCTTCTGACCTTCCCTGTCCAATAGTTGCCTTAATCTTTCATAGGGAATGGGTTTTTCCTTGGCAGAGGATATGGCCGCCCCCATGGCTACATATAACTGGGAATTATCCGGATAAACTATTTCATCATCCTTTAGGTCCAGGGTCTCTATGAACCTAGTCCTCAGTTCTGATAAAAAATGTAGAGGCCCACCTAAAAATGCCACCCTACCTTCTATGGGTCGTCCACAGGCTAGATTTGATATGGTTTGGTTAACCACGGATTGTAGGACCGAAGCACTAATATCCTCCTTGGAGGCCCCTTGGTTAATCAAGGCCTGTATATCGGTCTTGGCAAAAACACCACAGCGTGACGCAATGGGGTAGATGGTCTTGTAATTCTTAGCTAAGTTGTTTAATCCTTCCGCATCTGTTTCTAAAAGGGATGCCATCTGGTCAATAAAGGCCCCTGTCCCTCCGGCACAGATACTATTCATCCTTTGCTCAAGGGCAGCTCCTAGGTATGTAATCTTTGCATCTTCTCCACCTAACTCTATTGCTACTTCCGTTTCAGGTATTAGGGTTTGTATACTCTTGGTTGATGCAACAACTTCCTGAATAAAGGGTATATCTAACCACTTGGTTACTGCCAAGCCACCTGAGCCTGTCACCATCATGGTAATCATGTCATTTTTGAAGTTTTTATATGCATCCAGGACTATTTCCCTAACAGTCTGTTTAACATCAGAGAAATGTCTCCTATAGCTGCCATATACCAATTTGTAGGAACTATTTAATACAACAAGTTTAACTGTTGTAGATCCTACGTCCAATCCAACATGAAGTATTGACATTTAATCCTCTCCTTACTCGATACTTCCTATAATCATATATTATTATACTACAATTATGAAAATTTGTAATCTTAATTTAAAACCCCCAAATCACCATCAGATTTGGGGGTATCAATTTCATGTTCAAAGTTGATTTTAGTGGTATGGTATGCAGACTTCTATACCTACCTGGAAGTCACCAGGTCTCATGTTTGGATTTGCTTCCATAATTGAGGCTACACTGGTATTAAATTTCTTAGCTAGGGCTACCACAACTGCTTCATCATGGCGTACGTCTGATGCCTGTATCCTATAGGGCTTAGTGCCTCGTTCACATGGACAGCCCCTATTTTT
>JAAYTL010000007.1 GCA_012518035.1 Tissierellia bacterium | reverse complement strand
GTGGTATGCCAGCTACGGTTGCAACCATGGCTATGAGTGGGGCCTGTCGCTCCATAATAAACCACTTCGGTTCAGGAGGACCATTTACAGTTGACACCGAACTATTCAATACCTTTAGGATGCTGGCAGTTGGTGGTATCAGGATAAGCGAGGGGATCTTGATCCCTTATCCTATGATTATATTCATAATAATAACAATTATATTTGATGTAGTAATGAAGAAAACCAAGCTTGGCAAGCATATTTATGCCGTGGGTAGTAATGAGACCTCAGCAAGATTGTCAGGGGTTAATATAGATTTAATTAAAATAGCAACCTTTTCAATTACAGGGGTAATGTGTGGTATTGCAGCAGTAATCTATGCATCCCGAATGACTGCTGTAGCAGCTGCAAGTGCAGCAGTAGGTTATGAAATGGAGACCATAGCCGCTGTTGCCATTGGGGGAACAGCTATGAGTGGAGGCCGTGGAAAGATAATTGGTACCTTTATGGGTGTCTTGATGTTTAAAATGATAAGCAATATACTTACAGCAGCAGACGTATCTACCTTCCTAAATGGAGCCATAAGTGGTGGAATCATAGTTGTTGCTGTATTAATGCAAAACTTCCAAAACAGGAAAAAGTATAGTTAAAGAAAGAATTATAAAGGATGTGATGGTATGATTAAAATAGGTATCATTGGTTGTGGAAAAATAGCAATGGTAAGACATATTCCTGAATATGCAGAAAATCCAAATTGTGAATTAGTAGCCTTCTATAATAGGACCCATAGCAAGGCAGTAAAATGCGCTGAAGAGTATGGTGGAAAGGCATATGAAACCATAGAAGACTTATTGAATTCTGATGTGGACGCAGTTAGTGTATGTGTTGCCAATGCTGATCATGCATCAGTCACCATCCAGGCTCTAAAAGCAGGAAAGCATGTACTCTGTGAGAAACCCATGGCAACTAATCTTGAAGACTCTATAGAGATGGTAAAGACTGCTAAGGAGATGGGTAAATTCTTAATGATCGGTCAAAACCAAAGACTTGCCAAGGCCCATGTAAAGGCTAGGGAGATAATAGCACGTGGCGAGATGGGCAGGGTAATATCCTTCCAAACCAACTTCTGCCATCCTGGACCAGAAGGGTGGACTGGAAAGAAGGATTCATGGTTTTATGATAGAAAGGTAGCAGCCTTTGGGGTAATGGCAGATTTGGGAGTTCATAAGACAGACCTTATCCACTACCTAACAGGAGAGAAGATTGTCAATACCATAGCACAACTAGAAACTATAGATAAAAAACTTCCAGATGGAAGGCCTATTGAAGTAGATGACAATGCCTTTGCCATCTACACCTTAGAAAGTGGGGCAGTAGGCACTCTGCATGTAAGCTGGACCAATTATGGAGAAGAGAACAACTCAACTATAATCTATATGGAAGGTGGCACCATTCGTTGTTATGATGATGAAGAATATTCACTTCTAGTGGAGAAGAAGGATGGAAGTGTTGAAAAGTTTGCCTTGGACTTACTAACTTCCAACAAGGAACAGACAAGTGGAGGACGTACATCTACAGGTGTTATAGATGCATTTGTAGACAGCATCCTTACAAATACACCTCCTAGTATAAGTGGAGAAAGCGTGCTAGATACCATGAAGGTTATCTTTGCAAATGAAGAATCAGCTAAAAAATTGTCAAATGTAAAAATCATTTAAAAGGAGGACTACTATGAAACGACCTATAACAATTATAACAGGACAGTTTGGAGATCTTCCCTTTGAAGAAGTATGCCAACTTATGAGTAGTGTGGGATATGAAGGATTAGAAGTTGCCTGCCATGCTCATGTAGATGTTCATAAAATATTAGAAGACGACGAATACTTTAACTGGTTCAATTCAATATTAGATAAGTACGGACTCAAGGTCTGGGCCTTGAGTGCCCACTTAATAGGACAGTGCGTTGGAGATAGATGGGATAAGAGATTAGACAATTTTGCACCTTCCGAGCTTGCGGGTAAACCTGAAGAAATTCGTGCCTGGGCAATTGAAGAGATGAAAGTAATTGCAAGGGCTGCACAAAAGCTAGGAGTAAAAATTGTGACAGGCTTTACTGGTTCTCCCATTTGGTACTACTGGTATTCATTTCCTCAGACAACACAAGAAATGGTGGAGGAGGGTTTTCAAAAAATCAAAGAGCTATGGACACCAATTTTTGATGTATTTGATGAGTGTGGAGTAAGATTTGCATTAGAAGTGCATCCTAGTGAAATTGCCTTTGATTACTATACTACGCAAAAACTCTTCCAGGTGTTTGAGCATAGGCCTACTCTAGGACTAAACTTTGATCCATCCCATTTATTGTGGCAGGGGGTAAACCCTAATATATTTTTAAGGGATTTCTCAGATAGAATCTACCATGTCCATCTTAAGGATATCAAGATGAGTCTAGATGGTCGTGGAGGGATATTAGGTAGCCATATAGAATTTGGAGATACTCGTCGCGGGTGGAATTTTGTATCCTTAGGTCATGGTGACGTGGATTTTGATGGGATAATCAGAGAACTAAATCAAATGGGTTACAAGGGACCCCTCTCTGTGGAATGGGAGGATAGTGGTATGGATAGATTAACAGGGATAAAAGAGTCCTATGAGCTGGCAAGCAGAATAAATTTTGAACCCTCAGATATAAGTTTTGATTCAGCACTTAAAGTAGAGTAGGGTGAATATGATGTTTAGATTTGAAGACTATTCTATCACTGATGTAAACACTAGGAAAGTTCTTCAATGTATTTTAGAAAAAGGTCCAATAACCAAGAGAAGAATACAAAAGAACACAGGCTTAAGTTGGGGAGGAGTCTATAATAGTATTTCAAAGCTCCTAGATAAGAATGTAATACTGGAAACTGGACAAATAAGGAAGGACACTCCTGGTAGAAGTCCCAACCTATTTGATATCAACTATAAAGAGAATCTATCCGTAGGGCTAGATGTAACTTTGGGTAAGATCATTGGAGTAGTTTCACATTTAGATGGTAAGTGTATATATTCTAAAACCTTGTCAATGAAGTCTAACTTAAGCCAGGATGTTATAGAAGGCTTGTTAAATGTCTTGTATGAAATATATGACTTTGTAAAAGAAGCGGATTATATTAAAACCATAGGGTTGGCTCTTCCTGGGAGCACAATAAAGGGATGGGATAAAGAAGGTTTGGAACATCCTTTTCATGGCATCTTCCCCAAAAATCTAAAAGACTTAGTTGAAGAGAAGTTTGGAGCCATCACTGGTATCTTTACTGACCCAGATTGTCTCCTTGCATCAGAAATAAATAATCTAGCAGACAAGAGTAATAAAGATATTATTGTTGTTCTACGCTGGTCATATGGTATTGGTTTATCAATGCTAATGGATGGAAAGATTTATCAAGGTTCAAATAGGATGTCTGGTGAGATAGGGCATACAGTTATAGATCCAAATGGAGAGCTGTGTAGCTGTGGGAAAAGGGGTTGCTTAGAGACCTATGCCTCCCTTCAGTCACTCATTCGAAAAATAGGACCTGTAAGTAATTTTAAGGAGATTCTGAACCTATACAATAATCATGATCCATATGCAAGGAAGATAGTAGATGATGCAATGGATAAGATGAGCATAATTCTTGCAAATACAATCAATATTATTGACCCAACCATCCTAATTATTGGAGGAGAATTTGCAAGCTTACCTAAAGAGGTTTTTGAGAGCTTTAAAGCCAAAATCTATCAACATATTATGATAGGATCTGAAACCCAGATACTCCAATCAAACCTTGATGACAAGGCAACAGCTCTAGGTGCAGCCTTATTGATTAGGGATAAGATTTACTATGAAGTATTCGAGTTAAAATAGAGTTCGAGGTGGATTATGACTGAGTATATATTGGCAGTAGATATAGGTGGCTCAAAATATATGATTGCCCTTCTAGATAGTCATGGCAGTTTGGTTGAGGTTTCCTACCATAAGTGGAGGACTTTAAGCAAAGCTAATGTCATAGATGAAACTATCACTTCTACCAGGGAACTATTAGGAAAACACCTAGATAAAAGTCCCAGTATGATTGGTATAACGATACCGGGATTGGCAGACCCCAGGAGGGGAATTTGGCTGAAGTCCAGTTTTTCAGGTATAGGAAATCTAAGTATTGGCTCTATTTTTCAAGGGGAGTTTGGTATCCCCGTCTACATAGATAATGATGCCCGGGCCTGTGCACTAGCAGAAAAAATATTCGGTGCATGTAAGGACAAGGAAAACTTCCTTTATATGACCATATCAAATGGAATTGGCGGTGCAGTCTTTACAAATAATATGCTCTATTATGGCGGCTATGGTCATGCAGGAGAAATAGGCCACTGCATTGTTGTTGAAGATGGATATCCATGTAAATGTGGGAATAATGGATGTCTGGAGATGCATGCCGCTGGGCCAGGTATAGTTAGGACCTACCTTAGTTTAGCTGGCAATAGTGGACCCTATGATAAATCACTTGATGCCAAGGCTATAGCTGAACTTGCAAAGAAAGGTGATGCTACTGCCCTGAAAATCTTCCAATTGGAAGGTTATTACATAGGGAAGGTAGTTGCAACAATATCTAATGTACTTAACCCAGAGATAGTTGTTATAGGTGGCGGAGTATCACTTTCCTTTTCACTTTTTGAAGAATCCTTAAATAAAACCATGGATAAATATTTGTTTAAAAGCGCAAATCCCAATCTAAAGATACGAGCATCTCAATTTGGCTACAATGGAGGAATTTATGGTGCTGCAGCAGTAGCTCTATCTGGCAAAAATCAATTATATAATTGGGCAAATTTAAGTCTAGGGTGATTTTATGAAGATAAGAAGTAGGAATTTTGGCTACTATAATAATAAAGAAATTAAAGAATATATACTATATAATGGAAATAACCTAGAGGTAAAGATAATATCTCTAGGGGCAACAATCAAGGAAATCCATTATAGGGGTCTTAATACAGTCTTAGGTTTTGAAAATCTTGAAAGCTATGTAGATTCAAGGACTTATTTCGGGGCCTTAATCGGAAGGGTGGCTGGAAGAATATCCAAGGGTGAAATCCTTATAGATGGTAAAGAATATAAGCTAAGTCAGAATGAAGGTACAAGTTGCTTACATGGAGGTTATGATGGCTACTCCTTCAAGATATGGGAATATGTGGACTCAATTGTTGGAGAGGATTCAGTAAGTCTAGAATTAAGCTATGCTAGTCCTAATCTAGAATCAGGATTTCCTGGAGAGGTAGTCAACAGAGTAAAATATACAGTGGATAAAAACGACACCCTATCCATTGAGTATTTTGCTAAACCTAGTATGGACAGCCCAATAACCATAACCAACCATAGCTACTTCAATTTAAATGGGGATTTTACTAAGGATATCCTGGACCACACCTTGATGATTGATGCGGAGGAGTATATAGAATTGGATGAAAAGAACCTTCCAATAAAAGTATCCAAGGTAGAAGGGACACCATTTGATTTTAGATCTAAGAAGCCCATAAGAAAAGATATGGACTTATCCCATGACCAATTAAGAGAAAGTCTAGGATACGACCATCCCTTTATACTAAACAAACCCAATGAAGACCCAATAATACTAACTAGTCATAAGACAGGGATTCAATTGAGAATAAGTACAACTGAGCCAGTTGTAATTTTATATTGCAGCAATAATCTTAAGGAGGGTTTGACCCTTCTAGATGGGGAAAAGACTATAAGATATCAAGGGGTATGTCTAGAAACCCAATGGTACCCGGATGCAATAAATCAGCAATTTTTACCTAATAATATTATTAAGGCAGGAGAGGAATACTATAGCAACAGTATCTACAAGTTCAGCCAAATATGATTATTTTAGGATTAATCAAGAAGCTAATTACTTAGCTTCTTTCTATTACCTTGGAAATAACTTGGACTATACTAATTGACTGTTGCAAGATAATACTGGTAGTCATGAGTTACTATTTTAAATTCTTTTCTTAATAAATCTGGTGGGCTCTTATCATCTAATATGATCATGCTACATCTTCTTCAATTATAAGCTTAGTCTTCTTTTCCTTATTATTTCTGATTGTTTTGCAAATATGAATTTCATAATT
>JAAYTL010000006.1 GCA_012518035.1 Tissierellia bacterium | reverse complement strand
ATTGGCAAGCACAAATCTATATCCATAGTCAGTGAAAACGTATTGGTTATCCCTATGAATACAGATATAGGCATGTTTGACATGTCGATTTTCTTATAAAACAGTCCATGTCCCCGTAAAGTTGACATAATGATGTAATTCTGCTATAATTGAGTAGCTAAAATCATAAATATTAATAATGAATATGGGGGCGCACTGGTTTCGACGGGGATATGGAATCAGGAGTAGCGAGTCGTTGTCGCCAAGCAACGTAAAAAGTGGCAAAAAAAATAAACGACAACAATAATTACGCTTTAGCAGCTTAATTAAGCTGCTCGTCTTGTCTGGGAATCCTGCGACCTAGATAAAGACGTCAACTTAGCAGGGAACCGAGCTTAGCAAAGCTTTGAGCTAAGAACGGAATCTATGAAGCTACTGAAGCCTGAACCTTGTCAGTAGGGGTCAGGTTGAGGGAATGTCAAAATACTGACTGCACTCGGAGAAGCTCTTGTGGAAGTGTTTTCGGACGTGGGTTCGATTCCCACCGCCTCCACCATACATAGCTAGACAGCCTTGATTCTTAATTAATCAAGGCTTTATTTTTTAGTATCTTCCATACTCTTTACTATAATAAAGAGTATGGACTACTAATGCCTTGTATCTTATTAAGATGATTGGGATTGATGAATTAAAGGTGATATCTTAGAGTATAAGCCAGATAAAGGAAAATAAATTGGCTTTATAGCAACTATAATCAAATACTTTGCTTGGTTCATATATATTGTTATAATTAGTATGATGGTAACATGAGAACTTTATAAGAGTATCTAAGATGGCTAAGTAATAGTGAATAAGAAAGAAAAATAAAAGTTTGGGGTAAGCGATATAATGGATATTCGAAGATCCAAAAATGCTAATAAGGAGACATTAATGGAAAAAATGCATATGAAAATTTATCGGAAAAAACATGATTATGATTGCATGGTTTGTGGAAGTGAGTTACTATATTCAAATGAATATAGTAGGGTAAAATGTGTGTACTGTCATGGTGATTTTCAAGCAAATGTAATGTGTAAATCTGGTCATTATATATGTGACTCTTGTCATTCCGCGGATGCTAATGAGGTTATAGACAAATATTGTAAGACCACAGATAAAACTAATCCAATGGAGATGGCTATGGATTTGATGAAGGCTCCTCAAATAAATATTCACGGTCCAGAACATCATTTTCTTGTTCCAGCAGTACTTATAACTTCCTATTACAATTTAATAGATAAAAAGGAGGAAAAACCAAAAAAACTTACTCTGGCTAGAAAAAGAGCAAGGCATATAAAGGGAGGCTTCTGCGGATTTTATGGCAATTGTGGAGCAGCAGTGGGAACAGGACTCTATTTGAGTATAGTAAATGAAACGACACCTCTCTCTAAAAAAGGCTGGGGACTTGCCAACAAGATGACAGGTTCATCCCTAATATCCATAGGGGAAATTGGTGGCCCAAGGTGCTGCAAGAGAAATCTTTTTACAGCACTCAAGGAAGCTGCAATATTTACTGAAGAATATCTTAATATAAGAATGTATGATTATGAGATTTTTCAGCCCCAATGTAACTTTCACTCCAAAAATAATGAATGTATAAGATTAAAATGTCCATATTTCTAATGTACGATAAACTCACCTTTGTATCTTTTAAAATGTTCACAAAAGAATATAAGTAATCGATACCTTCTGGTAACTGATAATGTTTATCAATTACCAACTTGGGTAACTATTAAATAGACGATAATTCCAATTAAAATATATAAAGGAGAGAATAATATGACTTATAAGTTACCAGAGTTGGATTATGCTTATGATGCCTTGGAGCCGCATATAGATAGGGCTACTATGGAGATCCACCACACTAGACATCATCAGGCCTATATAGACAATTTAAATAAGGCTTTAGAAGGATATAAGGAATACCAGGACATGAATATTTGGGAATTGATTAAAGAACTTAATAATCTACCAGAAGAAATTAGGACAGCAGTAAGAAATAATGGTGGAGGACATCTAAATCATAAGATGTTCTGGAAGCTAATGTCACCAGACGGCGGAGGAAAACCACTAGGAGAGGTAGCTAAAAAAATCGATGAAGACCTAGGTGGTTTTGATAAGTTCAAGGAAGAATTTAAGAAGGCAGCTCTAGGTAGATTTGGTAGTGGATGGGCATGGCTAGTAGTCAATGAAGAGGGAAAATTTGAGATAATGTCTACAGCAAATCAGGACAATCCAATTTCTGAAGGTAAAAAACCTCTTCTAGGTATCGATGTATGGGAGCATGCCTATTATCTTAAATACCAAAACAAGCGGGCAGACTATATCGACTCCTGGTTCAATGTGGTTGACTGGAAGAAGGTAGAAGAAAAGTATATTGGATATAAGTAAAAACATAAGGCCTTGGTTTTAACCAAGGCCTTTATACTATCCTTCTAAATCTCGTGTATTATATCCAACAAATCCAGCAACAATCAAGATGGCAGTAATAGCTATTAGAACTAGCATCTTAACAAGGCTAAACTCTTCCATAGGTATTTGTGGTATATGTCCGAAGGGGGATAGATTTGACATCCAATCAGGAAGTTGTAGCATCTCTCCCATATATACTACAAAGAAGGAATAGCCTAAATAAAGCCAGCTTAATCCAGTTAAATTAGGCAGATATCCAATCAATAGCACAGCTAATCCAACCATTATCCACATAGCCGGAAGGTGGGCTAGGGCTGATTTGAATAGAATATCCATGGAAACAAGGTTATCCATGACAAAAATTGCCGCAGACCATAATCCAAGGACTGACATAAGTTGGGTAATTGGAGCTGCTACTAATCCTATTAGGGTATAGCTACCAATAAGACTATTTTTCGATACAGCCCTTGCAAGTAGATGTGCGGTTCTAGCTTTCTTTTCTTCACTCTTGAGTTTTAATACATATAAAAGAACAGGGATAGAACCCAATATACTTAGTATAGTCATAAGCATAGTTATAAAACGCTCGGTTATGCTGTAGTCAGCTGATTCAGGAAGCATTTTCAGGAGAACTCCACTAGTATCTAGGAATCCTTCCAGGTCTCCTAATATAGAACCATAGGAAACTCCTAATACGTACATTCCTACAGTCCAGGCAATGATACTAGTCCTTTGCAGCCTTATGGATAGACCAAGGGGCGATGATAGTAAACTTGAAGCATATTTTCTACCTGGCCTAGCTGGTATAAAGCCAGCTCCTAAGTCCCTGATTGAATTTAGATATAGGGATAAGGCAAATAAAAGAATAGACTGACCTAAGGTTGCAAATACAGGCCACCAATTATTACTCACATAAACCTCTGTACGTAAAATCAAGCCAAGTGGGGATATAAGTGATAGTATCTCATATTCAATATCGCCTATCCCCCTAACTATATAGGCAGCTATAAGAAAAGTAAATGAATAACCTAAGGTAGAACGACTGTTAGTTGAAAGTTGGGCAAATAGTCCAGTCAAGGCTGCAAAGTATATACCAATGACCCCAATAGAAGCACCATATAAGAAAGAGCCCTCTAAATCCATACTTTCAAATCCTAATGAATAAAGCCCGAATCCAACAATAACAGTTAGAACTATATTAACTATCGTGATCATGATAATTGTTGCTGTTAAAGGAGACAAGGCCCCTACTGGAAGGGATCGGATCATTTCGATACGGCCTTCTTCCTCATCTTCTCTTGTATGTCTAACTGTCAACATTATTCCCATTATACCTGTGGCCAAGGCAGTAAAAACTAACATGAAGTGGGCCATCATGGCTCCATCAGTATAATTGTCTAACCCATAGCCAGGCCCTAACATAACGATAATAGCTGGATTCTTCATAGTTTCAGCCATTATCTCTCTTTCCATACTACTTGTGTATAGGTTGGGCAACATAAGGGCAATTAGTATAGTAAATATAGCTATAGATAAAACCCATACAGGTATTCTAATACGGTCCCTCCTAAGGATAAATTTAATTGTTTGGGCTATATTAGCAAATGGTTTATTCACTATGCTTCACCCCCATCTCCCTTATAATGTCTCAAGAACAAGTCTTCTAGGGTAGGAGGGGCGCTTTCCAATTTAATTATGCCGAAAGGGCTAATGTATTTGATTACATTATCTAATTCTTCACCATCAACTTGGAAATATATGGTGTTATTTCTCTTCTCAATATCATGGACACCTTTTAGCCTATTCAAGCTTTCAATGGGTTCTCTAGTCTGAATCATCATACTGGTTCTAGTTAGATGACGTAACTCTTCTAGGCTACCGGACTCAATTATTTTACCTTCACGGATTATACTGACCTTATCGCAGAGCTTTTCGACTTCAGATAGAATATGGCTGGAGAGGAGCACACTTTTTCCTTCCTCCCTGGCTAACTTAATATACTCTTGAAAGATATTCTCCATCAAGGGGTCTAGGCCTGATGTGGGCTCATCAAGAATATACAGGTCTGCATCTGAAGCAAAGGCAGCAATCAATGCAACCTTCTGCCTATTACCCTTTGAATATGTCCTGCATTTTTTTGATGGGTCAAGATCAAACCTCTCGATTAACTCTTCCCGACGGCTCTTATTATTAGAACCTCGTAATTTAACGAATAGATCAATAACCTCACCACCGGTAAGATTAGGCCAAAGATTAACATCTCCTGGAACATAGGCTACATTCCTGTGTATTTCTACAGCATCCTTCCATGCATCTTTACCAAAGATTTTGGCCTCTCCTCTTGTGGCCTTCAAAATTCCAAGCAAGATCCTGAGGGTTGTGGTCTTACCAGCTCCATTGGGACCAATGAACCCATATATCTCACCTTCTTCGACTTCCATGTTGATTCCATCTAGGGCAGTAAAATTACCGAATTTTTTTGTTAAATCTCTCACGCTTATAATAGACATATAATCCCCCCTAATTCATGATAGACAATTTTACAGGTTAAAGCAGGAGTTACATCTTTCTTACATTCCTTATTTAAGGTATTTGCGATAATAAAACCTTAATCTACCCATGGTATTTTTCACACGGTTTTCTATGTTTCTCCTGTATTCTTCTAATATTACTATATCATCATCCCTAGTATCATTTCCATACTTATTCCTAACAAATATATCTGTTATATCCATAAAACTCTTGAGGTTCTTTTTGCTAGGGTCATAAAACTTATATCCTATTCTATCCGCATATTCATAATGGGTTTCACCACTTTCTTGGGGATGACCAATTAACCCCATAAGGCTAACGGTCTGGTCATATAGATATACAACTCTTTTGACTGGGGATGATTTTTTTACCTTTTTCTCTCTAGACGTAAGTTTAAGGAAGCCAATTATATATCTAATGGGCAGTATTAAGATGAAACCAATTAAAAGTAGGGTGATTACTTTAGTGATGATTTCCTTTCTGGAGGACTTATTATAATCTATAAAGTCACTATTGAAGCCTAAATCGCTATCATCACTTATTTCTGGCATATCATCAAGATTGTTTTGGCTCGGCTCTCTATCGGTGTTTGTCTCTTCATCATTGGTTTCACCTTTATCTTCAGATTGATTTAATTCTGTCCTAGCTATGGTTGGATAGGCAGGGGTAGGCTCAAACTGTAACCAACCTAGAGGCTCTATAAAGGCCTCTACCCAGGTGTGGGTATTATTTTCTCTTACTTCATAGACACCATTACCACTAGGTACTAGGGCTAAATACCCCTCAACATACCTGCTGGGGATTCCCTCCAGCCTAAGCATGATGGCCATAGCTGTTGCATAATAGGTACAATAACCTTCTTGAGATTCAAATAGAAAATAATCTACAAAATCTACATTATGTGGAACTGGCTCCGGATAAAGGTTGTATGAATAATTCTTTCTTAGATAGGTCTCGATGGCAAGGGTCTTATCATAATCATCCTCAAGATCTTTAACAATTCCGGTTACCAGGGCTCTAGTTCTCTCAGTAATCTTATCTTCAGGGACTTGAAGATATATTTCCAGATTATCTATGTCTACCTTCCTAAAATTGACTCCACTGGAAAGCAATACTTCATAAGGATGTGGTTTTTGAACTCCAATACTATAGCTTTCCCCATCATATATACCTTGGGGAAGTTCTAGGAGGTCATCTTGTTTTAATAGGATCTTGGACCCTATATCAGAGTTAACATATGCAGGCTTATAAGGGCTAAATAAGGTTGTGGAGGCAAAATCATTGTAGTGGATGGTCAAATTTACATAACTATAGTAGGATTCAATATCCTCCTTGGACCAACTACTAAAGTTCTCCCTAAGGGAGTGATAGGTTGGTGACTTCCTAACACGTTGCCACTGACTACCATTATAGATATGCTGAACATTACCCCTGAGATAATTACCTTCACTGGA
The DNA here is from genome assembly GCA_012518035.1 of Tissierellia bacterium. Lineage (GTDB taxonomy): Bacteria > Bacillota > Clostridia > Tissierellales > Tissierellaceae > JAAYTL01. The sequence continues at coordinate 1,720 of JAAYTL010000006.1, read as the reverse complement.
AAAAACAGTCATTATCATTTTATCACTTAGATTTACCGGTCCTCCCAATCTAGAAGAACTTGTAGTGGAGCCGGTCATGGAAAAGTTAAAAAGGCTGGCCTGACCCCTATCCCTTTGGTTGGCATCATAGGATCTTAACTCTTCAACAAAGGGAAAATGGGTAACCACCTTATCTTGGAGCCAGGACCACCTAATATAGTTATTGTTTTTAGGCAATACTAAGGCAAGAAGCACGATTATAATCCCGTATTTAACAGCTGTTTGCAACCATAACTCATAGAAACTAGAGATATTGTGGATTTGGTTCTCGAATTTAGGGACTTCCTTTAAAAACCTATTCAATCCCATTAAAAAAATAAAGCCTATAAAAAAACTTGATATTAACCAATAGGCCTGGTCATAAAAGGTATACCAGTAATAGAGAAAAGCTGCTATATAAACTGGTAGCAATAAATATATACTCTTATTCTTAAAGAGTATATAGGCATTATAAAGGGAAACCAATATAATAAGGAGGCTCCAATAAAGCAGTAGGTTATCAGTATTTATATTCTCCTTACCCATAAAATTATTAATAATATTTTGGAACAAGCTATATAGGCTTTCATACAAGGGCATTATAAAAGGATTAAGATAATGATTTATTATAAGTCCTCCTATCAAGCCAATAATCGATAGGATATAGAGGATAAAGGGATTTAAAAGAAAGAACTTAACCAACATAGAAATAAAAAGAACAAGTATCAACTGGAGGTATAAGTTTAACTTCAGCCCAATTCCCAGGCCAAACTGGTAAACAAGGATAAAGACCAGGGATACATATAGAAAATTGTAAATCCTAGCTTGATTTTTCTTATGAATCCTATCCATTTCCAACCTCCAAGGCCTTTTTTAAGTCATCCATATAATCAATTGAATAGACTGGTACCCTCTCTTGAAGGAGTCTTTTCTCTATTAGAGGGTCAATGAAATCCGTCTTGTTTATAATATCACTAACCCTTATTATGATGTGATGGAAGCCCTTGGCCGTTAATTCTAGCCCAATTGCCCCCAAGGACTTGTCTAGTTGGGGACTTATTATGATAATACTGGCTCCTTTGTTCATAAGGTCTATTTGAGAGGTAATTAAGGAGTCAACTTTATGCCTACCACTACCATTGAATCTTGTTAATTCTTCAAGAAATGGCTTAAAGTCTACCTGGTCCTGTCCCATAACCCTGATATACTTATCATCATATTGAGTTTCCAATATAACTTGGATATGCTGGTTCAAACAATAATTTATAATACTAAGGGCTATGTCTACAGATTTATCTTCTAATCTTCTATTTACATCATCTTGGAAAACTTGCTTGGAACTTTCTAAAAAAATGATCACATTGGTATCAACCCTATTTTCAAAAGATTTCACTATAGGTTGGTCCTTTTTAGCCGTAATTTTCCAATGAATAGCTTTAATGGTGTCGCCTTCTTGATATTCCCTTAGAGAAGATATATTAGTCCTATCTTCAAAGATGGACTTATCAGATAGTAATTCACCTGGTTTATAACTGGCCATAATCTTCAAGGAGGATAGTTGTCTTATCTTAGGATAAACAAGGAGGGAGGCTTCCTTTATTATAGTCTTATTTAGATTATAAAAGCCAAAGATATCACCTACTAGAATGATTATGTCACCTAATTGATAATAGCCCCTTCGATTTAATACGATGGTATCCTT
>JAAYTL010000073.1 GCA_012518035.1 Tissierellia bacterium | reverse complement strand
GAGTCTTACAGTATTAGCCTTACCTACGAAGGATCTTGAACCTAAGCTTTTATAGTTTAACCAATCTAGAAGCGAAATGAGCGTTTTTCTTTTATCTTTTATATATGTGTATCTCTGTGACTTCTTAAGTCACATTTATCTTCAATTATGTAATTAGTAAATACTACTAAAACTTGACTCATCTAATATGTATTTGACCATAGCTAATCCTTATTTTCTTATCATAATATTCTACTTTTTTGAATATCTATAGAAGGAGATTATTCAATAGAAGAATAGGGAGGTTACATGCATGTTAGAAAAGAATTCAGAGACAAACATGGTAAGAGTGGTGGGTTTGGTCAGCAGCGAAAAGGAATATAGTCACGAAATGTATGGTGAAAAGTTTTATAGTTTTTATTTAGAAGTGCCCAGGTTAAGCGAATCGGTAGATGTCTTGCCTGTAACTATTTCTGAAAGATTACTAATAGATATTGACATAGACCCGGGTAAGTATGTTATTATTGAAGGACAATTAAGGTCTTATAATCGATATGTTGAATCTACAAATAAACTTGTCTTAACTGTTTTTGCAAGGGAAATATACCTACCTAAGGAAGAGGAATTAGAAGAAAACCTTAAAAGACCAAATGAAATATATCTAGATGGGTATATATGCAAGAAACCAGTATATAGGGTGACCCCTTTTGGAAGGGAGATTGCCGATTTATTGGTTGCGGTAAACCGGGCCTATAATAAGTCTGATTACCTACCCTGTATTGCATGGGGGAGGAATGCCAGATTCTGTGAAAAGCTCCTAGTTGGAGACCACATCAAGATCTGGGGGAGGGTCCAAAGTAGGGATTATCAGAAAAAGTTACCTTCAGGAGATGTGGAAACTAGAACCGCTTATGAAGTTTCGATAACCAAGCTGGAATACCTTGAATACGACAATAACAGGATTGATGTAATTGACAAGGAAGGATAAGATAAATTATGGATGCAAAATTAGTAATTGGTGTTATAATATTCATTATATTATTAAGTTACCAATATACTCTTAACCTTATTTTAAGAGAAATTAGGGAGATTAGAATTTCCCTTGAAAAAGAAAAATTCAAAGACATAAGATAAATGGAGGGGGAAAATTGGAAGGACACAAAAGACAAAAGACTCTATTCACTAGAGAAGAAATAACCGCTAAGGTTGAGGAGATGGGCATTGAGATAAGTAAGGACTATGAGGGTAAGGATTTAGTGGTGCTTTCACTCTTGAGGGGCAGCTTTATTTTTACTGCTGATTTGGTGCGTGAATTAACGGTTCCAGTTGAGGTGGATTTTATGACTACATCCAGTTATGGTAATAACGAGGAATCTAGTGGTTTAGTAGAAATAGTCCATGATGTTAGAACTGATATAAAGGGCAAGGATGTTCTTGTAGTTGATGATATAATGGATTCGGGTTATACCCTCAAGCATGTGGTAAACCATTTAAAAGACAAGTCTCCCAACTCCATCAAGGTAGCGGTTTTATTGGATAAGCCAAGTAGAAGACAGGTAGACATTGTGCCTGACTATACAGGATTTACTATACCTGATGTATTTATAGTTGGTTATGGTTTAAATTATGGTGATTTTTATAGGAATATCCCATATATTTTTACTTTTGAGTAATAAAAAACCTACAGGGTTCCTGTAGGTTTATTTAATAAGGGGGAGAGGTGAAATATATGGAAGATAGAAACAAACCCTCAATATTTGAGACCAACCTATTATATCTATTTGCTGGACTCTTATTATTGATAGTAGGTTCTAGGGTACAACTGAGAGAAATCTACTCAGGATTATTGATAACTGAGTATATCTTGATCTTGTTGCCTGTCTTGTTATTTCTTAAAATAAGGAGATATCCTATAAACAAGGTATTAAGATTGAATAGGATTAGCTTTAAGGAAATCATATTAGTTATAGGTATAACTGTATTTACCTATCCCATAGCTGTATTCTTTCAGAGCATTTTTGTACTACTGCTAAGTCAATTTAAGGAGATGACCCCAACAGTAGTCCCTATGCCTTATGATGGATTTCAGTACTTAATCAGCTTTTTTGTAATTGCAATCAGCCCTGGAATCTGTGAGGAAATCATGTTTAGGGGAATAATTATGGATTCCTATGAGAGGCTTGGCCGTAAAAAGAGCGTCATTATTTCAGCCCTCTTATTTGGCATGTTTCATTTTACCCTATTGAATTATGTAGGTCCGGCAATTTTAGGTTTTGTTTTTGGTTTAATGGTATATAAGACCAACTCTATATATGCAGGGATAATTGGGCATACTGTTAATAATGGAATAGCCTTAACCATAGGCTATTTTATCAACAAGTATCAGCACCAGATAGATTCTATTATATCTGATTCGCCTATGACCCTGGAGACCACCTCTGTAATTAGGCAGACATTGGTTCCTTTTCTCTTTTTAATACTATGCTTTTATATGGTTAAGCTAATGCTTAGGAGCTTAGGACCTTTAGAGGCAAAGGACCATGAAGTTGAACTTCAAGAGGCCCTATATTTTGAGGGGTTAAGCGACGACGATTATAAAATGGAACATATATATGATTATCAGGAGTTGCCTCATAGACCTGAGAACTTAAATAGTCTCAAGTACCTACCGCTTCTTACAGTATTTATAATTTTCATTCTTCTCAATTGGCTAAACCATTTCTTATAGGAATAAATAAGTCCATTTATTCCATACTAAATCTATGGAGGGATGGTATGTCTAATACAAGAAAAAACAAGAAAATGAAAATTGAAACTGAAGATGATAGGCTAAAATACGAGATAGCCAGTGAATTGGGACTGATGGACAAAATCGAAAAAGTTGGTTGGGCGGGCCTGACAGCCAAGGAATCGGGACGTATTGGTGGAATCATGACTGCCCGGAAGAAAAAGAAGCAAAATAAAGATTAGATGGGAGAACTAATATAATGTACGATGGATTTGCACATTTATATGATGATTTAATGAATGATTTTGATTACGAAGCCTGGTTCAATTATATTCAAGAGATTTTCCATAGATTTGATAAAAATCCTGTAGATATCTTAGAGATGGCTTGTGGTACAGGGAATCTTTCATACTATATTGGCAGGGAGAGATATAAGTTGACCTGCTTTGATATGTCAGAAGAAATGCTATCCATAGCCTATGAAAAGCTTAAAAGATTTAAAAATGTTAATATTCTTAGGCAGAATATGGTGGATTTTCATATAAATAAGAAATTTGATGGGGTTATTTCTGTCTGCGATAGCATTAATTACATCTTAGATGAGGACAAGCTCTTACAAACCTTTACTAATGTCTATAATCACTTAAGGGAGGACGGAATCTTTATCTTTGATATAAATTCCCACTATAAGCTTAAGGAAGTTATTGGGAACAATATTTTCTTAGAAGATAGGGATAATATATTCTATACCTGGCAAAATTATTTTGACGAAGAAAAGGATATATGTGAATTTTATCTGACCTTCTTTCATACAGATGACGGAGAAAATTACGTAAGGTTTGATGAAGTTCATAGAGAGAGGGCTTATAAGGTGGAGGAGATAGAGGGACTATTGAAAAAAGCTGGATTTATAAAGATCCAGGCTTACCAGGCATTTTCCTTTAATCCTCCAGATTCTGAAAGTGAAAGAATCAATTTTGTAGCATTTAAAATATGACCTGAAGCCTATGTTTAACAAGGAAGTAAATAATTGACAAATACTTTTCTGTCTGATAGAGTAATAACATGCTAGATTTATTAAAGTTGTAAATGGAGGAATGTAAAAAATGGTAAAAGGCACAGTAAAATGGTTTGATGCATCTAAAGGGTTTGGATTCTTATCAACTGAAGAAGGTGAAGATGTCTTCGTACACTTCTCAGCTATCGAAGGTGATGGATTTAAGACTCTAGAAGAGGGAGCTCCTGTTGAGTTTGAAATAGTTGAAGCAGAAAAAGGGCCTCAAGCTACTAACGTAGTTAAATTATAAGCATCTAATCAAATTGAATACTTATGAGAATGGTAAAGGCCCCATGTAGGGGCTTTTATTCATGGGAGGATGTTATGAATATGAGGGATTATTTAATCAAGGCAATGGATGAAGAAGGTAGAATAAGGGTCTATATAGCTAAGTCAACCAATCTAGTTGAAAAGGCTAGGCAAACCCACAATACATCTCCAACTGCTACAGCTGCCCTAGGTAGGACCTTGACAGCAGGAGCTATCATGGGAGCTATGATGAAGAATGAGCAAGATGTATTGACCCTGAGGATAGCTGGAAATGGACCAGCAGGTAATATTTATGTGGTGGCTAGGCAGAATGGAAGGATAAAAGGCTATATAGACAACCCTGCTGCAGATCTTCCAAGTAAGGGAAATGGGAAGCTGGATGTCGGGGGATTGGTTGGGGAAAATGGTAGCCTGACCATTATAATGGATCTAGGGCTAAAAGAGCCCTATGTGGGCCAGTCTAACCTAGTAACAGGAGAGATAGCTGAAGACCTTGCCAACTATTATGCATTTTCCGAACAAGTACCATCTGCTGTAAATCTAGGGGTCTTAGTTGATAAGGATATATCTGTAAAGGCTGCTGGTGGATTTATCTTACAGCTATTGCCAGGTGTTTCAGATGAAGATATAGATAAGATAGAGGAGAATCTAGCCAAGCTAGAACCCATGTCTACCATGATAGATAAGAAGATGTCCCCAGAAGAAATATTAGATAGGATATTGGGGAATTTTAATATAAAAATCATAGATAGGCTGGATTTAGAATATATATGTGACTGTTCTAGGGAGAGGATGGAGAAGATTTTAAGGAGCCTAGGTGAAGGTGAAATTAGGGATATGATTGAAGAAGATGGAGGGGCGGAAATCGTCTGTCACTTCTGCAATTCGAAGTATAAGTTCAATAAGGAAGAATTAGAGAACTTATTAGTTGACAATTAAAAATAAATGTATTATAATTATCAATGTGGCGTTGGCCCGGATAGCTCAGTCGGTAGAGCAGTAGACTGAAAATCTACGTGTCGCTGGTTCGATTCCGGCTTCGGGCACCACATGATTTACATATGCGGGAGTGGCTCAGTGGTAGAGCATCGCCTTGCCAAGGCGAGGGTCGCGAGTTCGAATCTCGTCTTCCGCTCCATTGTAAATTGTACCCGATGGGTACAATTAGTTTGGCGGCATAGCCAAGTGGTAAGGCAGAGGACTGCAAATCCTTTACCCCCGGTTCAAATCCGGGTGCCGCCTCCAAGTAAAATCAAGGGATACAGAGATTGTGACAAGATAGAAAAAACCTAAAATCTGTCCTAAATCTGTCCTGGTGATATCAATAATAAAAAATCCCCTGTGCAAGAGGGGATTAAATAATATTTATTTGAGATTTTCTACTGCTTGATTGAATAAATCGGCAGTAGATTTCTTTATATCATCTTTAAGATGGATATAAATATCATCAGTAGTAGATACCCTGGAATGTCGTAGTCTCTTACTGATCTCTTGGCTTGTAGCACCTATTTCAAACAAAATAGATGCATGTGTATGCCTTAAACCATGGAATGTTATATAAGGCATTTGCAGCCTTTCTACATGGTGTTTAAAAGCCTTGGACAAATATGTTGGTCTGTAGGGCTTACCATCTGGCCAGCAACACACAAATTCTAAATCTATACCATGCTCTAGCTTATGTTTTCTATGTTCTCTTTTTAGTATTTTTAATTCTTTAGTTAAAACATCAGGCAACATAACCTTAGCTTTACTCTTTTCAGTCTTAGGAGTTTCTAATACAACTCCTTCTCCTTTTTTCTCAACTGCATTATATTTTACGGATAAGGATCCTTCTCTTAAATTCACATTTTCCCATTTTAAAGCTGCAACTTCTCCTGCTCTGAGTCCAGTATAGACAGATATTAGTACTGGATAATAGATATTATAAATATCACTATCCTTAATATTCTCCAAAAAATAATTTACTTGCTTTAAATTCCATACTTCCATATTTATTTCATCTTCCTGGGGTTTGGTTGCATACTTAACTGGATTTTTTATAAGCAGATTCCAGGCAATGGATTTCTCGATTGTTTGATTGAAAAGTTTATGGACTTTTAGAATTGTAGAATTTGAATATTTCCTATTACCTTTAGAGTCCTTCTCTAGCCTTAAATCCGAATAGAATCGGTCCACATGAGGAGTTTTGAGCTTGTCCAATGGTATATGTCCCAAATGGTCCTTAATGCAATTTATGAGCGTTTTATAGCGTCTCTGAGTATTATATTTTGTATGAGCTAATACATAAGTATCGTACCAATAATCTAAGTACTCACTTATAGTCATATTGCTATCGATATTTAACTCTCCAGTCTTATAGGCTTGGATTATTTCTCTTTCCCAATCCTTGGCATCTTTCTGCTTTGAGAATGTTTTAGTTTTCCTTACTTTTCTATTAGTGATTGGATCCTTGCCTAGATAAACCTCTGCATACCACTTCCCATTATCTAGTTTTCTTACTGACATTTTATCCTCCTTTCTTTAATCTCAGTTTTGTCTCTCATTCTGCGCTAGAAGAGTGGGGGGGACTTTTTATTATATAGTAATTTTTAGACTTTAATTGCATATAATATATTAAACCTTAGTGTAAAATAATTGTTGGACAAAAAAACAAAAAATATAGAGAATTAACCTCCATTTGATATAATGTAATCGACTAAAAACACATTAAAGGAGGAATTCTCTATGAATAATATTATACAACTAATAGCAGAAAAAGTTAAGGATACAATTGAAGAAAGTGTAATTAAAGTGCTTGAAGGTGAAACAAAGCTAGATACTATCGTGGATTCAGTAGGTGAAATGGTAAATACCATTGGTTTAGATACACTTGGTGCCATAATTGATGAATTAAATGACGTTGTAAAAAAATCCCCTGAAAGAAGTGGGATATATCATATTCATAAAAGTAATGTATCAAGAACCTTGGTCACAAGATTTGGGGAATTAGAATTTAATAGACCGTATTACAAAAACATAAGAGATAAGCGCTACATATACATTCTTGATGAACTTTTAGGAATAGAGAAATATGAAAGAATAGAAGGAAATCTAAAAGGTGAAATACTGGATCTAGCAGTTGATGTAAGCTATCAAAAGGCAG
>JAAYTL010000072.1 GCA_012518035.1 Tissierellia bacterium | reverse complement strand
GCAAGTTTTATATCATTGACATTCCTAATAAAGTCCTCCTTGGTCATTTCAACAGAAAAGCCTGAGATGGATTCCAGTTTATCCAAGGTGCCCCCCGTATGCCCTAGTCCCCTGCCTGACATCTTGGCCACAGGTGCTCCCACAGCTGCAACCATGGCACCTAAGACCAGGGTGGTGGTATCCCCCACACCTCCTGTACTATGTTTGTCTACCTTGATGCCCTCTATCTCAGATAGATCAAGGACATCTCCAGAATTCATTATGGCCTCTGTTAGGTAGATGGTTTCCTCCTTGTTCATCTTTTGAAAGTAGATGGCCATCATCAGGGCTGAGGCCTGATAGTCAGGTATAGTTCCATGGGTAAAGCCCTTAACAAAGTAGCCTATTTCTTCCTTGGTCAAGGCATGGCCATTTCTTTTTTTCAAGATAATATCATACATATTCATCGTCATCCCACCCTATATATAAGTAATATGATTTTAAATTGCATATATCAAGGTTTAATCCTTAAGTGTATTATATCATTAAGATTGGAAATTGGCAGAAAAATCTTAATTTGCTTTATCCTGCTAAAATATATGCTATAATGAGTCTAGGAGGGATGGAAGTGAGAATAAGTAGAGATAAGACTATTTTTATCATGGACAAGAATAATGAACCAGTACTTAGGGCCAAAAGTGGGGATGAAGTGATCTTTGAAACCTGTGACTGTTTTTCTGATGTCATTAAGACTAATGAAGATTTGGTAAGTGGTATCGACTTTAACAGGGTAAACCCAGCTACAGGTCCCCTATATATAGAGGGGGCAGAGGTGGGAGATGTCCTTAAGGTGAAGATCAAGGAGATAAAGGTCAATAGCCAAGGGGCGACTGTTACTGCACCAGGCTTAGGAAGACTAAGCGATAAAATCACAGGGGAAGAGACTGCAATCTGTCCTATTGAAGGGGACTATGCCATTTATAAGGGCTTGAAGATACCCCTAAATAAGATGATAGGTGTAATTGGTACTGCTCCAGCTGGAGAGGGAGTTCCTACAGGTGTACCCCATGACCATGGTGGAAATATGGACTGTAAGATGATCAAGGAAGGTGCTAGCCTATATCTTCCTGTTAATGTGGAAGGTGCCCTACTAGCTATAGGAGATTTACACGCTGCCATGGGGGATGGTGAAATCATGGGGGCTGGTCTTGAGATAGCTGGTGAAGTAACTGTAGAGGTAGAAGTCCTTAAGGACTTTAACTATAAACTTCCTTTAATTGAAACGGAAGACAAGTGGATGACCCTAGCTTCTAGGGAGACCATGGAGGAGGCCAGTGACCTAGCCATTAATAATATGGTTGACTTAATCGTTAAGAAAACCGATTTAAATCTACATCAGGCAGGTATGCTGCTATCCTTGGTGGGAGATTTGAGGGTTTGTCAGATAGTAGACCCCAACATGACCATGAGGATGGAACTTAAAAAAGAATATTTAAAATAAAATGAGCCCTATTGATATGATACTTCCAAAG
>JAAYTL010000071.1 GCA_012518035.1 Tissierellia bacterium | reverse complement strand
TAATATTTATAGATGAGATTGATGCAGTAGGTAGAAGAAGAGGGGCAGGAATGGGCGGAGGCCATGATGAAAGGGAGCAGACCCTCAACCAGCTTTTGGTGGAGATGGATGGCTTCGGAACCAATGAAGGAATAATCATAATGGCTGCCACCAATAGGCCGGATATCCTAGACCCAGCCCTCTTAAGACCTGGAAGATTTGACAGAACTATTTATGTAGGACTTCCTGACATTAGGGGAAGGGAAGAAATCCTTAAAGTCCATACTAAGAATAAACCCTTGGCTGATGATGTAGATCTTAAGGTAATAGCCAAAAGAACACCAGGATTTACTCCTGCAGATCTGGAAAACCTAGTAAATGAGGCTGCCCTCTTATCAGCCAGATATAATTTTAAATCTATCCCTATGCATTTAATAGAGGAAGCTTCAATCAAGGTCCAAGCTGGACCTGAAAAGAAGAGTAGGGTGGTTAGTGAGAAGGAAAGAAAGCTTACAGCCTACCATGAGGCAGGCCACGCCTTGACCTCTAGATTGATCCCTGGGATGGACCCAGTACATCTTATTACCATAATACCTAGGGGAATGGCCGGTGGATTTACTGCCTATATACCTGAAGAAGATGTAAACTACATTACCAAGAGCCAAATGGAGGATAGGTTGGCTTCACTACTTGGTGGTAGGGTTGCAGAAGCCCTAGTCCTAGGGGATATAAGTACTGGGGCCCAGAATGATATTGAAAGGGCTACCAAAATTGCCAGGAAGATGGTTACCAAGTATGGGATGAATGATGTCCTAGGACCTATGAGTTATGGTACAGATGAAGAAGAGGTCTTCTTAGGTAGGGACTTTGCTAGCGGTAGGAGTTATTCAGAAGAAGTAGCAGCTACCATAGATAGAGAGATGAGAAAAATCATCGATAGTGCCTATCATAAGGCAGAGAAACTCATTAGTGAGAACATGGATATCCTCCATAGGATTGCAGAGGCCTTACTTGAATATGAGACCATAGATGCCAAGGAATTTGAGGCAGTCTTCCGGGGTGAGGAAATCAGAAAAGTGGAAGAAAATGATAAGCCTGAAGAAGCTATAGAGACTTTAGAGGATGAAGATAAGTCCCTTGAAGCTACAAAGGATATGGAATCAGAAGAAGGGAATTTAGAAGAGCCAGAAACAGTAGAAGAAACTGAGGAAACAGAGGAAGAACCTGTAGATTCCATAGATGAAGAAGATAATAAGGAAGAATAAAAGGGCTGAGAGTGGATTTTCCACTCTCTTCTTTATTTGGGTAAATAATGGGTATTATAGTAAGACAAGAGTAATTAGGGGGAGTAAGAATGTATAATGGATATATAACGGACATAGAAGGGATAAAGGTAGGCCATGGCAGTTCTGAAGGAGCACTGACTGGTTGCACAGTTATTATCTGTGAGGAAGGGGCTACTGGTGGTGTAGATGTTAGAGGGTCTGCTCCTGGCACCAGGGAAACGGATTTGTTTAAGGCTGAAAACATGGTGGACAAGGTCCATGCAGTAGTCCTATCTGGAGGCTCAGCCTTTGGGCTGGAAGCTTCATCTGGAGTGATGAAATTCCTGGAGGATAAGGGAGTTGGTTTTGACGTAGGGGTAACCAAGGTACCCATAGTGGCATCTGCTGTAATCTTTGATTTAGGTATAGGGGACTTTAAAATCAGGCCTGACTTTAAGATGGGATATGAGGCAGCCGAGGCTGCTAGTCCTACAGAAAATAGGCAAGGCTGTATAGGAGCTGGCATGGGGGCCACAGTAGGAAAGATCCTAGGACCAAAAGGTGTCATGAAATCTGGCCTAGGTAGTGCTACTATCCAACTTGGGCAATTAAAGGTTTCAGCCTTGGTAGTAGTAAATAGTTTTGGAGATGTTTATGACTACAAATCCAACAAGCAACTGGCGGGAGTATATGATTATGCTAACAAGAAGATGCTAAATACCATGGAAATATTAAAGAATATGTATAGTCAAACCAATCCATTTTTGAAAAATACTACTATTGGAGTAATCGCCACCAATGCCATCTTGACCAAGGCAGAAGGTAATAAGGTTGCCCAAATGGCCCATAACGGATTTGCCAGGTCCATAAATCCCATCCATACCATGTACGATGGGGATACCATATTTACCATGGCAACCAACAAGGTTAAAGAAGATATAAGTTTAATAGGTACCCTTGCTGCAGAGGTCATGTCCCAAGCTATCAGCAATGCTATTGTTCATTCTAAGGGATATGATGGATTGGTAAGTTATAGAGATTTATAATAAAACCTTGACTAGGACTCAACTCTTATTTATAATGGTTTTGGTGTAAATGCCCACATCCTTTGTGAGTGGGACAGATAGCAAGGAAATAAATTTAAAAATCGACTAGCATCCAGGAGGAGCTAGAACGGAGGTATCTTATGAAAAGTGAAAAAGTTTTAAATGTAAGAAGGATGGTTATTATTGCCATTTTTGGCGCCATAACCATTGTACTGGGTATGACTCCTTTGGGTTTTATACCTGTTGGGCCTACAAGGGCCACCATAATGCATATACCGGTCATCATAGCTGCCATTGTAGAAGGACCTTTAGTTGGAGGGGTTGTTGGCCTGCTCTTTGGACTTTTTAGTATATTTCAGGCAATCACCAACCCAACGCCTGTATCCATTGTCTTCTATAACCCGATAGTATCTGTGCTACCACGGGTCTTGATAGGGATAACATCCTATTATGCTTATGTGGGGGTTAAGAAGCTAGGTAACAAGGGTACCATAGGTCTATTAAACCTTATATGGCTGTTTATTTTGGCCTATTTGAGCTATGGAATATATCAAAACATCAGAAATGACGACGGTATTTTGCTTATCTTGATGAACGTATTATTAATAGCTATCGTCTTGATAGTGGGTTATTTTACTGCAGAAAGGCTTAATAATAGATCCTTGGACCTTGTAATTGCAACAATAGTTGGGACCTTGACCAATACCATAGGTGTTCTATCTTCAATATATTTTTTATATGCTGAAAAGTTTGTAGCAGGATTGGGCCTAGATATAAGCGCTGCAAGGAAGACCATCTTTGGCATAGCCCTTACAAATGGAATACCAGAGACTATAATTGCAATTATTATTGTGACAAGTGTACTAGGGGCCCTAAAGCTTAAGGAAAGAAGATAGAAGGTGAGAAATTGTTACTGGTAATAGATGTGGGAAATACCAATATAGTGTTTGGTGTCTATAAGGATAAAGAGTTAATGAATAATTGGAGAATTGCATCCGAGAAGAGTAGAACCTCTGATGAATATGGCCTTATATTCGAGCAGATCTTTAGATATAATGGGCTAGAACATGATGACATAAGTGACATAATAATTTCCTCAGTGGTACCACCCTTGATGCATACCTTATCAGCCATGTGTATCAAGTATTTTGATATCGAGCCTGTTGTAGTAGGACCTGGAGTAAAAACAGGCATGGATATTAAGTATGATAACCCCAAAGAAGTTGGTGCTGATAGGATAGTAAATGCTGTAGCTGGATACGAAAAATATGGAGGACCCTTGATTATAGTAGATTTTGGAACAGCTATAACCTTTGATGCTGTGTCTGCTAATGGGGATTATTTGGGAGGAGCCATAGCCCCAGGAATCAGCATCTCCTCAGAAGCCCTATTCTTGAGAACAGCAAAATTACCAAAGGTTGAAATCGCAAGACCGGATAGGGTTATCGGGAAGAATACCGTAAATAGCATGCAGGCAGGTCTGGTGTATGGATATATAGGTTTAGTTGATTATATTTTAGAAAATATGATGAATGAATTATCTCCTAATAGAGAAACTATAAAGGTAATCGCTACTGGAGGCTTCTCGGGCCTGATAGGAAGCGAAAGCAAATATATAAAGAAAATTGATAAGCTATTGACTTTGGACGGCTTAAGAATTATATATGAAAGAAACAGAAAAGATAAGTAGGACGCCCTACTTATCTCTTCTATTTTATGACCTAACCCGATTTATGAGTCTCTTCATAAATAGTTGGTGCAGGAGGTAGCTAACAGAGGAAGAGGTGGACTATGAGAATTGGAAACATTGAATTATCCAACAATATAATATTAGCACCCATGGCTGGAATTACTGACCTTTCCTTTAGAATAATCTGCAAGGAAATGGGGGCAGGATTGGTCTTTACAGAAATGGTTAGTGCCAAGGGCATGTATTATGGGGACGATAAAACTGAGCAAATCTCCTTGACAGATCCTAGGGAAAGACCGGTGGCCATGCAGATATTTGGCTCAGACCCCAAAATCATGTCCCATATTGTGGAAAACCATCTAAATAAAAGAGATGATATCGACATTATAGATATCAATATGGGATGTCCTGCTCCCAAGATTGTAAAAAACAATGATGGATCTGCCCTGATGAAAAACCCTAAACTTGTAAGGGAGATTATAAGAGCAGTAGCCAAGGTATCCAACAAGCCCTTAACTATAAAATTCAGGAAGGGCTGGGATGATAAAAGCATCAATGGGATTGAAATAGCTAAGATAGCAGAAGAAGAGGGAGTAAGTGCTATAACAATCCATGGAAGGACTAGAAATATGTTTTATTCAGGTGAGGCAGACTGGGACTATATAAGACAGGTAAAGGAGAGTGTCAATATACCTGTAATTGGGAATGGTGATATCTTTCAACCTGAAGATGCAATCAATATGCTTAAACTTACCGGTTGTGATGGTGTAGCCATAGGTAGAGGAGCTATGGGAAATCCTTGGTTATTTAAGAGAATACTAAACCTAATGAATGGAAAGGAAGATTTCCTACCCACCGTCCAGGATAGGATTTATCTAGCCATTAGGCAACTGGATATGACATGTGACCATAAGGGGGATAGGGTTGGAGTTAGAGAGATGAGAAAGCATATTTCCTGGTATCTAAAGGGGCTGAAGGACTCTAACCAGGTTAAAAACATGATTAACCAGATTCAAGACAAAGACCAGGTTAAAGAAGTTCTCCTACAATACAGGGATAATATTGTTAATTAAGCTCATATGAACCCACCCCATATCATATAATGTAAAAATCAGATATGGGGGTGATTTCATAGGACTTGTATATATAATTAAACCATATAAATATAGGCAATTCTTAGAACGAGGAATAAATAAATACCTTTTTAAACTATTTATACCTGAATATAAGGAGAAAAGACTCCAAGAGATTATTATTGATGATAGACCAGTTGGCCATATATTTGGGATAAATCTTAAACCCCTAAATTATAAGGATGAAGATGACCTAGGCCATTATATCAATAGCATCAAAAAGCTTATGGAAGGAGAATTCACCTGGATCTATATTGAGGAAGATCTTCCATGGGAAATTAGGAAGAAGATTGAGAAGGAATTGTCCCTAAAAGGCCCAGAAGGAATGGATATTAGGTTATACAATATCTCCTATATAGTAGAAGACTTGGTGGAGAAGTTTAGGAGGAATTTAAGGGAGGAAGAAGTCCTCATAATATCAGAGGATAGGAGTCTCTGCCTTAAACTTATTGATGAGATTTCAAGTGAGTTTAGGTTTATCTCGGTTTTAGGCTTGGATGAGCAAGAGGGGGAAAACCTCTATGAAGAAGTTTTAGAAAGTACAGGGATTTCCGTCTACCTTCCCCAAGGCAAAAATATTTCCTTGAATAGGTATGGGTTGGTAATAAATGTCCTAAATAAAACCATAATAGATGTCGATAAGATAAATAATAGGACCATTATTCTTGATTTCGGAGGACGAAAATTATTTGAAAAGGCCAATAGATACGTCATAGGGGATATAAGTCTTGAAATAAAAGGTTTGGGACTGGCTGAAAACCCTTGGATTTCTGAAGAAATTAACTCAAGCTTATATGAGTGCCTTTTCCATGGGGAGTGCAGGAAATATAAGAGAATCTATAAGGGTGAAAGCCTATTAACAATGGATGAATTCATAAATCAAAACCCAATAATAAAAGGTGGATATTAAAGTCTTGACAATATGGGCCACCTTGATTATAATATCTTGCATATACGGGGGTAACCTGTTTAAGAGGGCAGGATTGCTTTTTTAATTTTATTATAATAATAAGAATAGCAGACGAAAGGGAGAGGGGAATTGATGGCAGAAAAACAGGTATTTTTAACTGCAGAGGGATTAGTAAAAATAGAAGAAGAATTAAACGAATTAAAATCTGTAAAAAGAAAAGAAATAGCTGAAAGAATAAAGGTAGCCTTAAACTTTGGTGACATTAGTGAGAATTCAGAATACGATCAAGCTAAGAATGAACAGGCACAATTAGAAGAAAGAATAGCAAAGCTTGAAAATATGTTGAGGAATGCTAAGATAATAGATGAAGATCAAATCACAACTGACAAGGTTAGCGTTGGTTCTAAGGTGGTAGTTAAAGACTTAGAATTTGATGAAGAGATGGAGTATGTAATAGTTGGTTCTGCAGAGGCAGACCCTTATGAAGGACGTATATCCAATGAATCACCCCTGGGAAGCGCCTTGCTCGGTTATAAAATAGGAGAAATAGTAGAAGTAAATGTGCCAGACGGAGTAATTAAGTACGAGATAGTAAACATAGCGAGGTAGGTTGCCTTAAACCAAGGAGGAAATATAATGTCCGATACAGAACAAAATTTGAATGAATTGCTACTGATGAGACGCGAAAAATTAAAGGAACTAAAAAATAAGGGCAAGGACCCTTTTTTAGTTGAAAAATTTGAATACACTCATCATAGTGTAGATATTAAGGAGAATTTTGAAGAGCTAGAGGAAAAAGAAGTAGCCATAGCTGGAAGAATCATGTCAAGAAGGGGGCACGGCAAGGTAAGCTTCCTAGACCTTCAAGATAGCAAGGGCAAGATTCAATTATTTGTAAGATATAATACCGTGGGAGAAGAGGCCTATAAGGAACTGTCCCTGTATGATATAGGTGATATTATAGGAGTAATAGGAGAAGTCTTCAAAACCAAGGCTGGAGAGATTTCCATCAGGGCTAAGGAAATCATATTAATGAGTAAGTCCTTGCAGGTCCTACCAGAAAAGTTCCATGGACTTAAGGACCAGGACTTAAGATACAGGCAAAGATATGTAGACTTAATAGTCAATCCAGAAGTCAAGGAAACCTTTATACTTAGGACCAAGATGATTAAGGCCATAAGGGAATATCTAGATGCCAGGGATTTTCTTGAAGTGGAAACTCCTATACTAAGTACAATTGCTGGTGGAGCCAATGCTAGACCCTTTGTAACCCACCATAACACTCTTGATATAGATATGTATTTAAGGATTGCTAACGAGCTATATCTAAAGAGGCTTATAGTTGGTGGCTTTGAAAAGGTCTATGAGATGGGTAGGATGTTTAGAAATGAGGGTATGAGTCCTAAACATAACCCTGAGTTTACCAGTATTGAGCTGTACCAGGCCTATGCTGATTATGAGGATATGATGGAATTAACCGAGAACCTTGTATCCTATGTAGCTGAAAAAACTCTAGGAACATTAAAGATAAATTACCAAGGTCAAGAAATAGATCTTACACCACCTTGGAAAAGGATAGATATGGCTGAAGCAGTTAAGGAGTATACAGGAGTAGACTTCTCTACTATTGACACTGATGAAGAAGCAATAGCTGTTGCAAAGGGCAAGGGCATAGAAATTAAGGAAGGTATGACAAGAGGCCATATCATCAATGAGTTCTTTGAAGAATTCTGTGAACAGCACTTGGTTCAACCAACATTCATTACGGGTCACCCAGTTGAGGTATCTCCATTAGCAAAGAGAAACCCTGAGGATCCAAGAAAGACAAATAGGTTTGAAGCCTTTATAAATACATGGGAAATAGCTAATGCTTTCTCAGAGTTAAATGATCCAATTGATCAAAGGCAAAGATTTGAAGAACAAGTAAGACAAAAAAGCCTAGGTGATGATGAGGCTCATCCTATGGATGAAGACTTTATAAATGCCATAGAGGTAGGGCTTCCACCTACAGGAGGATTGGGTATTGGTATAGATAGGTTAGTCATACTATTAACCAATCAGGCCAGTATAAGGGATGTTCTTCTATTCCCAACTATGAAGCCTTTAAATGATTAAACAAGTTTTCTAATATATCATAAATACACAAGGATGGTACTGGATAATTGTACCATCTTTTATTTTTTTCTAAACGCTTGACTCATGTCAAATTTTGTGGTAATATAATTTCCCAGCCAATAAGAGGCTGATGTATAAGATACATTCTTTAATATAAGACAAAAAAGACTTGACTTATAAAGTAAAAGTATGTATCATAGTAAAGGTTGGCTCTTCTGAGTTTCACAAGCAGCCAACAAAAAGTAAAAAAAGTAGTTGACAAATCTTTTGAAATTTGTTAGACTATAAAAGTCGCTTGCTGAGAGGCAAAAGACTAAAGCTCACAAGGTGAGCATGAACCTAGATAATTAAACAGTGTGAGATACTTTGAACAAACCAAAAGACAAAAGGACAATAAGTCCTTGTCGATTCAAAGACTAAAAAAAATAGTCAGCAAAAGATGAGCTAACATCAAACTTTTAAATGAGAGTTTGATCCTGGCTCAGGACGAACGCTGGCGGCGTGCCTAACACATGCAAGTCGAGCGAAGTGCTTGGAGATGATTTCTTCGGACT